>WHSR01000007.1 GCA_009379995.1 Streptosporangiales bacterium
ATCCGCCTCGATCAACCGCTGGTTCGGAACGAACTCCCCCCGAACGATGGCGCTACGAATCGCCGACACCACCGGCAGATGACCACCGGCGGCCGCACCCCCACCGTCGGGGTCGACCTCGGCACGTGATGACACTTGCCCCACTCCTCGCTGGACTGCGATGACGCGCACTAAATAATACGTGCAGCCAAAGTGAAGACAGGATTGGTCACACTATTGGGTCAGGGCTGGGTTACGGCGCGCGCGGCCTCCACCATCGCCCGCAGCTTGTCGAAGGCCAAGTCACGAGGTAGGTACTTCATCCCGCAGTCGGGCGCCACCTGTAGCCGCTCCGGCGGTACGTACCGCAGGGCCTCCCGGATGCGGTCCGCGATGTCCTCCGGCGACTCCACGGTCGGATCGCTGAGGTCCAGCACGCCGAGGATCACGCCCTTGTCCGGCACCTGCTCGAGGATCGACAGATCGAGCTTCGGCTGCGCCGCCTCGATCGAGAGCGTGTCCACGGCGCAGTCGTTCAGCTCGGCCAAGAAGGAGTAGCCGGCGGGTCGGTTGTGCACGATGGCCGCGTACCCGAAGCAGGTGTGCAGCGCCACAGGTCCGGGTACCCCCTCGACCGCCCGGTTGATGACCTCGACCGCGTACTCCCGCGCCGCCTCCGCCCGGGCCTGCAGGTACGGCTCGTCGATCTGGACAATGTCGGCGCCGGCCGCGAAGAGGTCGTTGATCTCCTCGTTGACGGCGGCCGCGAGGTCGAGCGCGAGGCTGCGCCCGTCGGGGTAGAAGTCGTTCTGCGCCTGCTGGGCCATGGTGAACGGGCCGGGCAGGGTGATCTTCACCTTGCGGTCGGTGTTGCGCCGCAGGAACAGCAGGTCTTCCACCTCGACGGGCCGGGTGCGGCGGATCGGACCGGCCACCCGCGGTACCGGGTTGGGGTGTCCGGTCCGGTCGAGGGCGGTGCCCGGGTTCTCGATGTCCATCCCGCCGAGGGCCGTCGCGAAGCGATTCGAGTAGCTCTCCCGGCGCATCTCGCCGTCCGTGATCACGTCGACGCCCGCGCGCTCCTGGTCCAGGATCGCGAGGCGGGTCGCGTCGTCCTGCGCCTCGGCGAGGAAGCGCCCGTCCACCCGCCAGATCTCGGTCGCCCGCACCCTCGGCGGCAGCCGGCCGCCCAGCATCTCCCGGTCGACGAGCCAGTTCGGCTGCGGGTAGCTCCCGACCACGGTGGTGAGCAGGGCGCTGGGGTCTGTCACTGTTGCTCCTCCTTCGCAACCTCGATAAGCGCGTCGAGGACGAGCGGTCCCTCGGCGGTGAGGCGCAGCGGGTTGATGTCGAGCTCGGCGATGTCGGGGTGGCGCACCAGCGTGTCGCCCACCACACGCAGTACGGCGACGACGGCACCCCGATCGATCGGCGGGTTGCCCCGGAACCCGTCCAGGAGGGCACCGGGCAGCGCCTCGACCATCTCGGCGGCGTCCGCCTCGGTGAGCGGGGCCAGCCGCAGGATGGGGTCGGCGGTGAGCTCCACCGCCACGCCGCCGAGGCCGAGCAGCACGGTGGCTCCGAACGCGGCGTCCCGCAGCCCGCCGACGATGAGCTCGAGGCCGAGACCGGCCTGTTCCTCGATCAGGTAGCGGATGTCGCGGGAGGAGTTGAGGGCGTCGATGGCATCGAGCGCCCTGTCGAGCCCGGACGCGTCGATGATCCCGACGTGTACGCCGCCGACGTCGGTCTTGTGCCGCAGCGCCGGATGGCAGGCCTTGACGACGACAGGATGGTGCAGCTTGTCGAACGCCCGGTGCGCCTCGGCCCGGCTCCCGCAGATCCGCCGCACCGGCGCGCGGAGCCCGGCCCGCTCCAGAACCGCCTTGGCGCGGTCCTCGTCGAGGCCCGCGCCTCCCCCGCCCACCAGCTCCCCCGGCGGCCGAGACGCGGGCTCGGCGACGTGCCGGGGGTCGGCGAGTCTGTGTGCGGCGCGGGCGTCGGCGGCCAACGCCCAGGCGGCGTGGGCGACGCGGTCCGGGGATCGAAACAGCGGGGTACGGACGGCGGCCAGGTCGCGCTGCCGGGCCGCCACGGCCGCCTCCGGGCCGCCGCAGCCGTAGACGACCGGAACGTCGGCCGCGGCACCGACGGCGGCGGCGGGATCGAGGACGTCCGGCTCGTCGAGCGCGTAGACCAGCAGCGCCTCGACGGCGGGGTCCCCGGCCACCGCCCCGAGGACCTCGGGGAAGCTGGGGCCGGGCCGCCCGGTGTCCACCGGGTTGCGCTGGTAGGTGATCGGCGGGAGCAGGCCGCCCAGCCGCTCGCGGGTGGCCGGCGCGAGCTCGGGTACCGTGGCGCCCCGCGAGCGCAGCGCGTCGGCGATGAGGAGGCCGGGGCCGGCCTGCGCGGTGACGACCCCGATCCCGGGCCGGGGTGACGGGGCGGCGCGGGCGAGCTCGAACGCCCGGCACGCGTCGGCGAGCTCGGTCAGCTCGTCCACGACCACGGCGCCGGCCTGGGCGAGCGCGGCCCGGGTAAGCGCGAAGCGCCCGGTGAGCGACCCGGTGTGGGAGCGCGCGAAGTCGCCGACGTCGGTGCGGCCGACGGTGAGGGCGACCACCGGTTTGCGGGGCACGGTACGGCGGACCGTCTCGTACAGGCGCCGCCCGTCGGCGACACCCTCCACGTGCAGGGCGATCACCCGGGTGCCGGGGTCGTCGGCGAGGTAGTCGACGACGTCGGCGGCGTCGACGTCGATGGCGTTGCCCAGCCCCAGGGCCAGGCGCAGGCCGCCGCCGTCCGCGGCGAGGAGGAAGGACAGGGCCAGGTTGACGCCGCCGCTCTGCGCCACGATGCCGATCCCGCCCGCGGGCAGGTCGCCGACGGCGGGGAGGAAGCAGGCGCAGACCCGGTCGGCGGGGTTGACGAAGCCGGAGGTGTTGGGACCCAGCAGGCGGATGCCGTGCCGCCGGGCGGCCTCCCGTACCTCCTGCTGCAGCCGAGCCCCCTCGGCGCCGGACTCGGCGAATCCGCCCGCGCAGACGACGGCGGCGCGCACCCCGGCCGCGGCACAGTCCTCAAGGGCTGCGGGGGTCGCGGCCGCGGGAAGCACGAACACCGCCAGGTCGATGGGCCCGGGGGCCGCGGCCACGGTGGGAGAGGCGGGCCGTCCCTCGATCTCCCCGCCGCCCCGGTTCACCGGTACGAGCCGACCGGGGAAACCGGCGAGCGCGCGCATCATGGCGTTCCCGGCCTTCGCCGGATCGGCCGAGGCGCCGACCACGGCGATCCCGCGGGGGCGAAAGAGCGGACGCAGCGGGTGGCCGCTCACCGCGGCGGGGCGCTGGTCGACCACTGACAAACCTTCCGAAACGTCGTCGGGACGCGAGCTTCCACCCGAGAAGGTAGACGCCCCAGTCGGGTAGCACCAAGTTTTCGGTTCCCGCCACGCGCGTCAAGCAGGATGACTTGTATTTGTCACCGTCTGGTGGATGTCTGCGGGGGGATTCCGTACGGCTCCGATAGGCTTCCGTCCATGGTGGAGCCAAGTGTGATCGACGCGGAGCCGGAGGGGAACGGGCACGACCAGGTGCCCGCGGCCCGTGGGTCACAGGCGCAAACACAACACCTGCTGCTCACCCTGCTCGGCGACTACTGGTACGAACGCGACGAGTACCTCCCCTCGGCAGCCCTGGTCGACCTGCTGGCCGAGTTCGGCGTCACCGCGTTCAGCGCCCGCGCCGCGCTCAACCGGCTCACCCGCCGGTCGCTGCTGCGCTGGGAGAAGCGGGGCCGGCGCACGTTCTACGCGCTCACCCGCCGCGCCGCCGCGGTCCTTACCGAGGGCGGCCGGCGCATCGTGTCCTTCGGCTTCGACGAGCCGTCCTGGGACGGCCGGTGGACCTTCGTGGCCTTCTCCGTCCCCGAGGCACGACGTCCGATCCGGCACGCGCTTCGGGAACGTCTTCGCTGGCTCGGCTACGCCCCGCTCTACGACGCCCTCTGGGTGTCGCCCCGGGACCGGGCCCGCGAGGTGCGCGAGGTCCTCGACGAACTCGGCCTGCAGACCGCGACGCTGGTCACCGGTACCCCGCACGCGGCCTCCCCCTCCCTTGGCGACCCGCTGGCCGCATGGGATCTCGAGGGCCTTCGGCACAGCTACGAGGAGTTCCTCGAGACCTGGCGGGCATGGGCGGAGCGCACCCGCGCCGGCACCGTCACCCCCGCCGAGGCCCTGGTCGCCCGCACCGAGGTCATGGACGTGTGGCGGACCTTCCCCGGGATGGACCCCGAACTGCCGGGCGAGCTGCTGCCCCCGGCGTGGCCCCGGGCGGAGGCGCGGCGGCTGTTCATCGAGATCTACGACGGGCTCGGCCCGCTCGCCGAGATGCGGGTACGCCAGCTGTTCGCCCGGCACGACCGCGAACTCGCCGATCTCGCCACCCACCACCGCACGGCGCAGCTCGTCGATAGCTAGCGGACCGTCCCGGCAACCCCACGCCGTGCGACGGCTCCGGGATCTCTTCTCCGGACCCAAAACTACGACTCGTTTCCAGACGACGGTTACGGCGCACGTTACGCTTCTACACTTCCCGGCCGCTGCGCGGGCAGCAGGCCCGTCTGCCGATATACGGCCTCCAGGTAGCGGCGCGCTTCGGCGGCGTCGAAGGGCTTGGGCTGGAGCACGCGCCACATGATGGCGCCGACCATCATGTCGATCAGGACGTCGATGTCGGCGTCCTCTGCCACCGTGCCCTCCTGTTTGGCGCGCTCCAGCATCAGGTGGACGATCCGCCGCCGTGGCAGTATGTAGTGCTCCCAGTAGGTGGCCATGAGCGTCGGATAGCGCACGGTCGAACCCATGATCTGGGCGATCATGGCGGGAAACCCCGGATCCGCCATGATCCCGACGGCCGCCGGCAGCGCCCGCTCGACCAGCTCGACCAACGGTAGTCGCGCCGCCTCCTCGACCGAGGGCTTCGGGGCTTCGTCGAGCGTCGACTCGATCGCGCGGGCGAGCAGCTCCTCCTTCGAGCTCCACCGCCGGTAGAGGGTCAGCCTCGCCACGCCGGCCCGCTTGGCGATCTGCTCGAAGCTCGTGCCGTCCACGCCGCGCTCAACGAACAGCTCCAGCGCGGCCCTCAGGATTGCCGTGTCCGCCTCGGGGTCGCGGGGTCTGCCGCGGCCCGACCTGCGGGTCTCGGTCACCGTCCCGCCCGTCCGTGCCGCAGCGCGCCCTCCAACCAGCGTTCGAGTCCAGCCGGGTAGGGCCGGCCGCGCCAGGCCAGGTGGGCGTCCGGCCGTACCAGCCACACCTCGTCGAACCTGGAGGTACGGGTGAGCGGGGTCACGTACTCCCCCAGCCGGTCGGCCGCCGTCTTGACACACGCATCCGCGCCGCTTGCCGGCACGAGCAGCGCCCAGCGCCCGCCGAGCTCGCCGTGCAGGCGGGTCGCGCCGCCGTCGGCGCGCACGCACTCCCGGTCCGGCACCCGATCGCCCGGCCGCGGCCTGGACCCGAACCGGAACCCGCGGCCCAGCGGGCCGCGCCGGTAGCTCACCCACAGCTGTGAGGCGACGGCGACGTTTCGGCGCTGTAGGGGTCGCAGATTGCCTATCGGGAGGAGCACCCGGTCCCGGAGGAACCGCATGAATGGACCCTCACCCACCAGGAGCTTGGTGTTCGTCGTCGTGGTCTTCAGCACCTCGGCCGCCAACGGTCTGCGTTCGACCTGGTAGGTGTCCAGCAGCACCTCGCTCGCCCGGCCGCGCGCGACCAGCGCCAGCTTCCAGGCCAGGTTCTCCGCGTCACCGAAACCGGTGTTCATGCCCTGACCGCCCACCGGGCTGTGGGTGTGCGCGGCGTCGCCGGCGAGCAGGATCCGACCGCGCCGGTACTCGTCGGCCAGCCGGCGGTGGATGCGGAAGACCGACGTCCAGGCCGCCTCGCGGATCCGCACGTCCGTCACGCCAGCACGCTCGGGCAGCAGCCGCCGGAACCGCTCGATGATCGCTTGCTCGTCCATTTCGGCTTCGTCCTCGGCGGGTACGTTGGCCATCAGCCGCCACAGGTCGTCCGCGCGACCGACCATGCGCATCGGAATGACGAGGACCACGCCGTCGCGGTGCATATAGACGGAACCTCCGCTCCGGTCGTGACCCCAATCCGCGTGCACGTCGGCGAGCAGGAACTGCTCGATCACCGGAACGCCCGGGAAGCCGATGCCGGCGAGCTTGCGCACCGTGCTGCGCGCACCGTCGCAGCCGACCAACCACCCGGCGCGGGCCGTCTGCTCCTTGCCGAGGGTCGCGGTGACGCCGGAGTCGTCCTGCTCGGCCTCGACCAATGGGCTGTCCCACTCAACAGCTCCGCCCAGCTCGGCGAGGCGGCCGCGCAGCCCCGCCTCGATCTCGGCCTGAGACACGTACATCGGCCGATACTGGGCACCCGTGACGTTGAAGAGGTCAAGGAGGTCCAGCGTGATCAAGGGCCGCCCGTTCACGTAGGTGGCCAGCTTGATCGGCTCGATCGATCGCTGCGGCAGGTCGCCGAGCGCGCCCAGCCGGTTGAGGACCTCCACGCCGCGGCCGTGCAGGATGTTCGCCCGCGACGTGGTGGCCGGTCCGGGCGCCTTGTCCACCACGCGCACCGGGACCCCGTGCTGCAGCAGGCTGCACGCCAGCGCGAGACCGGTCGGCCCCGCGCCGACAACCAGTACATCCGTCGAAGCCTTCGTCGCCTCGCCCATGAGGCCGGCCTCCATTTATAAACAGATCACTACTGTTTACAAAATAGCCCGCCCTCTTGGGGAGCGCAACTCGCCGAGCTACCGCCGAGATCTATGTTGTGGGCGTGACAATCGGGACGAAACGGGCCCCTAACATGAATCTCGGCGTCAGGTGGGGCGGGCCGCTGGGAAGCGGGTGAAGCCCCCGCCGTCGAGCACGAGGGTCTGTCCGGTCACGTAGCCGCCGCCCTCCGAGGTGAGGTACCCGACAGCGGCGGCGATGTCCTCCGGCAGGCCGACCCAGCCGACGGCGATGCTCTGGGCTCGCCGCTCCATTTCGGCGTCGGCGTCGACGTCCGGGTCGTCGCTGAGGATCGCCCGGCTCGTCGCCACCAGCCCAGGGCAGATGGCGTTGACGGTGATCCCCCACGGCGCCACGTCCATCGCCAGGGACCGGGTGAGACCGATCACGCCGGCCTTCGACGCCGAGTACGCGGTCGAGCGCGCGGCGGCGGAGAGGCCGGCCAGCGACGAGATGTTGACGATCCGGCCCCAGCGCTGCCGTCGCATGATCGGAACCGCGAACCGCGACATCAGGAACGTGCCGCGCAGGTTGATGCGCACCACCTCGTCGAAGACCTCGAGCGGCACCTCCTCGACGTCCCGGCGGTCTGGGCCCTGCGGCGCGGCGGCGCCGTTGACAAGGATGTCCAGCCGGCCGTGCCGCTCGACAGCGGTATCCACCATCTCCTGGGCATCCGGTTCCGCCCCGATGTCGCCCAGCACGTACGACGCCGTACCGCCGTCCTTCGTGATCTCCTCGACCAGGCTCTCCACGCCGCGCCAGGAGCCCTGTTCAGGTAGGCCGACCTTCTCCTGGCGCTGGTTCAGTACACCGGTGGGCACTCGATCGGAGACCACCACCGCGACGCCCGAGGCGGCCAGGTTGCGCGCGATCGCCTGCCCCATGCCGTCCCGCTTGCCGCAGCCGGTGACGAGGGCGACCCGTGTCGTCATGGGCGTCTCTCCTCGGGGGTGCCCTGCGGATCGTGCATTGGGCCGCGGTAGAGGCCGCCGCCCTCGACGGTGAGTACGTGGCCGGAGATCCAGCGGGCGCGGTCGCTGGCCAGGAAGAGGGCGGCGTAGGCCGCGTCCCAGGAGGTGCCCTCCGTCCTCAGCGCGACGCTTCGCCGGCGATGCTCCCGCGCCGCCATCGCCGTCCAGATCGCGCCCAGCTGTACGCAGTTCACCCGGATCCCCTGCGGACCCAGCAGGGAGGCGGCGCCCTTGGTGAGGTTCTCCAACCCGGCCTTCGCGACTCCGTATACGCTGCCGGGGCCGCGCCCCTGGGCGGCGACAGAGGAGATGTTCACCACGGCGCCTCCCCCGGCCGTCTCGGACACGGGCCTGCCGGACGCCGTCATGGCGGGGACCGCGTGCCGGATCATCAGCCAGGCCGTCGTCAGGCTGAGCGTGATCAGCTCGTCCCACCGCTCCGGGGTGACGTCGAACAACCCGGCCCGGTCCCCCGAGGCCACGTTGTTGACCAGTGTGTCCAGGCCACCGAACCGCTCGACGGTCTCGTCGACGGCACGACGGCAGTCCTCGTCCCGGGACACGTCACCGATGACGGCGTCCGGGTCCCGGTCCACCACCGCCACCCGGGCGCCGTGCCGGCCGCCGGTCACCATCGCGATCCGGTCCTCCATCCACGGGTTGCTCGCGCCCTCGTGCGGATCGACGATCGTGTCCGCTTCGCGTGGGGAAGACAGCGCCATGGGTCACCCACCAGGAATCGGTACGGTCACCGGCTGACTTTGCCACGTCCACCCCGGACAGACGGAGGAGAAGCGCCCCACCGCTCCCCCGGCCGCCACTATCAGGAGGTCGTCCGCGCTGGAGATCGCCGGGCCGGACGGAGTCACCGCGTTGTCGACGAGCCACTCCTTGATCGCGGCCTTGGTCCACGACTCCTCGGCGAGGATGTCCCGGTGCTCCTTGGCGAACACGATCACCTGCGGTGCGTTTCTCCGCCCTCCGATGCCGTTGGTGGTCGCCACGTTCGCCAGGGTTTGGGCCACCGCGGAGAGGATGGCCTCGCCGCTGCTCTGCTGCACACCGAACTGCCGCGGCGCCTCGCAACCGACCATGGTCACCGCGCTCTCGTCCGCGGCCATGCCGCGCGCGACGTGCAGCGGCTCCCACGGAGAATCCTCCTCGTCCTCCGCTATGCAGTACGAGTACTTGCCGGGATGGCCCAACGTCGCACGGTCCAGTACGTCCGGCGCCGCGTGCGCGACGTTCTGCACTACCAGGCGCAGCGCCCGGCCGATCGTGGCGTTGGCCCTGACCCCGTGCCCGAAGACGTTGCCCCCCGCCTTCATCCCGATCCGCTTGCGGATCGGGCCGTTGACTATCGCCAGGGGCGCCGATCCCTTGGTGCTGCACGCGACGCCGTACAGCGCGAAGCGATCCTGCGCCATCGCCTGCACGGCGGCGAGCACCACCGGCCCGTACTCCGGCCGGCACCCGGCCAGCACCGCGTTGGCCGCGATATGGCGAACCGTCGCCTCCGCGTCGCCGGGGGGCAGCGTCCCGATCACCGTCTCCGGCGGCCTGCCCATGCTCTCCACCATCGCCGCGACGCTCTCCGCGGTGGGCGGCACCACGGGCAGCCCGTCGGAGAGCTCCGACTCGAGGTACTCCTCCACCAGGGCCGCGGCATCGTGGTGATTCACCTCGGCACCCCGTTCGGTCGATCGATGCGGCGTTGGCCGTGCCGCCCGTAGTCCAGCGAGGGTGACCCGTAGCAGACCAGGGAGACGATCCCCGCGCCGCCGGCGGCGACGATGTGGATGTCGTCGGCGGAGCCGAAGACCGGAATCCAGTCGTCCGGCCGGTAGCCTTCGCGTTCCCGCAGGTGAGGCAGGCTTCCGGGGCGATCGGGAGGTTGACCGGCGTCGAGGTCGGCGGCCGGCCGGCCGGACCGCTCGTGCAGGAAGTTGCGGACGTCGGCCTTGCTCCACCCGGCCTCGGCCACGGCGTTTCGATGGTCGGGGCCGAGGAGCACGAAGGCCTCCGACCGGCCGGTCATTCCGAAGCTGGCCAGCGTGCTCATGGTGTCGGCGATGCGCAGCAGGGTGACCTCGGGACATTTAGGGCTGGCGACCGAGCTGACGTAGCGGGGGGCCTCGGAACCCATCACCGTCACCGTGCTGTCCTCGGCGGCGAACCCCGACTCGACGTGCAGCGGCTCCCAGGGGCTGCTCTCCTCGTCCTCGCCGATGGTGTAGGTGTACTTGCCGCCGTGGCCGAAGCAGGAATGATCGGTCACGCCGGGCACCGAGCCGCCGACATTGATCAGCAACAGCCTGATCGCCCGGCCGATCGTCGCGTTCGCGCGAGCCCCCGGGCCGAGCACGTTCTTGGTGCAGTTCAGCCCGATCTCCTTTCGGATCGGACCGTTGACGATGACCAGCGGGGCGTTTCCCTTCGTACTCGTCGCCAGATGATCCAGATGGAAACTCGGCTCGAGCATGACCTCGACGGCGGCCAAGATCACCGGCATGTATTCCGGCAGGCAGCCCGCCATCGTCGCGTTGATCGCGACATCGCGTACGTTCGCCTCCCCGTACGTCGGCGGAAGCAGACCCACCACCTCGTCGGCGCCCCTGCCCGACGCCGCCACCATCGCCTCGACGCGCTCCACGCTCGGCGGGATGACCGGAAGCCCATCCGTCACACCCTGCTCGATGTAGTCGTCGATCTTCGCTATGAACTCACTCACGGAGCCAGCGGCCATGGAGCACTCACCTGGAGCCGGTCGCTATGTCTACCACCTGCGGCAGCGCCGCCTCCGCGCGGTGCCACAGGTCGTCGTCGCCCAACGAGCCCAACGGATGCTCGACCACCGCGAACCGGAAGCCCTCGGCCCCGCGCATCTTGGCCAGCTGGGCGGCGCCGTAGCTGAAGGGTTCGGTGCAGATCGCCACCCCGGGAATGTCGTGCCCCTCGACCTGTATCGCGTCGTGCACACTGCACGCACTGCACGAGCCTCAATCGCCGATGCCGGTCACGATCAGATGCGAGCGCGCGGCCAGGCCGGCGATCAACTCCGCCGGTGCCGGCTTCGACAGCGCCTCCTTGCCCATGGGCACCAGCTCGGCGACGCCGTGCCGCTCCTGCAGCAATTTCCCGACAAACCCCAAGAACCGTTCGGCGTTCGCCTTGTAGTTGTCGAGCAAACCGACGGTGACGCCCTCCAGCGAGGTCAGCCGAGGAGCCGGGCTGAATTCGGCTTCTTTCTTCGGCCTGGGGCTGAAAAGCTCCTCGTCCAATGCCATTAATTAGCCTCCTCGGAACCGCGCGGATAGGTGAGGTCGATGGAGCCCTCGGGTACCCCCAGCGTCTGCTGCAGGATGCCGCGCAGCACCGGCTCCGGAACCAGACAGTCCGCACATGCCTCGGCCGTCGCGGAGATCCGCACGCCGACCCTGTCCCCCTCTTCCTGGACTTCGAGCCGGTACCCGTCGGCCTCCAGCGACGTGCGCAGCGCCTGGAGACCCTCCTCGTCAACCATGGTCACCTCCCATGCTCGTGGATCATGACGCCGCGGATGTTCTTGCCGTCGAGCATGTCTCGGTAGCCCTCGTTGACCTGGTCCAACCGATAGCGCTGGGTGATCAGCTCCTCGAGCTTGAGATCCCCGGTCCGGTAGAGGCCGAGCAGCCTCGGTATGTCGTACAGCGGATTCGCGGCTCCGAAGAGCGCACCCTTGATCCGCTTCTGCCACCCGGTGAACATCCCCCCGGGCAGCTGGAACTCGTAGTTGCCGACCCCGGTGACCGTGACCTGGCTGTCCTTGCCGACCATCCCCGCCGCCTGCCGTACGACCTCGGCGTTCATCACCCCGACCGTGAGGATGGCGTGGTCGGCCAGCTGCCCGCGGGTGAGCTCGACGAGGAGCTCCTGGGCCTCCGCCGGGTCAGTCGTGACGTGCGTCGCCCCGAAGGCCTGCGCCATCTCCAGCTTGAACTCGACGGGGTCGATCGCCACCACGTTCTTCGCGCCCGCGTACCGGGCTCCCTGGACGGCGTTTATCCCGACCCCGCCGATGCCGAAGACCACCACCGTCTCGCCGGGCTGGACGCCGGCCGCGTACACCGCCGAGCCCCAGCCCGTGGTCACCCCGCAGCCGACCAGCGCCGCCAGCTCGAACGGGATGTCCGGTTCGAACGGCACGCACGACCACTCGGAGAGCACCGCGTACTGGGAGAACGTGCCCAGCACACACAGACCGCCGATGTCCTGGTCGCCCTCGTGGAAGCGGTACGTACCGTCGGTCAGGCAGCCGACCGCAGCGTTCTTCCCGGCGTCACACAGGTTCTGCCGGCCGGTCGAGCAGTACCGGCACGTACCGCAGACCGGGATGAACGAGCAGACGATGTGGTCGCCCTCCTTCGTCCGGGTGACACCGGGCCCGACCGCCTCGACGACCCCGGCGCCCTCGTGCCCGCCGACCATCGGCAGCCGGGCGGGCGCGTCGCCGGACCGGATGTGGTCGTCGGAATGGCACAGCCCGGCCGCCATGAAGCGGACGAGGACCTCGCCCGTCTTCGGTGGATCGAGGTCGAGCTCGGTTATCTCCCACCATTCACCTGGCTTGCGGAGAACCGCTGCTTGGGTCTTCATGAGGCCTCAGATATACGACAGAACGTATTACGACCGTTTCCGATTCAATGCTGGATATCGGATCCCTGTCAAGGGGCGTCGCCGGCGCTGCGGCCCTTGTCGCGGGCGGGCTCTTGACGGGCGACCCGGCTACAGGGTACGAACTCATTGACGGTCGTCAGGTTACTTGTCGTGGAAATCTCCACGAGGACACCGGCGAGGACACCTCGGGCCCGGGTGAGAACAGTGGATCACGGTTGGGACTACGTCATCGTCGGCGCCGGTTCGGCCGGGGCGACGCTCGCCGCCCGGCTGTCCGAGGACGCTGCGGCGCAGGTTCTGCTGCTCGAGGCGGGGCCGTACTTCATTTCGGCGGAGACGCCCGAGCAGTTCCACACCCGCGACGTCGACATGACGGTGGAGCGCAACCCCGCCTTCTGGTGGGCGGAACTCACCGCCCGGCGGAATCCGGCCCAGGAGCCGTCCCGCTACCTGCAGGGCCGTGGGCTGGGCGGAAGCTCGACGATCAACGGCCTGTGCGCGATCCGCGGCGTGCCGGACGACTACGACACCTGGGCGCGGCTCGGCGCCAAGGGTTGGTCCTTCGATGAGGCGCTGCCGTCGTTCGTCAGGCTCGAGGACGAACACGACTTCCCCGACGCGCCGTACCACGGGCGCGGCGGCCCGGTCCCGGTGTACCGGGAGCCCCAGGACGGCTGGGGCGGTGCGGACGCGGCGTTCCGCGACGCGGTGCTCGACTCCGGCTTTCCCTGGCACGGCGACCACAACGCGCCCGGTTCCACTGGCCTGTCCCCCTTCGCGATGAACATTCGGAACGGGCGGCGGGTGTCGACCAACGACGGCTACCTGGAGCCGGCCCGTACCCGCCGCAACCCGACGGTCCTCGGTGGCCGGCACGTGGACACGCTGCTGTTCCACCCCGGCACCCGTACGGTCCGCGGGGTACGGCTGGCCGCCGGGGAGAGCATCGAGGTCAACCTGGGCGGCGAGGTGATCCTGGCCACCGGCGCCGCGCATTCACCGGCGATCCTGATGCGGTCTGGCGTCGGACCCGCCGCCGACCTGGGCATCGAGGCCGTCGAGGACCTCCCGGTCGGACGGGCGCTGCAGGACCACGCGATGCTCATGATCGCGCTCCCGACCGCGGAAAGCACGCGGCGCAGCGTCGGGAACCGGATGACCAACTGCATCCTCCGGTACTCCTCCGGGCTCGGCGGTGCCGGGGTGAACGACATGATGCTGCTGCCGAACAACGGCGCGCGGTTCGGCCACAGCTTCATGATCGTGCAACAGGAGCAGGTCTTCTCCCGCGGCAGGCTGAGTCTGCGATCGGCCGACCCGACCGCGGAACCCCTCGTCGAGCAGTGCCTGCTTACCGACGAGCGTGATCTCGTACGGATGCACGACGCGCTGGACCGCGTCACCGAGCTGCTCGGCCACCCCGCGTTCTCCACGATCCTCACCGATCGAGTGGAGCTTCCGGCCAAGGAGGACCTGCCGAAGGTCATCACCGACAGGGTCCACCTGTGCTGCACGTGCCCGATGGGCGCGCCCGACGAGAAGACCACAGTCGTCGACCCCGACTGCCGGGTGCTGGGCGTCGACGGTCTGCGGGTGATCGACTCGTCGGTCATGCCCACGGCGCCAAGGGCGAACCTGCACCTCACCGTCGTGATGATCGCCGAGCACATGGCGACCCGGATCCGCAGAGGATAGAAGCGAGGACCATGACAACCACCGCACCCGCCGGATCCGCCGGCCTGGACGTCGCGGCCCTGCTCACCGACGGCGCCCACCTGGTCGGAGGGGAATGGGTACCGGCGAAGAGCGGCGAGACCATCGACGTGATCAACCCCGCGACCCAGGACCTGCTGCTACGGGTGCCCAGGGGGCGGGCCGACGACGTCGACGCCGCGGTACGGGCGGCGGCCGAGGCGTTCCCGGCGTGGCGGGACACCAGCCCGGCGGTCCGCGGTGACCTGCTGTATCGCTGGGCCCGGCTGTGCGAGCAGCACGCGACGGACCTGGACAGGCTGGAGTCGATGGAGGTCGGCCGGCCGAGCTGGGGTCCCTCCCCGGTGAGCCGGATGCTGACCTACACGGCCGGCCTGGTCGACAAGATCACCGGCCTGACGCTGCCCACGGCGAACCCGAACGTGCTCGGCATGGCGATCCGGGAGCCGTACGGCGTGTGCGGCAGCATCATCCCGTGGAACACCCCGGCGCCGCTCACCGCGATCGACGTGGGGCCGGCGATCGGGGCGGGCAACACCGTAGTGGTCAAGCCGGCCGAGGACGCCCCGCTGAGCTGCCTGTACCTCGCGGCGCTCGCCCTGGAGGCCGGGATACCGCCGGGCGTGATCAACGTCGTGACCGGCTACGGGCCCGAGGCCGGCGCCGCGCTGCCGTCACACCCGCTGGTCCGGCACATGAGCTTCACCGGCTCACCGGAGATCCCCAACGGCCGTGATCTTGCAGAAATTCAAATCCGGGGATTTGAATTTCTGCAAGATCACGGCCAAATGGACGGGAAGGACCGTACTCATGGCTGACATGGTTCGCGCGGCTGTCCAGACCGGTCCTCGGCAGATCGAGCTGCGGGAGTTCCCGAAGCCCCGCGTCGGTCCCGACGACGGGCTGCTGCGCATCGAGGCCTGCGGGATCTGCGGGAGCGACGTGGAGTCGTACAAGGGCGCCCTGAGAGGACCTGGGCGCGGGTTCTCGTTCATCCCCGGGCACGAGCCGCTGGGCATCGTCGAAGAGGTCGGCGAGCGGGCGGCGGCCCGTTGGGGTGTCCAGCCGGGCGACCGGGTGGCGCTGGAGATCATCATCCCCTGCCGCACCTGCGACGACTGCCTGATCGGCCGCTACATGGCCTGCCGGAACAGGCGCGGCGGGTACGGGGTCAGCCCGGTGGACAAGGAGCCGTACCTCTGGGGCGGCTACGCCGACTACATCTACCTGCACCCGGACGCCATCCTGCACAAGATGCGGAACGACATCTCCGCCGAGGTCGCGGTGATGTTCAACCCGCTCGGCGCCGGCGTCCGGTGGGCCTGCCATCTGGGCGGCACGCAGCTCGGCGACACCGTACTCGTCCTGGGGCCGGGCCAGCGGGGCCTGGCGGCGGTGATCGCGGCCAAGGCGGTCGGCGCCGGCACGGTCATCGTGACCGGCCTGGAACGGGACCGCGGCAAGCTGGAGCTGGCGCGGGAGTTCGGCGCCGATCACACGATCAACGTCGACGAGGAGGACGTGGTCGAGCGGGTCACGGAGATTACCGATGGCCGGCTGGCGGACGTCGTGCTCGAGCTCACCCCGATCGCCGAGCAGCCCATCCGCGACGCGCTGGAGGCGGTGCGGCACGGCGGCCGGGTCGTGCTGGCCGGGCTCAAGGGCGGGCGGCCGATGGACGTGGTCACCGACCGGATCATCAACAAGGCGATCACCGTGGTCGGCGCGTACGGCGTCGACGCCCGGGCGTATATCGAGGCGATCCGGATCATCGAGTCCGGGCGCTTCCCGCTGGAGAAGATGCACACGCACACCTTCGAGCTGGCCGACGTCGCCCGGGCCATCGAGACGCTGGCCGGCGAGGTGCCCAGCGAGGACGCGGTGCACGTCGCCATCTGCCCCGACGGCTGAGACCGGAGACCCGGGAGCCCGACATGCTGATCGACCTACACGCCCACGTCCTACCTAGGGAGTTTCCCGAAGCCCGGGGGGAGGGCTGGCCGAGCATGCAGCCCACGGATCCCGTGGACGGCGACGAGGCGCGCCTGCTCGTCGCCGGGAAGCTCCGGTTCACCGCCCGGGACGTCTTCTTCGACGCCGAACGGCGGCTGGCCGCCATGGACGAGGCCGGCGTCGACGCGGAGGTCGTCTCTCCGATGCCGCCGCTGCTGAACTACGTGCTGCCGGCGAAGGACGCCCGCGACCTGTGCCGATGGATCAACGAGTTCATCGCCGGCCTCTGCGAGACGGATCGTCGCCGGTTCTTCGGCCTCGGCACGGTGCCGCTGCAGGACCCCGACCTCGCGGCCGAGGAACTGTCGGAGATCAAGAGGATCGGGTTGGCCGGCATCGAGATCGGCTCCAACATCGACGGCGTCTCGCTCGGCGAGGAGCGGCTGCTGGGCTTCTTCCAGGAGGCGGAGCGCCTGCAAGTCCCGATCTTCGTGCACGCCTTCAACCCGACCTTCGCCGACCGGGTGCCCGCAGCCGCCCTCGGCACGTTTGCGTTCATGGCCGACAACACCCTGGCCGCGGCCTCCCTCATCACCAGCGGCACGGCGGACAAGGTGCCGAACCTGCGCCTCGCCTTCAGCCACGCGGCGGGCGGCTTTCCGCTCGTCCTCCCACGCGCCCAGTACTTCTGGGGCGGTACCTGGAACGAGGAACCGCCCGCGGACGGCAGGGAGCGGGCGCCCATCTCACCTAGCGAGTACGCGCGCCGGTTCTACTACGACTCGCTGGTCTTCGACCGCCGCGCCATCCGCTACCTGATCGACATGCTCGGGTCGACCCAGTTGCTGGTCGGCACCGACTTCCCGGCGATGCCACGGGAGCAGCCGGCCGGACGAACGCTGCGGTCCTTGGACCTTCCGCAAGCCGTGCTCGACGACATCACCTGGAACAACGCGTTCCGTTTCCTCGGCATCGACCCGCCCCCGCCGAAATCTATGTAATGGGGGTAACAAACCGGGCAAAACGGTCCCACAACATAGATTTCGGCGGGGTGTGGCACCGACCCGTAGAGGGAGACACATGCATGTGCGTCGCCTCACCACGCCGACCGTGTTAATCGCGGCCGTCGCCATCGCCGTCGCGCTGGTGCCGATCGGCGTTACCGCCGCGCTACGGCCAGATGCGGGGCGTCCCGGGGCCGCGCCAGCGAGCCACCGAGGACACTGCGACCGGCACTGCCTGCTCGCCGTCACCACCCGCTACACCGAGGCGCTGATCGCTGACGACCCGTCGCAGGCACCGGCGGCGCGGGACATCCGGGTGACCAGCAACGGCGACGTGACGACGCTCGGGGACGGCGAGGTGTGGGGCGTGGCCACCCGCCTGCAGTTCCGCAAGACGTTCGTCGACCCCTCCACTGGGCAGGTCGTCTTCTACGGGACCGCCACCAACACGCCGACCGACGGCGCCAAGAAGTGGTTCTTCTACACGCTGCGCCTACGGGTGGTGGACCGGCTGATCAACGAGGTCGAGGAGATCTCCTGGGACGAGGAGTTCGAGGCACCTGCCTCCTCGCTGGACTTCCCGGACCGGATCTTCGATTCTGTGCTGCCGCCCGAAGAGCGGTCGTCGCGCGGCCAGCGCGGCGTCGTGATCGGAATCGCGCGTTTCGGGGACGCACCCGGAATCCCGAACAGCGGCTCTGTCGTGGTCGAGGCGTTCAAGGTCGAGGACGGCATGATCCGGCAGATCTTCGCGTTCTTCCGGGGCGGCCAGAAGGAGTCCGGCTGGCCCGACACCCCGCCGAGATCTATGTTGCGGGGGTCCGAACCGGACAAAACGACCCCCACAACATAGATCTCGGCGCAAGCTATACGGCGTCGATGCGAGCCCGGATGGCATCGGCCGTGGCCGTGTTGCCGATCTGGCGGTAGAGGTCGCATGCCTGTTGCCACGCGTCGACTGCCGCGACGGGATCTCCCGCGTCGCGGTGGGCGTCGCCGAGGCGGGCGAAGGTACGCGCCTCCCAGAACGGAACCCGCAGGGTCCGCCAGGTGTACAGGGCCTGGCCGAGCCGGGTGATTGCCTGGTCGTGGCGTCCCTCGATGCGGTCGAGTTCGCCGAGGGCCATGAGGGCGCGCGTCGGCGGGAAGGGGAACGGAGAACCGGGGAAAACCTCGCGGGCCTGTTCGAGGGTGGCGCGTGCCTCCGGACGTGCCTGTCGGGCGTACAGCTCGCCCAGGTTGACCAGGACAGCCGACTGCAGCCAGGTTTCGTGCATCGCCCGGGCGATCGGGAGCGCAGCGAGCAGGTGCCCCTCGGCTCGGTCGAGGTCGCCTTGATCGCTGCAGACAGCGCCCAGGAACGTCAGCCCCCAGGCCTCGTCGCGCCGTTTGCCGGCCGCGCGGACGAGCGCGAGGTGGCGGGCGAAACAATCGGCCGCTTCGTCCAGGCGACCCCCCTCGCGACGCAGGCGGCCGATCTGCTGCCACGCGCGGGCCTGGCCGATCCGGTAGCCCGCGGCCCGTGCCGCGCGCAGCGAGGCCTGCGCGCGGCGCTCGGCCTCCTCGTGGCGCCCCCGCGCCCGGTGGGCGTCCGCACATCTGTAGAGGGCGTCCGCCTCGCCGCGGGGCTCGCCGAGTTCCCGGAAGAGGACGAGAGCCCGTTCGGCGTGGACCAGGCTCGTGTCCAGACCGTTCAGCGCCGCGAGCCCGCGCAGCGTGACGGCTTCTCCCAACCGGTCCCCCGCCGTCCTGCAGGCACCCAGCGCGCGTTCATGGGTCAGCCGCCACTCGTCGACGAGGTTACGGAAATCGAAGAAGTTGTCGAGCGACGCGGCGAGCTGCCAGGCGAGGGCGGCGTCGCCCAGGTCGCACGCCTGGACGACGGCACCTACCAGGGCCGCACGTTCGGCGTCGAACCAGGCGCACGGGTCGGCCAGCAGCGCGTCGTGCAGCGCCGGGTCGAGGGGCGACGGCGGCGCGCCCCCGCGGATGGGGGCGCCGATCTGTACCGGCAGGCGGCCGTCGGCGTCGGCGGCAAGGGTGAGGTAGGCGGCGAAGACGCGGCCGACGGCGTCGCGGCGGGCGGGCCCTGGGTCCTCCTCGCGGGCGCGTTCCCGGGCGTAGGCGCGGACCAGGTCGTGGAAGCGGTAGCGGGTCCGCCCGGCCCCGTCGGTGCCGGCGTAGTCGAGCAGGCGGGCGCGTGCCAGCGCATCGACGAGGTCCTCGGCGTACTCGTCGGCCACCTCGAGCAGCGGGCCGACGGCCCAGGCGGCGAAGTCCGGCGTCTCCAGCAGACTCAGCAGGCGGAACGCCCGGCGCTCGTCGGCGCCGAGTGCGTGATAGCCGACGGCGAGGCTGGCGCGTACCTCCAGGTCGCCGGCAACCAGCTCGTCGAGGCGGCCGCGTTCGTCGGCCAGGCGCCCGACGAGGCGGGTGAGCCTCCGGTGCGGGTGGGCGGCCAGCCGGGCCCCGGCGATACGTACCGCCAACGGCAGGTACCCGCACAGCTCGACCATTCGACGCGCGGCCTCCGGTTCGGCGTCGACCCGCGTCCGGCCCGCGATGCCGGCCAGCAGATCGACGCCCTGCTCGGGGGTGAACACGTCCAGGTTGACCGTGTGCGTGCCACCGAGGGCGGTCAGAGGGGTCCGGCTGGTGACCAGGACCGCGCAGCTTGGGCTGCCGGGCAACAGCGGCCGCACCTGGGCCTCGCCTTCGGCGTTGTCCAGGACGACGAGCAGCCGCCGGCCGGCGACGCGGTCGCGGTACAGCTCGGCCCGCTCGTCCAGGGTGTCCGGGATCGCCGCCCCGTCCATACCAAGGGCACGCAGAAACCGGGCCAGCACCCGCAGCGGGTCGGCCGGTTACTCGTCGGCCCCGCGCAGGTTCACGTACATCTGGCAGTCGGGAAACCATGGGCGCACCCGGTGGGCCGCGTGCACCGCGAGCGAGGTCTTACCTACCCCGCCCATGCCGGTGATCGCCGATACCACCACCGCGCGGGGCCGGTTCTCCTCCGCACCGCTCGCCGGCGCGAGAAGGCCGACCACCCGCCGCACGTGTTCCTCGCGGCCGGTGAAGTCCGCGAGGTCCGGCGGCAGCAGCGCCGGCACCGCACGCCGTACGGCCGGGCGCTCGTCGGCGGTCCCGGACAGGATCGCCCGGTGGAGCCGCTCGAGTTCCTCGCCGGGCTCGATCCCGAGTTCCTCGACCAGACTCGCGCGGACGCGGCTGTAGGCCGCGAGCGCGTCGGCCTGCCGACCGGAACGCCACAGCGCCAGCATCAGCTTCGCCCACAGCGCCTCCCGAAACGGGTGGGCCCGAACCAGCTGCTCCAGCTCGGGCACGAGCGGCCGGTGGCGGCCGAGCGCGAGCTCGGCCTCCAGACACTGCTCGAGTACCGTCAGCCGTACCTCCTCCAGCCGGCGACGCTCGAGGTGGACCCACTCGCCGTCGACGTCGGCGAGCAGGGGACCTCGCCACAGTCCCAGCGCCGCCCGGTAACTCCTCGTCGCACCCTCTGGGTCACCGGACTCGAGCGCGACGTTCCCCTCGGCGGCCGACCGCTCGAACACGTCCAGATCCCGGGCCTCGGGCACGGCCAACAGGTACCCGGGAGGACGGGTGCGTAGCTCGACGCCGCACGGCGCGACCGACCGAAGCGCATTTCGGAGGCGGTAGACGTAGGCCTGCAGGCTCGTCCGCGCCGAGGGTGGCGGCGACTGGCCCCACACCTGCTCGACGAGCTGGTCGGCGTCGACGGGCCGATTCGCCTGCAGCAGCAGGACCGCCAGCACCGTCCGCTGCTTGGCGGCCTTGATCTCGATCGGACGGCCGGAGTCCTCGATCTCCAGCGGCCCCAGCATCCGGAACCGCAAGCGACTCCTCCCCGCGTCCTGCCCAGGTTGGGATCGCGCCTCGTGCTGCGAAGCGTACCCCCGACGGCATCGCGGATCGACGCCGCACAGCGCAAGGCGACCACCAGCCACGGGCCATTCCCGCGCCAACGGTGCGCCAGCGCCGACGGCCACCCTGGAGACCGGCCACGGGTGAGAGGAGCGCTCATGTCCCCTGTGTTCCGCGCCGAGGTCGTCGGGTCCATGCTGCGCCCGCGGTACCTGAAGGAGGCGCGGGCGAGGCTGGCGGCCGGCGACCTCACGACCGCGGAGTTCAAGCGGATCGAGGACCGCTCGGTCGACGAGGCGATCGCCCTTCAGGAAGACGTCGGTCTGGACGTCGTCAGCGACGGCGAGATGCGCCGGCGTGACTTCATGGCGTCGTTGTACGAGGGCGTCGAAGGGGCGGAGGCGACACCGTCCCGGGCGCTGACCTGGAAGCACGTGGTGACGCGGGCGGAGATGACCTGGAGCATCCCGTTCAGCGTCACGGGCAAGCCTCGTCGTACCCGCGCGCCGGCGGCGACCGGGTACGCCTACGCCCGCGCTCGCGCGAGCAAGCCGGTCAAGCAGACGCTGGCGAGCCCGCTGCTGGCGAACTGGGTGTGGAACGCCGAGGCGCTGCGCGACGTGTACGGCGATCCGTTCGAGTTGCTCGCCGACACGGCGGCGCTGGTGGCGGACCAGGCGCACGAGCTCGCGGAGCTCGGCTGCACCTACATCCAGATCGACGCACCCGACATCGCTGGCCTCGCCGATCCCCGCCGCAGCGACGTGCATCCCGCCAGCGGCCTTCCGATCGACCGGCTGCTGAGCGAGGGCCTCGACCTGGTGAACGGGATCCCCCAGGGAATCGACGGCGTTACCTTCGCGATCCACCTGTGCCGGGGCAACATTCGCAGTCACTACGCGACGTCCGGCGGGTACGAACGGATCTCCCGGCAGCTGTTCGGCCGGCTGACGAACTACCAGGTGTTCCTGCTCGAGTACGACGACGAACGCGCCGGCGACTTCGCGCCGCTCGCCGACTGCCCGGACGACAAGACGGTGGTCCTTGGGCTGATCTCCAGCAAGCTACCTCAACTGGAGGACCCCGACGCCATCGCCGGCCGTCTTACGCAGGCGGCCGCCTACCATCCGCGGGAAAGGCTGGCGCTGTCGACTCAGTGCGGCTTCGCCACCGACATGGAAGGCAACGCGATCGGCGAGGACGCCCAGCGGGCCAAGCTCACGCTCGTCGCCGACCTGGCACACCGATTCTTGCCGGCGGCCTGACCCCCTTTGAGGGGAAGGCTCTAGAGCAGGACGCCGCGATGCCTCCAGGCGAGCCGTAGCAGTACCGCCCCGGCGGCCTGCATCGGCTCGGAGGCGGCAAAGCGGCCCACCGATTTCTCGTCGAACGGGATGCCGGTGCCGCCCACGACCTGCCCCTCGTCGTTTGCCGCGACGAGCTCGCCGAACAGCGAGTCGAACACGTCGTCGTCGAAGACAACTGCCACGAGCATGTCGGCGACCATGGTCAGCGGATCGACGCCAAGGCCGAGCCAGTGGGCACGGACCCGGCCGGCCCGCCGAGCGTCGGTGATCGCGCGGTAGAACGGCCATCCTCCGTAGTCGATCGGCGCGTCGTCGCTGCCGTACTCCTCGGCGCGGCCGAGAAACTCCTCGCTGTACTCGCGCACCATCGAGCGCCAGAGGTCGAAGTCGTTGTCTTGGTTCCACGGCGCCTCGGCCGACGGCTGGAACATGCCGGCCGGCATGACCTGGTAGAGCCCGCCGCCGTGGGCGACCTTCGCGGCGTCGCGCCGGTGCAGGACGAAGCTCGCCGTCCCGCTCACCCTCTCCCGCCGCAGCGTCAGCGCGGCGATCGCGGGTATCACCGGCCGGCGGCGCAGGTCACACGGGTCGCCTATCAGCGAGCGGAGCGGCAGTTCGTCGAGGGCTGGAGGCTCGTTCGCCTCCGTCCAGGACGCCAGCGCGAACTCGTGGGCGACCGCCTCGGACACGTTGACGAGGTCGAAGTACCTGCCGTCGCCGAAGGACAGGTGAATGCCTCGGTCGTCGCGCCGCTCGACGCCGAGGAGCCGGTAACTTGGCCGGTTCTCGAACAGCCGCGGCCGATCCAGCTCGCCCAGCGCGTCGGCGTAGTACGGATAGCGTCCCCGCTCGGCGCGCAGCGGGCGTACGTGCGCCGATTCGGGCTCCGAGCCGTCGACCCCGTTGCCCGGCGAATCGGCGAGCCACTCCAGCGTGACCCGCTCCAACGGCACCGGTTCGGGCGGAAGCCAGCCCTCGCCCACCAGCAGGTCGGGCGCGGCAATCTGTACGTGGTCGGTGTGCAGCCGCCTCGCGGTCCGCGCCAGCTCGTGACGATGCTCGTTGAGGTGGCGACGCACCTGCCGCCACTGCTCCTGGCTCTCCCCCGGGCTAGTACGGCCGGCCGCCACGCTCACAGGGTACGCGGCGGACTTCGCCGAGAACCCACCCTCCCGCGCCCGGCGTTGGCTCGGCCCAATAGCAGCACATGGGATCTCTACGGCCATACGCCGGGCTGACCCAGGGTTCGTGAACAGCAATCCTGTGGGGGTCATGCCGATCACGGCATGACCCCCACAGGGCTGGACCAAGCCTGCGGTGAGTAACCCCAGCACGACGGCACGCAGGACGCGGCGGTGCCGGCCGGGCTGTTCATTAGGGATCTCGTCCTGCTCGAGCAGCCGCACCAGGGTGGGACGACCAACGCCGAGTAGGTCGGCGGCCTCACTCGTGGGTGGCGTCGTTGCCCTCGGCTCGAACGCGGGTAAACGCTTCTACCAGGGCCGTTTGCCGGCGCCCGAGACGTGGCCGCGCCGACTGATGCACAACGAGATCGGCTTTGCCGCGGTACACGTCCAGCCCATCGTGATCGGCGCGCTGTTTGGCGGTCCCTGGTGGTAGGGGCCGCTGTGGTACGCGTGGGCGCTGGCCGGGGTCATCACGGTCAGCCGCACGCCCCTCTACCTCGCCCGCCCGGTCGGACTGCTCGTCGCGGTCGCCGGCATGCTGGTGTCGTCGTCATTGCCGGGCACCCCCCGGGTTCGGTTGGCTGCCGGCCGTACTGCTGCTCAAGCTCGTGTCGCGCACGCCGTGCCGGAGGAACCGTACGCCCGAACCACTCTCTACCGGATGGGTCTGGGTTGGCTGTTCGGTCGTCGCCTCATGCTCGTCAACCACGTCGGCCGGGTCACCGGCAAGCGACGCCAAGTCGTCCTCGAGGTCATCGCCCACGATGCGAACGACGGCAGCTACGTGGTCGCGTCCGGATGGGGACCGGACGCTGCGTGGTACCGCAACGTTCTCCACACCCCGGACGTCACCATCCAGGTCGGGAGGCGCACGATACCGGTGACGGGCGTGCCGCTCCCCACCGACGAGGGAGCGGAGATCTTCGCGCGGTACGCGTCCCGGCACCGCACGGCGGCGAAGCAGCTCCTCCCCCGCCTGATGGGCTTCGCTATCGACGGTTCGGAGGCCGACTTCCGGGCCGTCGGGCAGCACATCCCGTTCGTCCGGTTCGTCCCACGGACATGAGCGTGCCGCCGGGACTGGAGTCAGCCGAGTCCGATGGCGCGCAGGCCGGCGGCCACGGCCGCCGCGACCAGCAGCACGGCCAGGAACGGCGCCCGCAGCAGCAGCGCCACGACGGCCGCACCCAGCCCGGCCAGCCGCGGCACGTCCACGACCAGGGACTGCCCGCTCGCGGCCGCCTGGACGGCGACCAGGGCAGAGAGCAGCGCGGCCGGAACGAGCTCGGCGTACCGGCGGACCCGCGGACGGTCGAGCACCTGCGGAGGTACGGCGAGGCCCGCGTACTTCAGCGCGTAGCAGCCGATCCCGGTGGCGAGCACGGCGAACCACAGGGTCATCGCAGCGCTCCCCCGAGTGCCACCGCCGCGGCGAGCAGCACCGGCACGCCGGACGGCAGGAACGGCGTCGCGGCGATCGCCACGCCCGCGGCCAGCACGGCTATCCACCGGTCGGAGGCGTTGGCGCGCAGCCGCGGCCACAGCAGGGCGAGGAAGGCCGCCGGGACCACCGCGTCGAGGCCGAACGTCGCCGGATCCCCGAGTCGAGCCGCGCCCAGCGCCCCGACCAGCGTGGCGAGATTCCAGGTGACGTAGATCGATGCGAACGTCGCGACGAAGCCGGCCCGGGCCGCCTCCCGGTCGGGCTGGGCCGTCGCCACCGCCGTCGTCTCGTCGATGACCCCCTGAGCGACGACGACGCTCCGGGCACCGCGCACCCGGAGCAGGTCGGCGAGCCGCAGCCCGTACAGCGTGTTCCGGCCGCCGAGCAGGAGCGCGCCGGCCACACCCACCGCCAGGTTGCCGCCCGCCCCGACGGCCCCGACGAGGGCGAACTGGGACGCGCCGGAGAACGTCAGCAGGCTGAGCGCGCTGGCCTGGGCGATGTTCAGCCCGGCGGCGATCGCGGCCGCGCCGAACGCCAGGCCGGACAGACCCACCGCTATTCCGACGCCGAGCCCGTCCCGCACCGCCGACCGACGAGCCGCCGAACGAGTTAGCTCCATGCCGGGGAGGCTAGGAAGCCGCCTCCCCATCGGTCTTGAACGTTCTTGCGGTCCGGTACGCCCCGGGCGGGACGCCGACGATCCGCTTGAAGTGCCGGGTCAGGTGGGCCTGGTCGGCGAAGCCGATGCGCGCCGCCACCTCGGCCGGTGGCGTCCCGCCGTCCAGCAGTGCCCGCGCCCGCCGCACCCGCTCCTGGTTGAGGTAGGTGTGCGGCGGCAGCCCGGTCGCCGCGCGGAACGCCCGCAGCAGCACGAACGGGGCGGTACCGACCTCGGCCGCGAGGTCGTGCAGGCTCGGCGGGTCGGCCAGCCGCTCGTGCAGGATCTCCCTGGCGGCAGTCACGGCCGCGGGCAACCTCCGGGTTGAGTCGGCCGGGTCCATCGGGCGGGGTACGGCGTGCCGGCGCAGCAGGGTCGCGATGGCGATGCGGGTCAGGCTGGAGGTGGCCAGCACATCCCCGCTCTCGGCGGCCCGGTGCGCGGCACGGAACGCGCGGGCGCTCGCCGGGTCGTACACGGCATCGTCCGGGAAGCGCGGCGTCCCGTTGCGCCTGCCGAGCTCGGCGGCGACATCGGTGACCAGGTCCACCGGCGGGTACAGCATCCGGTACGCCCAGCCCTCTGGAACGCCCGCGTGCCCGTCGTGCACCTCGCCGGGGCCGACGAACACCATTCCGCCCGGCCCGGCCCGGTGTGTGGAGCCGCGGTAATGCCACTCCTCCACGCCCGCCTCGATCACGCCGATCGCGTACCCGTCGTGGGTGTGCCGCCCGTAGCGGTGTCGTACGAAACGGGCGCGGAGCAGGTCGACGCCGGGCAGGCCGGGATGCCGCCAGTACCACGCGACGTCCCGTGCCTCGGCCATGCGGTCATGTTAGGCGCCACTGAGCTGGACAACCGCTACCCCCGTAGGGTATGAGTTAAGCTGAACACCACAGTTCGATTTACAAGGCGGTATCGCGCCATGGCGCATCCCCACCACCCGGACACTGCCTCCGTCCATGCTCCCGTCCGCACCGGGGTGCCGCCCGATCCCCGGCGGTGGACGGCCCTGGTCCTGCTCTGCCTGGCGCAGTTCATGCTCATCATCGACATCACAGTGGTCCAGGTCGCCCTGCCCAGCATCGGCAACGACCTGAACCTCGGCCGCGAGGCACTCACCTGGGTGGTCACCACGTACACACTGTGCTTCGGCGGCCTGATGGTGCTCGGCGGCCGGCTGGCCGACGCCCTCGGGGCGCGGCGCACGCTGCTCGCCGGCCGCGCGGCGCAGGGAGTCGGCGCCGCGCTGCTGTCCCCCTCGGCGCTGGCGATCATCGCCATGAGCTTCCGCGGCACCGAGCGCAACCGCGCACTGGGAGTTTGGGCGGCGATCGGCGGTACCGGGGCGGCGCTGGGCGTGCTCTGGACATCGAGGGATGGTGGAGAGCCTCGAACCCCGAGCACGTAAGCCTGGAGCGACTCGATGACCGCGGCATCGAGCCCAGGGCCCGGATCCGTATCCGCGAACGAATCGCCGGAATCCCCGGAGAGGCGGTCGGTGAGATCACCCGGGTGGAGCCGCTCTCCGCGGTCACCTGGGAGGCGCCCGAGGCCCGCTACCGGTGGTTTGGGATTACCTTCACCCTCGGTGAAGGGGTCACCTGGAGCCTCGAACCCGAGGGCGAGAACGCCACCCGGCTGAGCGCCCGGGTGTGGGCGAGGTTTCCGGGCGGGGCGGTCGGTCGGATCCTGGAATGGACGTTCGCCCATGTGGTCAACGGCATCGAACGTGACCGCGAGCACGCCCGGACCGAGCTTCGCTACCTGAAACGCACCCTCGAACCCGCACCCCAGGTGTGCTCGTAGGCTTTGGCCATGGCCTCGGTACGGCATTCGGAGGTGCCCCGCCGACGCGCCGACGCCGAGCGCAACATCGCCGCCATCCTCGATGCGAGCCGCGAGCTGTTCGGCAAGGGCGTGAACCCCAGCATGAACGAGATCGCCCGGGCCGCCGGGGTTGGACGGGTGACGCTGTACGGGCACTTCCCGTCCCGGGAGGTGTTGCTCAAGGCCGTGGTGGAACGCGCGATCGCCGAGACCAACGAGGCACTGGACGTACTGGGGCTCGACGCCGAGGCCGCCGACGAGGCGCTGGCCCAAATCATCAAGACCTCGTGGCCGATCCTGGACCGCTACCGCAGGCTTCGCCTCGTCGCGCTGGCCGAGCTGGGCCCCGAACGCCTGCGCAGGCACCACGACAGAGTCCTGCAGCGCATGGAACGGCTGATCGCCCGCGGCAGGGACGACCGTGTTTTCCGCACCGACCTGCCCCGCGACTGGCTGGTGGCGACGTTGTACGCCGTCCTGCACGCCGCCGCGGACGAGGTGGACACCGGTCGGCTCCCCGCGGCCAAGGCATCCGACGTACTGACGGCCACCGTGCTGTCTCTTCTTCGTCCACCCGCCGCGGCGGCCCCCTATACCGTGAAGGCGTGAGCGTGGACGACGGGCCGTTCAGGGTCGTTTCGCTGCGGCAGGTCGACGTCTTCACCGCTGTGCGCGAAGAACTCACCCGGCTCATCGAGGAGGGCGGCTTCCAGGCGGGTGACCGGCTACCGGCGGAGCGTGTGCTCGCGGAGCGGCTGGGGGTTAGCCGCAGCATGGTCCGGGAGGCGATGCGTGTCCTCGAGGCGGCGGGCAGGGTGGAGATCGTGCACGGCGCGGGAACCTTCGTCCGCGCCCCCGGCCACGACCCGATCGTCGACGCCCTGCGCGCGGGCGCCGAGCTGAACACGACCTTCCTCCGCCACCTCGTCGACCTGCGCGCCGGACTCGAGGTGAAGATCGTGGCGCTCGCCGTAGAACGGGCCGACGATGCGGACCTGAAGGCGTTGCAGGACGTCCTCGACCGGCTTGAGGCCGAACACCTGCCGGGCCCCGAGGTCGGCTCCCTCAACGTGGCGTTCGAGGCGGCGCTCGGGAGCGCCACGCACAACCCGCTGCTCACTCGGCTCCAGGCGGCGGTCCATGAGCTGTGGATCCAGGCGTGGGGATCGCTGCACCTCGCGCCCGGTACCAAGCAGGCGCTGCACGACGAGCACGTCGCGATGTACCGGGCCCTCGTACGCCGAGACGCCGAGGCGGCGACGCGGATGATGCACGACCACGTGGAGCGCTTCCGCCGCTTCTGACCGCTTCTCACCGAGGGTTCGGGTCTTGACCATCGGATTTTTCGATGTTAGCTTCGCGGCATCATATGTGGTAGGACCAATCTTTTATAGGGGGTAGCGTGACCCAGGCTGTGACGCGGCCTGCCGGTCGCAAGGAGAGGCTGGAGGACCTGCTCGTCGTGGACTGCGACGTGCACGTCCACGAATCGCCCGGGGAATTGGCCCCCTACTGCGACATGCCGTGGCGGAAAGCCCTGGAGAACGTCGCCGACGTCCAAGAGTATTACCTGGATATCCCCGGTTTCTCACCGGGGATGACGTGGTACGAAGCGCGTTTCCCCACCGCACACGAGGGCCGGCGGATGGTGCACACGCCGGAGCAGATGCGCAGGGAACTCGACGATCTGCACGTCGATATCGGGGTCCTGTTCCCGGACCATCTGCTAAAGATCGCGGTTATCACCCAGGACGACTACGCGGCGGCGCTCGCCCGCGCGTACAACGCCTGGCTGCTGGACAAGTGGTGCTCCCCCAGCCACAAGCTCCTCGGCTGCGTCCTGGCCTGCCCACAGGACCCCGAGGACGCGGCGCGGGAGATCCGCAAGTACGCACGGGAGCCCGGGGTCGTGGGTGTCTACCTGCCGTGCGCGGGGCTGGAGCCGCTGTGGGGGCACCGGCGCTACGACCCCATCTTCGCGGCGGCTCAGGAATGCGACCTACCGGTCCTTCTGCACAGCGTCACGGTTGTCCATCCGGTTTTCCCGTTCAACCTACAGGGATTCGAGACCGAGTTCGGCCGGCACATCTGCGGACATACGTTCGCCATCATGGCCAATGTCGTACACATGATGACCACCGGCGTGCCGGTGCGCTTTCCGGACCTGCGCGTGGTGCTCACCGAGGTCGGCATCTCCTGGGTTCCATTCCTTATGAACAAAATGGACAAGGAATACCTGGAGCGCCGGCGCGAGGTGCCAATCCTCCAGGAACGGCCCAGCTACTACATGAAGAAGTTCTATTACGCGACCCAGCCCATCGAGGAGCCGGAGGACCTCAGCCAGGTCGTCACGATGATGAAGCTTTTCGACGGCGAGGACCGAATTGTCTTCGCCTCCGACTGGCCGCACCACGATTTCGACCATCCCTCGAAGGTGCACCAGATCCCGTTCGATCCGGGGGTCAGGCGCAAGGTATTCGGCGAAAACGCGCTTCGCCTCTTCAAGATCGACGCGCAGGGAAGACGGCTCAACCTATGAGCGCCGACGAGAAGCCGGCGGGCCGCCGCACGGAGCACGTCGTGGGCAAGGTGAACGACTTCCCGGAGGGCACGCACACGGTTGTGCGGGTCGGACGACGAGAGATAGGCATCTTCAACATCCGCGGCGAGTTCTACGGCCTGCCGAACATCTGCACCCACCAGACCGGTCCGCTGTGCGAAGGAAAGAAGACCGGCGGAACGCTCGTCGCGAGAGAGGAAGACGACTGGAAGCCGGAGTGGGCGTACGAGGGCGAGATCATGGCTTGCCCGTGGCACGGTCTCGAGTACCACGTCCCGACCGGCCAATGCCTGGCCTTTCCGGAGATTCGCCTGCGCTGCTACCAGGTAGTGGTCGAGGACGGCGAGGTCAAGATCCTGCTATGACGGACGTGCCCGGCTTCCAGGTGGACGGCGAGCTCGCCGTCGTCGAGGAGCCGGACGCCTACGTCGTGGTGCTCGCCGACGACCACGCCGACTGGCTGGCACGGTTCGAGAAAACCGCGAGCTTCCCGGCCCGGGAATGGGCCGAGAACATGGTTCGGATCTACAACCGCCGCCGCAGTCGGCGCCCACCTCCCGGGGAGGCCGAGAGATCGGCACCGCTCGTACCGCCCGGCAGCACACCCGCGAGCTACCACCCCGAGGGGATGTCCCGCTAAACCCGTCCGCGCCCGCCGAGGGAGTCGCCATGGCAGCTCAGACACACCCAGAGGCACCGCTGGGAACGCGTGCCCTGGCCCGCGTCGCCTTCGCATCGGGGGTCGGCTCCTGCCTGGAGTGGTACGACTTCTTCATCTACGGCACCGCCGCCGCTGTCGTCTTCAACCGGCTGTTCTTCCCCGACCTCAGCCCGGCCAGCGGCACCCTCGCCGCCTTCGCGACCTTCGGGGTGGGCTTCTCGCCCGGCCGTTCGGCGGCCTCTTCTTCGGGCACTTCGGGGATCGGATCGGTCGCCGGGCCACCCTCGTGATCACCCTGCTCCTGGTCGGCGGGGCGACGTTCCTCATCGGACTGCTCCCCTCCTTCCAGTCGATCGGCCTTGCCGCCCCGATCCTGCTCGTCGCCCTCCGGCTGCTCCAGGGATTCGGTGCCGGCGCCGAGTACAGCGGGGCGGTGATCTACGCGGTGGAGCACGCCCCACCCGGCAGGCGTGGGTGGTTCGGCAGCTGGTCGCCCATGGGCGTCTCGCTCGGCCTGCTGCTGGCCTCGGGTGTGTTCGGCCTGGTTACCCGGCTGCCGGACGACCAGTTCCTCGCCTGGGGCTGGCGCATCCCGTTCTGGATCAGCCTCGTCCTCGTCGGGGTCGGGCTGTATCTGCGGCTACGTATCTCCGAGACCCCGGTGTTCCAGCGGGCCCGGGAGAGGCGCTCGGTGCTGCGGATGCCGGTCGTGGAGGCGGTGAAGCGGCATCCCCGCAGCTTCGTGGTGGTGATCGGCGCCCGGTTCGCCGAGAACGGGCTCGGGTACCTCTTCCCGACCTGGGGGTTGGCCTACCTCACCACCAACCTCGGCTACTCGGAGAGCGCCGCGCTGGCGGCGGTCACCATCGCGACCATCTGCCAGTTCGTGATGGTGCCGGTGTGGTCGGTGCTGTCGGACCGGATCGGCCGCCGCCCGGTGTATGCCGGGGCGGCGCTGTTCTGCATCCTCTTCGCCTTCCCGTACTTCCTCCTGCTCAACACCAAAAGCACCCCGCTCATCATCCTGGCCGCGGCGCTCGCGGTCGGCATCGGTGTCGCCGGCATGTTCGGCCCACAGGCCGCGTACTTCACCGAGCTGTTCGGGCCGCGGGTTCGCTACAGCGGTTTCGCGTTCGCCCGCGAACTCGGCTCCATCCTGGCCGGTGGACCGGCTCCCTTCCTGGCCAGCCTGCTCGTGGTGTGGGCCGGCGGGACACCGTGGGGTGTGGCCGGCTACATCATCGCGCTCGCCACGATCACCTTCGTCGCCGTGCTGTGGGGGCCGGAGACGTACAAGTCCGACATCCTCGCCGAGGAGCCTGAAGAGGCACCTCGGGTCAGCACGGCCCACCCGGCCGAAGCCTGAGCCGGGATCCGGCGGCGGCCGGTAAATGCGTTGCCGACCTGCCGTGGACGTGCGTAGCCTCGCGGAGGTCGTGGTCGCCGATGGGCTCATGGGAGGGCGGTCATGTATCTGATCCTTGCTGCGGTCGTGGGTTGCGCTTCGGCGCGGGGCCGGTGACCGGCTGATCCACGCGTCCCCCAGGTAGCCGTCGAGCGCCGGTTAGCGCCGACGGCGGTTGTTCCTCGCTCCGAAGCGGTCTTGCCGGCCGCGCGTCCAGCGCGGCGTCGAAAAACCTTCGACCGAGGAGCATCCGTGTCCCGTCAGTCAACCCGTCCGCGCCTGGGCGCGGACTTCGGCAAGCTGTGGGCCGGGGGCGCCGTGTCCAACATCGGCGACGGTGTCACCCTCGCCGCCGGGCCCCTGCTCGTCCTCACCCTCACCCGTGACCCGGCGCTGGTCGCCGGTGCTGTGTTCGTCCAGCAGCTGCCCTGGCTGCTGTTTTCCTTGCTCAGCGGCGCCTACGCCGACCGGCTGGATCGACGGCTCCTGGTCGTCGTGGTCAACCTACTGCGCGGGGCCGTCGTCGGCGGCCTTGCGGCCGCTGTGTGGCTGGAGGTCGCCTCGATCCCCCTCGTGTACGGGGCGCTCTTCCTGCTCGGCGTCGGCGAGACGCTCGCCGATGTCGCCGGGACCGCGCTGCTGCCCAGCGTGGTGGCCCCCGACTGCCTCACCCGCGCCAACGCCCGCCTGGTGGCGACCCACATGGTGGGCAATCAGCTGGCCGCCCCGCCGTTCGGCGCCTGGCTCTTCACCGTCGCGGCGGCGCTGCCGTTCGGTGTCGACGCGGCGAGCTTCCTCGTCGCCGCCGCGCTGGTCGCCGCCGTACGGCAGCGGCCCGATGCCGCACCGGCACCCGCGTCGCGCGGCTCGCTGCGCTCAGACATCGCCGAGGGGGTTCGATGGCTGTGGGAGCACCGGGCGCTGCGAATGCTCGCGATATGCCTGTGCCTGATGAACGTCACGTTCATGGCCGCCTTCGCCGTCTGGGCGCTGTACGTACGCCAGCGGCTCGGGCTGGGCGAGATCGGCTTCGGACTCTTCCTGACCGCCGGCGCGGGCGGTGGCGTGCTCGGCTCGGCGGTCGTCAACCGGCTCAACACCCGGTTCGGCGCCGCTGCGCTGCTGCGCGCCGGGCTGGTGGTCGAGACCGCCACCCACCTGTCGCTGGCCACGGTGCGCGTGCCCTGGGCCGCCGCCCTCACCATGGTGATCTTCGGCATGCATGCAGCGGTATGGGGCGTCATCGCGCTGACGCTGCGGCAGCGTCTCGTACCGGCCGAACTGCTCGGCCGGGTGAACAGCGCCTACATGTTCCTCGCCACCGGCGGGGCGGCCCTGGGCGCGCTGCCCGGCGGCCTGATCGCCCGTACCCTCGGAATCACCGCGCCGTTTTGGATCGCCTTCGCTGGCATGGCGGCGCTGACCGTGGTGGTATGGCCGCGGCTGACCCCCGCGGCGCTCGCCCCCAGGACCCTGTCACGACCAGGGAGGACGCCCACACTCAACGGGGCCGGTCAGAGTCCGAGCTGACCTCGGTGCTCCTCGAAGACCTCGCGCAGCGACTGCGGGCGCCGGCCGGTGAGGTCCTGCACCGCCGAGCTCAGCTGATCCATGTGGCCGGTGCGCACGGCCGTCCCAAGCGAGGTCGCGATGCGGACCCGCTCCTCGGGCAGGCTGGCGGCCCGAAGGCGTTCCATGAGCTCAATGTCGCTCACCGAGTGGTGCTCGACGGGGCGCCCGGCGAGCTCGCCGAGCAGCGCGGCAGCATCGGCGCTCGAGAGCAGCTCAGGGCCGGTGACGTCGTAGACAACGTTCTCGTGGCCGTCGCTCGTCAGGACGGCGACGGCCGCGGCGGCGCAGTCCGCGCGGGACACGAACGCGACCCGCCCGTCGCCGCGGTTGTCGACCAGCTTGCCGGCCGCGATGGCCTCCGCTGCGCCCGGCACCTGATGCTCGGCGTAGATGGCGTTGCGCAGGAAGGTCCAGGTGAGGCCGCTGTCTCGGAGGATCTCTTCGGTGGTCTTGTGCTCCCAGGTGACCTCTGCGGGGTTGTCGGCAGTGGGGCCCGACAGCGAGGTGTAGACGACGTGGCCGATGCCGGCCGCGGCCGCCGCGTCGACGGCGACCCGATGCTGAGGTACGCGCCGCCCGACGGCGCTCGTACTGACCAGAAGGAGCCGCTCACCGCCGGCGAACGCCTGCCGAAGCATCTCGGCCCCGTCGAAGTCGCCGCGGCGAACCTCGGCACCGCGGTCGGCCAGGTAGGCGAGCTCCTCCGGCCGGCGGGTGACGAGGACGACGTCGCGCGGCGGTACGCGCTCAAGCAGGCGCTCGGCCGCCCGGCGACCGAGCTGTCCCGAGGCCCCGCTGATCACGATGCTCATGCGCGTCTCCTTGGCCGACCTACGGAGCGTCGAATGGCCCCATGTTAGTGTCGACACTGTGCGTCGGACAGATGACTCCGGCGACCGGGCCGGCCTGCGGCTCGACGGACGGGCGGCAGTGGTCACCGGCAGCGGTCGCGGTATCGGCCGGGCGATCGCACACGGCCTCGCGGCCCACGGCGCCGCCGTCGTCGTGGCCGACCTGGACGAGGCCGCGGGCGCGACAGTTGCCGACGAGATCACCGGGCGCGACGGACGGGCGATAGCCACCAGGGTCGACGTACGGAACGCCGAAAGCGTCGCGGCCATGGTCGACACCACCGTGGCGAAGTGGGGAAGTGTCGACATCCTTGTGAACAACGCCGGGGTGGCGACGACACAAGTCGTCGAGGACACCAGCGAGGCCGACTGGCGGCGCGTTCTCGACGTGAACCTCACAGGGGTCTTTCTCTGTTGCCAGGCGGTGCTGCCGCACATGTCCGCGCAGGGCTCCGGAAAGATCGTCAACGTGGCGTCGGTCGCGGCCAAGCGAATCAGCTTCAACGCGGGCGCGAGCTACAGCGCTTCGAAGGCCGGCCTGCTGGCGTTCACCCGGCATCTCGCCTACGAGGTGGCCGGGCGAGGGATCAACGTCAACGCAATCTGTCCTGGGCCAACCCTGACGCCGATGATGGCGGAGGTGGCCGACGAGGAGACGCTGCGGGTGCGGGCGCGCTCGGTGCCGAGGGGTCGCCTCGCCGAGCCGGACGACCAGCTGAACGCCGTGCTCTTCCTCGTGTCGGATCTCGCCGACATGGTGTGTGGCGTTGCGCTCGACGTGGACGGAGGAGCGCTCCTCGGCTGGACCGACACGGCCTCGTACTTCGAGCGCAGGCGCGGCCCCGCGGCCAAGGAGGTACCGGAGGAGGAACGCGATGGGTGAGGGCTGGGTGAACCTCTCGCAGCCCCTCTTCAACGGGATGCCGCGCGCCGCGGCGCACGGCGACGTTCGGATCTGGGTGGACGAGCGGCACATGCAGACCCGCGCCGGCCCGGCGGTCGCCCGCATCACCCACCTCGAGATGGCCGCGCACGTCGGCACGCACGTCGATGCGGCAATCCATTTCATCCCCGGCGGCCGGACCATCGACCAGTATCCGGCCGAGACGTTCACCGGGCGGGGCGTGGTGCTGGACGTTCGCCGCGAGGGCGCCAGCCCGCTCGGCGTGGACGAGCTGCGGGAGAGCGATCCGGCCATCGAGCCGGACGACATAGTGCTTCTGTGGTTCGGGTACGCGGAGCGTTTCCGGGAGCCGAGCTACCACGAGCACCCGTACCTCGCGACGGATGCCGCCGAGTGGCTGGTGGAACGCGGCGTACGGATGCTCGGCGTGGACACGGTGACACCGGACATGCCGGGCGCACGCCGGCCACCGGACTTCGACTTCCCCGTGCACACCCGCCTGCTGGGTCGGGACATACTGATCATCGAGAACCTCGGGCCCGGCCTGGCAACCCTCGCCGGACGCAGGGTGGAGGTGATGGCGGTACCGTTCGCCATCGAGGACGGCGACGCCTCGCCAGTCGTACCGCTGGCACGACCCCGGGACTCCTGACGATCATGACCGCCGCGGGTCCTGAACCATCCGATCCGGGGCGGACCGACGCCCGTCTCTCCCCGGAGGCGGACAGGGTTCGGTCGGAGCTGGTCACCCGGCTGCTGCGGCTCGACGAGCGCAGCGACTCCCTGGTGAGCGTCATCGCCGAGTGGATAGCGCGCGGCATCATCGAAGGCCGGCTGCAGCCGGGTCACGACCTGAACTCCGTCGATCTCGCCGAACGGTTCGGGACAAGCCGGACACCCGTACGGGAGGCGCTGATGCTGCTGGAAAAGGAGGGTCTGGTCGAGACCCCTCCCCGCCGCCGACCCCAGGTGAGCACCCTTGATCTCAGGGTCGTCGAGGAGGTGTACCAGCTGCGCGCCGAGCTGCTGGCCCTCGTCGCGCTTCGCGTCGCCGAACGGGCACGACCCGAACAGCTCGCCCAGCTCCGGGAGGATCTCGCCGCCATGGAAGACGCCGCCGCCCGGCGCGATCTGGACGCCTACTTCTGGGCCAACGTGGCGTTCCACGAGCGCGCCGCGCACGTCGCCGACGACCTCACCCTGAAGCGGACTCTCGACTCCCTCGGGGCGCGCGTCCTGCAGCTTCGGCACTTCAGCCTGTCGCTCCCCGGCCGGATGGAGCTCTCGCTGGAGGACCATCGCCGGCTTGTGCGCGCCTACGAGGAGGGAGACGGTCCGCTCGCCGCCGCGCTGAGCCGCTCGATCATCAACGCCGCGCTCCAGGCGATCCGCGAGTCGGGCTGGACCAAGGGCAGTGTGGACCGCCGGGACGACGCGTCCCAGCCCCCGGCCGTCACGGAGTCGTCCAAATGAGCGGCGCTCGGGAGCGGCCCACCGGCGTGCGCGACGCGTTCGACCTCACCGGCCGCGCGGCCCTGGTCACCGGCGCGGGCTCCGTCACCGAGGGCATCGGAAACGGCCGCGCGGCGGCGGTCCTGCTCGCCGAGGCGGGAGCCCGTGTCGGCCTCCTCGACCTCGACGCCGAAGCCGCACAGGAGACGCTGCGACTGGTAGAGGAGCGGGGCGGCGAGGGCATCGTGGTCCCCGCCGACGTCGCCGATCCGGTCGCGACGCGATCCGCGGTGGAGAAGGTCGCGGCGGCGTACGGCTCGGTCGACATCCTGGTGAACAACGTGGGCATCGTGGGGCCGGCCGGGCCGGCCACCGAGATCGACCCCGAGGCGTGGGACGCCGCAATGCGGGTCAACGTAACCTCGATGGTCACCATGGCCAGGTACTGCGTGCCGCTCATGCGGCAGCGCGGCGGCGGGGCGATCGTCAACGTCTCCTCGACCGCCGGCCTGGGCGGCGGGTATCCGTCGCTGCTCTACCCGACCAGCAAGGGTGCCATCATCAGCCTGACCCGTTCGATGGCGGCGCACCACGGTCCGGAGGGCATCCGGGTCAACGCGGTGGCTCCCGGCCAGGTCTTCACCCCGCGCATCGCCGCGCGTGGAGCGTCGCAGGAGATGCGTGACGCGCGGAGGCGGGTGGCGCCGCTGCGGACCGAGGGCGACGGCTGGGACGTAGGCTACGCCATCCTGTATCTGGCGAGTCCCGCGGCTCGCTGGGTGACCGGGGTCGTGCTCCCGGTCGACGCGGGCCTCACCGCCGCCTTCCCGCTGCAGTCCCCACCCTCCGAGTAGTGTCGAGATCTATGTTGTGGGGTGCCGAACCGGACAAAACGACCCCCGCAACATAGATCTCGGCGCTGGCTAGCCGTGGCGCGCCGGCTCGGCCACGGTGGGCTCCTCGCCGAGGCTCGTTCGCAACGTCTCCGGCAGGTACCGGAACAGGATCAGGCCCCCCAGCAGAGCCAGCACGGCCAGATAGATGGCCGGCGCGATGCTGGCTCCGGTCACCGACACCAGCCAGGCGGCCACCAGCGGCCCCGACCCGGAGACCACTGCCAGGCCCAGGTTGTGCCCGACCGACGTTCCGGTGAGCCGGGTCGCCGCCGGGAACAGCTCGACGACCACCACCGAACTCATGACGTTGAGGGCCGCCTGGGAAAGCCCGAACACGCAGAGGCCGAGGAATGCCACCGCCGCGTTCTCGATACCGAGGAGCAGGAAGATCGGCACGGCGAAGACGAGGTGCCCGAGGCACCCGAGGAGGTACGTCGGGCGGCGGCCGATGCGATCGGAAAGCATGCCCGCGAGCGGGCACAGCAGGGCGTAGACCAGCAGGCCCCCGGCGGTGATGAGGATCGCCCGGGTCGGCACGAACCCGGCGGTCTCCGACAGGTAGTTCACCATGTAGGTGGCCAGGTAGTAGACGCCAAGGCCGGCCAACCCGGAGATGATGAACGCCAGACCGACCTCCTTCGTGTTGTTCCGCCCGACGCTACGCAACGGCGACTTGGCGACGCGATCGGCCTGTTCGAGTTCGCGGAACACCGGGGTGTCCTGGAGCTTGAGGCGCACGTACAGCCCCGCGACGCCCAATGGGGCGGCGACCAGGAACGGCACCCGCCATCCCCACGCCTCGAGCGCTTCGGGGGTAAGCCACGAGTTCAGCCCCAGCGCGATCAGGCTTCCCGTCATGAAGCCGAGCGCCGCCGTGGCCGAGATCAGGCTCGCCCACCTACCCCGACGTCCGGCGGGCGCGTACTCCACGAGGTACGTCCCCGCGCCGGTCCACTCCCCGCCGACCGAGAGGCCCTGGATCGAGCGCAGCACCACGAGCAGGATGGGCGCCAGCAAGCCGACGGTCGCGTACGACGGAAGAGCCGCGATGAGGGTCGTGGAGACGCTCATCACGATGATGGCGGCGGACAGGGCGGCGCGGCGTCCCGCCCGATCGCCCAGGGTCCCGAACAGCACAGCGCCGAGAGGCCGGAAGAGAAACGCCACGCCGAAGACCGCCAAGGAGGCCAGGAGCGAGGTCGTCTCGTTGGTGGCCGGAAAGAACACCCGGCCGATGGTGGTGGCGAAGAAGCCGTAGACCGCGAAGTCGAACCACTCCATGTAGTTGCCCACGACCGTCGCGGTCATGATGCGCCCGCGGATGGAGTCGACAGGCGTGGCAGGCGTTACGCCCTCGGACATCGCTCTCCCTCCTTCGCCCGCTGGCGGCCGCTCGTCGGGAGCTTGTGTCGACAGTATTTCTCATACGTATCGCCAGGGGCAACGATGAGGGCCACTTATGGCCCTGCCTGTCGTATGCCGGCAGGAAAGTGTCGACTGGCCGTGGAATTCACGGCGCCCAGTAGCGATCCTCGACGACTACGGCCTACCGGCGCCGGGTGCGGGCGCCGGGAACACGACGACCTGCCCGTTGGGCTCCGTCGTCTCCGGACCGCCCCACTCCTGCCCGACGACGTACAGCTGCGGCCGATCGCCGCGGGTCAGCGCGCAGGCGAAGGCACCCCGGTCCAGGTCGACCGCCCCGAGAACATCGCCGCCCTCGCTCACCCGCACGCAGTGGCGGTTCCCCACGTCTGCGTACCAGACCGCGCCCTCGGCGTCGACGCAGATCCCGTCCGGGTGGTCGTCTCCGGCGTCCGCCCACACCCGCGGGTTGGCCAGGTCGCCGTCCGGACCGATGTCATACGCCGTGAGCCGGTTGCCGTAGGACTCGGCGACGATCAGCGTCCTGCCGTCTGCGGTGATCGCCATCCCGTTGGGGAAAGCGAGGTCTTCGGCGACGCGGCGTACGGCCCCCTCCGGCGTGACGAGTACGACGAAGCCCGGCGCAAACTCCCCCTCGGGGAAGTCGAAGCCGATGTTGTTGACGTACGCATTGCCGCGCTCATCGACCACTATGTCGTTCCACGCCCCCTGGGATACCGGGGGCAGCTCGGCATGCGTGACCATCGAGCCGTCAGGCTCGCGGCGGAGCAACCTCCGCTGCGCCGAGTCCACGACCAGCAACCGCCCGTCGGGCAGGAAGTCGATGCACATCGGGAACGACGGGACGCTCGCTACCACCTCGTGGCTACCGTCGGGGTCGAGCGCGATCACCTGGTGAGCGCCCCAGTCGGAGAACCAGAGTCGTCCGTCGTGCCAGCGCGGGGACTCGCCGAACGCGATTCCTTCCATCAGCACGGTCATGTGAGGGTAGACCGCCCGCACGGCCAAGACTCATCGGTCTCGACAGGCTCGCCATCGAACGCTGCCCGTCCGGGTGTTCCACAGGTCGAGCACCACACCCGGATATCCACAGCTGGGGCGATGGGCGGTGGCGACCGGTGGGTGTGTCACGTGATCGTAGGAGCCTGCCGTCGGATAAGGGCGGGCGTTAAGCGGCGGGAGGAGCCTACGATGATGACCATGTCGCAGGTCTGGGCGGTGATCGGCATCATGGGGGCGGCGTTCGCCGCCATGATCGGACTGGTGTTTCGTGCTATGTCCCAGCACGGCCGAGCGTTAACCGCGGAGGTCGGCACCATTCACCACAAGATCGACGGACTGCGCAACGAGATGACCGCCAAGTTCGATCACGTCTTCGAACGGATCGACAGCCTCTCCGGACGGGTCGAGAGACTCGAGACCAAGGTTGAGACGCTCGACCGGGACGTGCATTCCCTGACGATCAGAGTCATGGGCAACGAGCCACCAAAGGAAGGGTGACGGGCCGACCGCGTTTCCCGGCTCGCGGAGGCAGCAGGGGCGGTCACGGGGACGTGTCGGCCGAGCGGGTGGAGCGTGCCGCGTCGGCGCGGCTGCACCAGGTGCGGAGGGCTTCACGGAGCGCCGGCGCCCGGCGGCCTGGGTCCGGCTCGTCGGACGCCCACGCGGCGTACCCGTCGGGCCGGACGAGAAGGGAGGGCGGCCACGCCCGTCCATCGCGACGGACGTACGAGACGGCACGGACGTGGTCCGGCAGGTCGGCGAGGTCGGCGCGCTTTCCGTCCCGCGCGCTTTCCAGCAGCACGAACCGGGCGTCGTGAAACAGCTCGGATACCCGCACAGCGGTCCCGTCGGCCAGGGTGAGGCGCCCGCCCGGCAGTCGCGTGCCGGTCAGTCGGTGGGACGGTGAGATGGTGGGCGGGTACGCCACCGAGACGCCGGAGTAGCGGCGGGCCATCCACGCCTGCACCGGGGGCAGCGGGGTCACCAGACGGTACGCCGCCCGGCGGCGCAGCCGGCCGCGTCTGTTCCGCGCGGTGTTGAGCCGGAACTGCATGCCGGTGAGCCGGAGCACCTGCTCGCCGACGGGGTGGCGCTCCGTGTGGTAGGAGTCGAGCAGCCAGTCGGGCGCCCATCCGGCGACCGCGGCGCCGAGCTTCCAGCCCAGGTTCATGGCGTCCTGGAAGCCGGCGTTGAGCCCCTGGGCGCCCGCCGGGGAATGGGTGTGCGCGGCGTCTCCGGCCAGGAAGATCCGCCCGACCCGGTAGCGAGTCGCCTGCCGGCTCTCGCTGCGGTACCGGCTCGACCAGTACAAGTCGCGCACGCCGAAGTCGCTGCCGGTGACGCGTACCAGACCCTCCCGCACCTCGTCGAGGCCCACCGGCTCGGTCACCGGGACGCTCGCGCGCGCGTAGTCGTACAGGACCACACGGCAGGAGCCGTCCCGGAACGGGAACACGAGCAGCATGCCGCCCTCCGACAGTTCGCCGTGGGCGTCGGTCATCGGCAATCCGTCGAGGTAGACGTCGGCCAGGGTCACCGAGCCGGGGTTCGGAGCACCGGGGAACGGTACGTTCAGGCGTTCGCGGACGAGGCTGCGAAGCCCGTCGCAGGCGACGACATAGGCGGCGCGTTCCTCGCCGGCGCCGGCGGGTCCCTCGACCCGTAGCCGAACCCCCGCGTCGTCCTCCGCCACGTCGACGACCTCCGCGGACCACTGGATCTCCACGCCGAGCTCCTGCGCCCGTGTCAGCAGGATGCTCTCGATCTGGCTCTGCGGAATGTCGAGGATGAACGGGAAGTCCGAGTCGAGCCGGCGGAAGTCGATCACGGCGCCCTTCGGCCCGAGCGGAAAGGAGGGCACCGGCAGGCCGGCCTCGAGGAAGCGTTCCCCCAGGCCGCGCAGGTCCAGCATCTCCACGCTCCGGGCGTGCAGACAGATCGCCCTGGAGTCCCTTCGAGGCGCCTCACGGCGTTCGAGCACCCGGGTGTGCAGGCCGGCCAGCCCCAGTTCGCAGGCCAGAGCCAGCCCGGTCGGCCCGGCCCCAACGACGACGACGGTGTCGGGTCTGCTTGACACGACGCATCCTCCCCGTGCACGAGAGCACGACTGACGCGACGCCTCGAGCCCGTCCGGCACGAGCGCGCCGTACCGGCCAGTGAATATCGAAACATCAGATATCGGATCTGTCACCCAACTTCACCTATCCCATGTTTTCCATCAAGGGGGTTGCGCCGTGGCCCATACTGGTAACTACCTGTGGCCGAAGACTGCGGATGGTGAGGACGGCGGCATCCGACGTGGCGGTTAAGAGATCGTCCCGGGCTAAGACACCGGCGCCCCCGATGAACGTGTGGTCCACGGCGCCGGAGCCGCCGTCGACAACACTCACGCTCGGCGTCGACCGCTCCGGACGGGTCATCCAGTGTGGCAACGGCACCCTGGGCGTGCTCGGTCGCGCGCCGGACGAGACGCTCGGCACCCATCTCGCCGAGCTCTTCGTCGGCTCCGACGACGGGCAGGAGGCCCTTTCGGCCCTGGTGGACGCGGTGCATTCGGAACGTGAGCGCACCGCCATGCTCGTCATCGAGGGCAAGGACGGCTCGACCACCGACGCCGTGGTCTCCGTCCAGCCGATGCGGGCAAGCCAGGGAGACCTCGCCGCCCTGGTGGTCATCCGCGTCGCGATGCTGACCGAGCAGCGATTCCTCGACCCGGCGTTCATGCGCCGGATGCTGCTCGACGAGGCGCTGGTGCGCGTCGGCGCCGCGCTCGACATCGACCAGACGGCGCGGGAACTCGTCGACGTAGTCGTTCCGTACTTCTGCAACGCGGCCGGGCTGCTGTTGCTGGAGAGCGTGGTGGGCGAGGACGAACTCCCGACGCATCCACCGGACCGGTCGGCGCGGGTCCGGCGTTTGGCGGTAGCGGCCGACGACGGCGACCCGTCCTGGTTCTCCACCTTCCCCACCGGCGAGATCCTCAGCTACCCGGCCGAGACGCCCTACACGCGATGCATGGAGTCCGGCAAGCCGGTCTCGGTCCGGTTCGACGACTCCACTGCCGCCGCGATGGCGGACTCGTGGCAGCGCGGGCCGGTCGCGACGTTGCTGGCCGGGGCGTCCATGGTGGTGTTGCCGCTGATCGCCAGGGACACCACGCTCGGCATCATCGTGTGCACCCGCAAGGAGGGGTACCGGCGGTTCGACGCGTACGACGTCGAGATCGCCACCGAGTTCGCGGCCCGCGCCGCGATCTTCATCGACAACGCGCGGCGCTACAGCCGGGAACGGACCACGGCGCTCACCCTGCAACGCAGCCTGCTGCCGACCAGCCTGTCCGCGCCGCCGGGCGTCGAGGTCGGTCACCGCTACCTGCCCGGCAGCCAACTCATCGAGGTCGGCGGGGACTGGTACGAATCCATCTCGCTCCCCGGGGCTCGGGTCGCGCTGATCGTCGGCGACGTGGCCGGCCACGGGGTGCGCGCCGCGGTCACGATGGGCCAGCTCCGTACCGCGCTGCGCACCCTGGTCAACCTCGAACTGCCGCCGGCCGAGGCTCTGGAGCAGCTCGACGAGCTGATGCACGCGCTCGGTCAGCGCGAGCCGCACTTCGCCACCTGCACCTATGCCGTGTACGACGCGGTGAGCGGTGTCTGCGAGGTCGCGTCGGCCGGGCACCCGCCGCCCCTGCTCGTACGTCCCGATGGCACGGGTGAGCTGCTCGACATCGCTCCTGCCCCTCCCCTCGGCATCGGCGGGGACCCGATCGAGAGCCAGAAGTTCGCGATCGACGACGGCAGCCTCTTCGTCCTCTACACCGACGGGCTCGTCGAGAGCCGCGACCGCGACATCGAGGACGGGCTTCGACGGCTGCGCCGGGTCTTCGACTCCGAGTCGACGTCCCGCTCCCTCGAGGACCTCTGCAAGGCCGCGCTCGACGGCGTCTACTCCGAACACCAGCGCGACGACATCGCGCTGATCATCGCCCGGCTGCGCCGCCTGCCGGCCGACCGCCACGTCTGCGGGACCCTTCCGGCGGAGCCCGCCGAGGTGCCGCGCGCACGCGCGCTCGCCCGCGCGGCACTCGAGCGATGGGGGCTGGCCACCCTGTCCGACACGACCGAGCTCCTAGTCTCCGAGCTGGTCACCAACGCGATCCGCTACAGCACCGGGGAGGTCACCGTCCGGCTGCTGTACGAGCAGAACCTTGTGTGCGAGGTAAGCGACACCTCCCCCGTCGTGCCCGCGCGCCAGCTCATGGAGGACGACGACGAGCACGGCCGTGGCCTTCAGGTGGTGAGCCGGCTCGCGGCCCGCTGGGGCACCCGGCGGACCCCTCTGGGCAAGATCGTGTGGTGCGAGCAACCGCTCCCCGCACCCAACCTCCTCGGTCGGGATCTCGCAGAAACTCAGCGGGACGTTTCGGATGCGTAGGAGCCGTTAGAGAGGGGGCCTGGCCCGTACGGAGGGAGACGTTGTCCAGCCAGACGGTGCGGTTGTTGGAGCTGCCGCCGACGTGGACCGTTATGACCCCGCGATCCGTGGAGAAGTTGGAGGTGAACCGGTACGGGTAACGTCGCATCGAGGGACCCAGCGTGATCTCCCTGCTGAGCGTCTTCGTGTACGGCTCGTACTCGTACTGCACGGTCACCCGGACCGTCTTGCTCGCGTTGGCGGAGGCATCGAATCTCAAGGGGTAAGCGCGCGGTCCACCCCAAGTCGAATGTCGGAGTTCTTCCACCAGTGAGCGGTGGTGCCAGTAAAGGTGCCGTTCTGAACGAACTCACGCCCGGCTGACTGCGATTGGGCCTGCGCCGTCGTCCGGCTGGGGCTCTTCTTCCTTGGCTTTTTCCTTTCCGGTTCCTTTCCGGTTTTGTGGCCGCTTTCTCGACCGTTCGGCCGTAGGACGGCGCCGTGAGGCGCGGGCCGTAACACGACACGGAAACTAGGCAGAGACAAACGCGCGATACGCGTGGGTGAACCTCGCCGTGTCGCCGCCCCGGAGTGCCCCTGCTGGCGGCCGGCCCTTACAGGGCACGCAGGGAGTCGAGCAGCAGGTCGAGATCGCCGTGGTTCTTGTGGCTGTTGGGAATCGCTACGTAGAGGAAACCTGGGCGCTGCCCGGCTCCCCGGTCGACCACCGCGAAGGCGACAGCGTCCCTGGTGAAATTCCACCCCTCCCGCTCGGCCCGCGGATAGCGCAGCTCGAACCGTACGAGCCAGCCGGGCGGGTCGACCAGCCCCGCTCCCGAATCCAGTCGCCGCCGTGCATCTTCCACTTGCCGCCGAGCTCAGCGTACGACAGCCCTGCCGCGTCATCGCGCATGGTGCCTACCACCGGGGAAACACGCCCCCGGGGACGTGCGGGCGAGTCGGACGGCTCGGGCGGGGCAGGCGTGGAAGTGGCCGGCGCGGCCACCCGACCTGGATCGGCCTGCGGCGCCGACGCCGAGCCGTCGCGAGCTCCCCTGGTCAGCGTGGTGGCCAGGACAAGCGCGACCGCCCCGGGAGACGACGACCGCAGCCGCGGCCAGAAGGGGCCGCCCGCCGTGCCCGGTCGTAGGCGTTCTGGAGCTCCTCGAAGTCGCCGCCGCACCTGCGGGGAATCACCTCGATCAAGTCGCGAGGAGGAAGCGAGCGCCCAGCTCAAAGCCGGGGACTTGGTCTTCCGCAGCGGCCTGGGCCACGTCATGCTCTACGCCGGCAACGGCCGCATCATCCACTCCCCAACTCCGGCTCCACCGTGCGCAACGACCCCCTCCCGCCGCATGGCCAGGTGAACGGGTACGTCTCGGTCCTCTGACGGTTCCCCTTCACCCCGCCGGCATTGCAGAATGTATCCAATCTGCCTCTCCCAAGCGGAGCACGGCCAAGCGGGCACGACGAAGGGAGACGGGTCGAGTGCCGGGGTTGGAGGCCTTCTTCGAGCCCGATGCCGTAGCACTGGTGGGGGCCTCGGACCGGGACGGGCTGCTCGGCCGGCCGCTGCGGTACCTGACCGAGTTCGGGTACGCCGGCACCGTCTACCCGGTGAACCCCCGCTACACCGAGATGCGGGGGCTGCCCTGCTTCCGCTCCGTCACGGCGCTTCCGGGCCCGGTCGACCTGGCGGTACTGCAGATCCCCGCCGCGAAGGTGGTCGACACGGTGGCCGAGTGCGGGGAGGCCGGCATCCGGGCGGTGATCGTCCTGGCCTCGGGCTTCGCCGAGATCGGCCATGAGGGACGCCGCCTGCAGGACCGGCTCCAGCAGGCCGCCAGGTCGGCCGGCGTGCGGGTCCTCGGCCCGAACTGTCAGGGGATCCTGTACGCGCCCCGCCGGCTGGCGGCGACCTTCACCGCCGGAGCCGACGGTGGGTTCGCGCCCTCGACCGGGCTCGCCTACGTGGGACAGAGCGGCGCCATCGGAGGCTCGGTGCTGGACCTCGCCCGGGAGCGGCGGCAGCCGCTGGCGGCCTGGGTCAGCACCGGCAACCAGGTGGACGTGGACCTGGTGGAGGCGGCCTCGCACCTGCTGCACGACGACCGCGTGGACGTCTGCATGTGCTACCTCGAGGAGGTAGGGGACGGCCCCGGCTGCGAGGCGCTGGCCCGGCTGGCGGCCGAGCTCGACAAGAGGCTCGTCGTGCTCCGGGCGGGTTCGTCGGAGGCGGGCCGGCGCGCCGTCGCCTCGCACACCGGCGCCATGGTGCGTCCCAGCATGGCCTTCGAGCTGGTGTCGAGGCGATGGGGCGCCGTCGTGGTCGACGACGTCGACGAGCTGCTCGACACCGCGATCGCCCTCCGTGGACGACGGTCCCTCGGCCCCTCCTTCTACGGCAGGGGGCGCGTCGGCGTGGTGACGACCTCGGGGGGCGCCGGGATCCTCCTCACCGACCACTGCGCGCGCCAGGGGCTCGGCGTACCCGACCTCGGCGACGGCACCCGGGTGCGGCTGGCCCCGCTGGTGCCCGAGTTCGGGTCGGTGGCGAACCCGGTGGACGTGACGGCCCAGCTGTTCAACCGGAACGACCAGGGCTTCGGCGACATCTGCGAGATCGTCGCCGCTGACCAGGACGTGGACGTCGTCGGCGCGGTGGTCACCATGGTGACCGGCGAGGCGGCGGATCGGCTGGCGGCCGACCTGACCAGCACCGCGGCACGGCTGGCCAAACCGCTGGCGGTGGCCTGGCTCGCCAGCGAGGAGCAGACCCGCAACCCCAAGGCCATCCTGCGGGCCGGCGGCCTGAACGTCTTCGGGTCGGTCGGCGCCCTGGCCCGCTCGATCCGCCGGCTGGCCGAGGCGGGGCCGCAACCCACCCCGGTCTCCCCTACCGCCGAACGGCCCGGTCCGGCCCGCTTCGACAGGGGCAAGCTGCTCGGGCTGCTCGGCCGGGAGGTGGTGACCGAGGCCGACGGCGTCGCGTTCCTCGACGAGCTCGGCGTCCGGCATCCCCGTAGCTTGGTGGCGAGGAACGCCGACGAGGCCGCAGCCGCCGCCGAGTCACTCGGCGGACCCCTCGCGCTCAAGGTTTCCTCACCCGACGTGCTGCACAAGACCGACGTCGGAGGGGTCCGCCTCGACGTGGCCGCCGCCGACGCCGGCCGGGTGTACGGCGAGCTCGTCGCGGCAGCCGGCCGGGCGGCAGCCGGCCGGCGGGCCGGCGGGCCGGTGTCCACGATCCTCGTACAGGCGATGGCCCCGGCCGGCACCGAGCTGATCGTCGGGGTTACCGCCGAGGACGGCTTCCCCCCGGTGCTGACCGTCGGCATCGGCGGCACGGCGGCCGAGCTGTACGGCGACGTGGCCTCGGCGCTCGCCCCCGTCGACCCCGAGGAGGCGCGGGCGATGCTGCGGCGGCTGCGCGGCTGGCCGCTGCTCGCCGGCCACCGGGGACGCCCGCCACGGGATGTCGAGGCGGCCGTCGCCGTGATAGTGGCCGTCGGCGAGGCGGCCGCCGTGCTCGCCGACGACCTGCTCGAGCTGGAGATCAACCCGCTGATCGCTGGGCCCGCGGGCGAGGGGGCCATGGCAGTTGATCTCCTGGTCCGTACGATCCGTACGTGAACGGCTCACCCGACCCGAAAGGTGTGCGACGCATGGGTGACATCCATCTCGACCGCGAGGCGGGCGTGGCGGTGATCACGGTCGACTCCCCCGAGGTCCGCAACGCGCTGACCCCGGACATGGGGAACGCGCTCGCGGCCGTCTGCCAGGAGATCGACGGCGATCCGGAGATCGGCGCGGCAGTGGTCCGGGGGGCGGAGGGAACCTTCTGCTCCGGCGCCGACCGGCGATCCTGGGATCTCCAGGCCGACCAGTCCGAGGACAGGATCTTCCGCGAGCGCGGCGCGGTGTACTCGGCATTCGTACGGGTCGGGCAGCTGCGGGTGCCTACGGTCGCCGCGGTGCGGGGCTCGGTCGTGGGCGCCGGGCTCAACCTGATGTTGGCGACGGACCTGCGCATCGTCGCCGAGGACACCCGGATCCTCGCCGGCTTCCTGCGTATCGGCATACACCCGGGCGGCGGCTTCTTCACCCTGGCCGGTCGCCTGGCCGGCCGCGAGGCGACGGCGGCGCTCGGGCTGTTCAGCGAGGAGATCGACGGGCGACGCGCCGCCGAGGTGGGCGTGGCCTGGCAGGCGTTGCCGGACGCCGAGGTCGAGCCGAGGGCGCTGGAGCTCGCCCGGGTCGCTGCCAAGGACCCGGAGCTGGCCCGCCTCGCGGTGCGCTCGTTCCGCGAGGAACTCGGCCCCCCGCCGGTGCCCTGGCCGGTCGCCCTGGAGTACGAGCGGGCGACGCAGATGTGGTCGCAGCGCCGGCGAGCCGCCCCGTAGGCCTCCTCCGCCGTCCCCCTTGGGACGAGGGTTACTGCCGGCCGAGGAGCAGGCGCACGGTGAGCTCGAGACGATTCGCGACGTCGGTCGCGGAGGCTCGCCCGGTTACCCACGCCACCAGGTTGGACAGCCACACGTCGCTGATCACCCGGGCAATGGCGAGCTGTTCCTCGGTGGGCTCGCCGCCGTTCATCGCCTTGGCGAACATCCGGTCCGTCAACCGGCCGACGGTGTCCACCTCGGCGGCGGCGGAGGCGTCGGCGAACATGAACGCCCGGGTCATCGCCTCGGTGAGCCGCGGGTCGCGCTGCAGCGCCCTGGTGCTCCGCCGGAGCACGTACAGCACCCGCTCGTATGGTGTGTCACCGGGGATGCTCATCCGCTCCAGCCTGTCCTGCGACCGTTCGAACTCCCGGACCAGGCTGGCTACCAACAGATGGATCTTGGAGGGGAAGTACCTGTACAGCGTCCCGAGTGCGACGTCCGCCCGCTCGGCCACGGCGCGCATCTGTACGGCGTCGTAGCCGCCCTTCGATGCCAGCGCGATGGTCGCGTCGAGGATCCGCTTACGGCGATCACGCTGGGCGGCGGAGCCGAGCTCGTTCTCGGTCAGCACACCCATCGCGCCGACGCCGGGCGCACCGCTGTGTGGCGTCGCGCTCATCGACATGGTCCCCTCGTTGTCGTCTGTGGGCATCTCCCCCCTCTTGCGGAGGGCTGGAACGTGTTACTTGAAGGATATCGAACCGCCGATCCTTCCCGTGCAACTGGCGGTGGGTTGCGGCCGAGTAGCGCCGTAGATGAGACTAGAACGCGTTTCAATATCACCCGACGGCGCGCGCGGCACGGGAGCGTGTGTGGACTTCACCCTCGACGAGACCCAGGGGGCGGTGGCGGGCCTCGCGGCGGAGGTGCTCCGGCGTGAGGTCGACTACGGGCGCGCCGAACGGTCCCTGGCCGGCGGGCCCGGGTACGACGAGACGCTGTGGAAGGCCATGGCGCACGCCGGCCTGCTCGCCCTCGCGGTGCCCGAGGACTTGGGCGGCGAGGGACTCGGCGTGCTGGAGACCGCCCTGGTGCTGGCGGAGGTGGGCCGGCATGCCGCCGCGGTCCCGGCGCTGGCGACGCTCGGCCTGGGGGTGCTGCCGCTGAGCCGGCTGGGCACCGGCGAGCAGCGCGGCGAACTGCTGCCGCCGGTCGTCGAGGGAGACGCGGTGCTCACCGCCGCGCTGAACGAGCCCTCGTCACCGCTGTCCGCGACGCCGGCCACCACCGCGCGTGAGGCCGACGGCGGGTACCTGGTCGGCGGCGTGAAGGTCGGGGTCCCGTACGCGACGAGCGCCCACCGCATCCTGGTGCCGGCGATGGTGGAGCCATCCGGGACCGGCGTGCTGCTGGTCGACCCGAAGGCGGCGGGCGTCGACCTGCGTCGTACCCCGACGTCGAGCGGCGCGCCGGAGTACCGCATCCGGCTGGACGACGCGTGGGTGCCGGCCGCCGACCTGCTCGGCGGCGACACCACCGGCGCGGTCGCCGCCGGGCTGCGCCGCCTCGCGGTGGCCGGCGGGTGCGCGGTGGCCGACGGCGCGCTCGACGGCGCCCTCGCGCTGACCGCGGCGCACGTGCGTACCCGCGAGCAGTTCGGCCGGCCCCTCGCGGCGTTCCAGGCGGTCGCCCAGCAGGTCGCCGACGTCTACGTGACCGCGCGCACCCTGCACCTGGCGGCATGGTCGGCGTGCTGGCGGCTTGCGGCCGGGCGGGACACGGACGGCGACCTGGACGTCGCCGCGCTCTGGGCGGCGGAGCAGGCCACGTCCGCCCTGCACACCTGCCACCACCTGCACGGTGGGCTCGGCATGGACGCGAGCTACCCGCTGCACCGCCACTACTCCTTGGTGAAGGACCTCGCCCGGTTCCTCGGCGGTGTCGAGGCGAGCCTGGACCGGCTCGGCGAGTGGACCGCTAAAGGGAGCATCGGGTGTTCATCGAGCTGACCGAGGAACAACTGACCCTACGGGCCGAGCTGCGCTGGTACTTCGCCGGCCTGATCTCCCCCGCCGAACGGCACGCCATGCTGACCGACCGGCACGGGGAGGTCTACCGGAAGATCGTGCGGCGGATGGGCGCGGACGGTTGGCTCGGCGTGGGTTGGCCGGCCGAGTATGGCGGCCGTGGCTTCGGCGAAGTGGAACAGCAGATCTTCGTCAACGAGGCGGCGCGCGCCGACGTGCCGCTTCCGTCGGTCACCCTGCAGACCGTCGGGCCGACGCTGCAGCGCTACGGCACTCCGGAGCAGAAGGCGTTCTTCCTGCCCAAGATCCTGGCCGGGGAGGTGCACTTCGCCATCGGCTACACCGAGCCGGAGGCGGGCACCGACCTGGCGGCGCTGCGCACCACCGCTGTCCGCCGCGGCGACGGTCACGGCGAGCACTACGTCGTCAACGGCCAGAAGATCTTCACCACCGGGGCACACAGCGCGGACTACGTCTGGCTGGCCTGTCGCACCGACCCGGACGCACCACGTCACAAGGGGATCTCCATCCTGATCGTGGACACCCGTGATCCCGGGTACTCGTGGACACCGATCATCACCTGCGACGGCGCCCATCACGTCAACGCCACGTACTACAGCCACGTTCGGGTGGCGGTGCGGATGCGGGTCGGCGCGGAGAACGACGGCTGGCGGCTGATCACCACGCAGCTCAACCACGAGCGGGTGATGCTCGGCCCGGCCGGCCGACTGGCCGCGCTGTACGACGGCGTGCGGGAATGGGCTGCGGCACGACGCGATCCGGACGGGACCCCTTTGCTGGAGCGGCCCGACGTGCGCCGCGCCCTGGCCCGGGCGTACGCCTCGCTGCGGGTCAACGAGCTGCTCAACTGGCAGGTCTGCGCCCGGACGGCGGAAGGTCCGGTCGACGTCGCGGACGCCTCGGCGACCAAGGTGTTCGCCTCCGACCGGATCCAGGAGGTGGGCCGGGACCTGGAACAGATGGTCGGCCGGCACGCGGACCCGGCCGACGAGGAGACCGCGCGACTCACGCACTGGCTGGACGTACAGGCCAAGCGCAACCTCGTGCTGACCTTCGGCGGCGGCGCGGGCGAGATCCAGCGCGAGCTCATCGCGACCGCCGGCCTCGGTCTGCCGCGGGTGCCGCGCTGACTGGTGTCACGCTGATGGGAGGGACCATTACGGATGCCACGGCGACGGCGATCATCGAGACGGCCCGGCGGATCGCCGCCCGCGGCGACTGCGCGGCGCGCCGAGCCCGCGATCCCGTCAACCAGCCGATGGTGAACAACTGGGTGGAGGCGCTCGGCGACGCCAACCCGATCTACACCGACCCGGAGTTCGCGGCGGCGTCCGTCCACGGCGGGCTCGTCGCGCCCCCGGCCATGGTGCAGGTATGGACCATGCACGGGCTGGGGGGCCCGGACGGCGGGCGCGGGGCCGACGACCCGCTGCGGGCGATGATGACGGTGCTCGACGAGGCCGGGTACACGTCGGTGGTCGCCACCGACTGCGAGCAGACCTACCACCGCTACCTGCGGCCCGGCGAGCATCTCACCGTGACGGCCCGGCTGGAGGACGTGGCAGGTCCCAAGCGGACAGCGCTCGGCGAGGGCTGGTTCGTCACCACCCGAAGCACGTGGCGGGTCGGCGAAGAGCCGGTGGCCGAGATGCTGTTCCGCGTTCTCCAGTACCGCCCGGCCGAGAGCGCTCCGGGAGCGCCGCCGGGTGGCGACGTCATCCGGCCGGCGGTGAGCCGGGACACCGCGTTCTTCTGGGCGGGTACGGCGGCCGGCGAGCTGCGCATCCAGCGGTGCGAGGAGTGTGGCCGGCTGCGTCATCCGCCCGGCCCGATGTGCCCGAGCTGCGGCGCGGCGGCGGCGCACGAGCCCGGCTACTTGGTGTCGACCGGGCGCGGCGAGGTGTACAGCTACGTGGTGCACCACCATCCGCCGGTGCCGGGCCGGGAGCCGCCCTTCGTCGTCGCGCTGGTGGCGCTGGACGAGGGGGTGCGGATGCTGGGCGAGCTGGTCGACGTCGCACCGGAGGACGTCCATATTGGGCTTCCGGTCGAGGTGACGTTCCGGTGGGCGGACGACGAGCTGGGGTTGCCCGCGTGGAGGCCGGCATGAGCGAAGAGGTTCACGTGGGCGCGGAGCTGCCCGAGCTGCGCATCGAGGTCACGCCCACGTTCGTGATCAGTACGGCGATCGCCACCCGCGACTTCCAGGATGTCCACCACGACCGGGATGCCGCGGTTGCCCGCGGCGGCAAGGACATCTTCGTCAACATCCTCACCACCACCGGTCTGGTGCAGCGGTACGTCACCGAATGGGCCGGACCGGAGGCGCTGGTCCGGGGCGTCGCCATTCGGCTCGGCGACCCCTGCTACGCCTACGACACGCTGGTGCTGAGCGGCCAGGTGACCGAACGCGTCGAGGAAGCCGGCGAGACCCGTTTCGTGGTGCGCGTGGTCGGGCGAAACAGTCTTGGTGACCACGTGACCGGAACGGTACGGATCGCGCCCCCGGAGGTGACCCGATGAGCCGGACGAGCCGGTCGATCTCCGGGGTCGCCGCCGTCGTCGGCGTCGGCGCCACCGAGTTCTCCAAGGACTCGGGGCGGAGCGAGCTGAGGCTGGCCGCCGAGTGCGTACGGGCCGCGATCGCCGACGCCAGGCTCGCGCCGTCGGACGTCGACGGGCTGGTGACGTTCACCATGGACAGCAACACGGAGATCGCGGTGGCGCGCGAGGTCGGCATCGGCGAGCTGACCTTCTTCAGCCGCATCCACTACGGCGGCGGGGCGGCGTGCGCGACGGTGCAGCAGGCCGCCATGGCCGTCGCCACCGGCATGGCCGAGATTGTGGTGTGCTACCGGGCACTCAACGAGCGGTCGGGGCGCCGGTTCGGTCAGGTATCCCCGGGGGGCGTGGCGCCGACCTCGACCGGGGTGGACAACAGCTGGTCGTACCCGATGGGACTGTCCACGCCCGCGGCCATGGTCGCCATGTTCGCCCGGCGGTACATGCACATGTACGGCGCGGCCAGCGAGGACTTCGGCCGGGTAGCCGTCGCGGAACGCGCGCACGCGGCGGCCAACCCGAACGCGTGGTTCTACGGCCGTCCGATCACCCTCGACGAACACCAGGCGTCGCGGTGGGTAGTCGAGCCCCTGCACCTGCTCGACTGCTGCCAGGAGAGCGACGGCGGCGTGGCGGTGGTGGTGACCAGCGCCGAGCGCGCCCGGGACCTGCCCCATCCGCCGGCGGTGGTGACCGCCGCCGCGCAGGGCAGCGGGACCGACCAGTTCACCATGACGAGCTACTACCGCGACGACCTGACCCGGCTGCCGGAGATGGCGGCGGTCGGCCGGCAGCTGTGGGCGCAGGCCGGCATCACCCCGTCCGACGTCGACGTCGCGGTGCTGTACGACCACTTCACGCCGTTCGTGCTGGTCCAGCTGGAGGAGCTGGGCTTCTGCCGGCCCGGCGAGGCTCGGCGATTCGTCGCCGACGGCGCGATCGAGCTGGGCGGCCGGCTGCCGGTCAACCCGCACGGCGGTCAGCTCGGCGAGGCCTACATCCACGGCATGAACGGCATCGCCGAGGCGGTACGGCAGATCCGCGGCACAGCTGCCAACCAGGTCGACGGGACGCGGCACGTACTGGTCACCGCCGGCACCGGCGTGCCGACGTCGGGTCTGGTGCTCGCCCCCGCCGAGGTCTAGGCTGTGGGCCCGATTTGCCGGTTTTGAGACCCCCGCAACATAGATCTCGGCGGAAAGGTCAGTCGTAGCTGACCTTGACGGTCTCGGTGAGCGGGAGGGCCTGGCAGGCCAGGATGTAGCCCTCGGCCAGGTCTTCCTCCTCGAGCACCTCGTTACGGATCATCGACACCTCGCCGTCGACGATCCGGCAGGCGCACGCGCTGCACGCACCCTCGCGGCAGGAGTACGGGGCGTCCAGCCCCTTCTCCAGCAGCAGGTCCAGTAGCCGCCTGTCGGCCGGCCAGTCGAAGGCGTGCTGCTCGCCGTCCAGTTCGACTTCGACCCGGCCGCAGGGCCTGGCCTCCGAGGGCTGTTCCGGCTGGGCGGCGTGGGCGTCCTCGAAGGGGTTGCCGTCCAGTGGCCCGAACCACTCGAGGTGCAGGCGCGCCCGCGGGAAATCCAGCTCACGCAGCGCCTTTCGGGCGGCCTCCATGAACGGGGGCGGTCCGCAGACGAAGGCCTCGCGATCGGTGAAGGGCCGGGCGAGCGCCCGCAGCGCGGCGGGGCCCGGCAGGCCCTGCACGGACTCCAGCCAGTGCACGACGACCAGCCGGTCCGGCTGCCCGGTGACGAGGTCGTTCAGCTCGGCGCCGAAGATCACCGAGTTCTCGTCCCGGTTGGCGTAGACGAGCAGCGTCCTGCCGCGGCCCGCGGCGAGCACCGACTTGACGATCGACATGATCGGCGTGATCCCGCTCCCCGCGGCGAACAGCAGGAGGTCGTCGTCCAGCGACCGAGGGGTGAACACGCCGGCCGGGCCGAGCACGTCGAACTCCGCGCCGGGCTCGACGTTGTCGCAGAGCCAGTTGGACCCGTACCCGTCGTCGACCCGCTTCACGGTCACCGCGGGACGGCCGGACACATGCGGTGAGCTGGACAGCGAGTAAGACCGGGCGACCGACCCGCAGCGATCGCTCGGGATGCGAAGGGTCAGGAACTGGCCCGGCCGGTAGTCGAGGTCCGCGTCGAAGACGAACGACCGGGTGTCGGCGGTCTCCGCGACCACCTCAGCCACCCGCAGCCGGCGGAACGCGGGAGAAACGCTGTCAGACATCGCGACCCGGTACCTCCAGCAGGCCCTCGCGCACCGCCCGGTCGATGCTCTCCCGCAGCTTCGGGCAGGACTCGATATGCGCGGTGCCCTTGGTACTCGGGTCGGGGGCTCCCGCGGCGAGGCGCGCGGCGAACTCCGGGCAGCCGGTCGCCGCGTCCGAGATCCACTGCACGCTGGTGTGTTCCAGGCTGTTCTTCTTCACCAGCACGCGGCTGCCGCAGCTGACGCACTCGACCGGACGGAATCCCGACTCGAGGTACTCCCTCCGGTCGGCTGCGGTGGTCGCCTCCAGCGCCGCGCGCGTCTCCGCCCGGCCGCTGTAGTCCGGGGCCTTGGCCCAGCCCTTGCCGGGAGGAGTCACGATCCTTCAGCCCGCCCGTCTAGCTAGGTTCGCCTCGACCTCCCGCCCCCACGCCTCGTTGGCGCGGGTCGTGTCGACCTCGAACTCGAACCGGCGGGTCATGTCCTCGGTCACGTCCTCGACGTCGGTGTAGAACTGCTCGTACCAGCGGCGGAGCTGGTAGACGGGACCGTCCTCCTCGCACAGCAGCGGGTTGTCGATCCTGGTCTTGTTCCTCCAGATCTCGACGTCCTGCAGGAAGCCGACCCCGAACCGCTCGGCGAGCTTGGCCGCCATCTTGTCCGCCTGCTCGGGACTCAGGCCCGGCAGCTTCTTGACGCTCACGCCCCACTGCAGCACGAAGGAGTCGGCGGTGACCGGATAGTGGCAGTTGATCAGCACGGTCTCGATCTCGGTGCCCCGGTAGTCGGTCCACAGGTAGTTGATCATGTACGAGGGGCCGTAGTACGAAGCCTCCGAGCGCAGCACGTTGTCCTCGTCGGCGTACTTCGCGGTGAGCTCCACGTCCGGCCGCCCTCTCGACCTGAGGTACTGCGTGGCGATGTGCCCCTCGAAGACGTTCTTGAAGTAGGTCGGGAAGGCGTAGTGGATGTAGAAGAAGTGCGGCATGTCGACGATGTTGTCGATGATCTCCCGGCAGTTGGACCCGTCGATCCGCACCGTGTCCCAGGTCCAGTCGCTCCACTCGGCGGAGAGCGGGCACTCGGCCCGGGGGATCATCACCTCGTCGGGCGGCGGATTGCCCTGCGGGTCGTGCCAGACGAACAGTTGCCCGTTCCTCTCCAGTGTGGTCCACGAGCGGGTACGGGCGCGCGGTGGGATCCGCCTGGCGTACGGGATCTCGACGCATCGGCCGTTGCCGCCCCAGCGCCAGTCGTGGAACGGGCAGGCGACGGCGTTGCCCTTGATCGTGCCCTGGGTAAGGTCACCGCCCATGTGCCGGCAGTACGCGTCGAGCACGTGCAGTTCGCCGTCCTCGCCCGCGAATACCACGAGCTTCGTACCGAACGCCTCGATAGCGTGCGGCCTGCCGTCCCGGAAGCTCCTGGCGAGGCCGAGGCAGTGCCATCCGCGGGCGAACCTGGTGGGCGGCACGCCGACGTCGATGGTCCGCGCACCCTCCTGGCCGTTCGTCGCGGGGGTCATCGCATTCCTCCGTTGTTCCCTATGTAGTCCGGGGCATCGGCAGTCGTCTCCGCCGCTGCGGTCTTCGCGATGTCGAGCGCGGCCAGGTAGCCGAACACCATGGCCGGGCCGATGGTGGCACCGGCGCCGGCGTAGGTGCGGCCCATGACCGCTGCGCTGACGTTGCCGGCCGCGTACAGCCCAGGTATCGGCTCGCCGTCCCCGCGGAGCACCCGGGCACGCTCGTCGGTACGCAGCCCGCCCTTGGTGCCCAGGTCGCCGGGGACGAGCCGGACCGCGTAGAACGGCGGGCGCTCCAGCGGGGCGAGGCAGGGGTTCGGGCGGTTGCGCGGGTCGCCGTAGTACCTGTCGTACGCGCTCTCGCCGCGGCCGAAGTCCTCGTCCAGGCCGCCGCGGGCGTAGACGTTGAACCGGTCAACTGTGCGCGCCAGCGCATCCGGGGGTACGTCGATCCGCCGGGCCAGTTCCTCTAGGGTCCCGGCGCGGTGCATCACGCCGGCCCGGTACCACCGGTCGGGGAACGGCCGGCGCGGTCCGAGGCCGGCGAAGGGGTACCGGTTGCGGTAGCGCTGGTCGGCGATCAGCCAGGTCGGGATGTTGTGTTCATACATCGCGTGCACCGCGTCGACGTACGGCGCCGCCTCGTTGACGAACCGCTCGCCCCGGGAGTTGACCATGATGCAGCCGGGCAGCGTCCGCTCGGCCAGGCAGAAGTACGGTCCACGGATCAGCGGGATCGACGGCCCCCACCACGCGTCGTCCATCAGCTCGACGGCCGCGCCCAGCCGCAGCCCGGCGAGGATCCCGTCGCCGGTGTTCTCCTTGGCCCCGACCGTCCACCGCGTCCCGGTCGGCTCGCGCTGGTACTCCTTGCGCATCCGCTCGTTGTGATCGAACCCGCCGGAGGCCAGCACTACCCCGTGCCGGGCGGCGAGCAGCAGCTGCTCGCCGTCCCGCGACACCCGGACGCCGGTCACCCGGCCGTCGCCGTCGGTGTGCAGGTCGACCAGCGCCGTGGACAGCCAGACCGGCACGCCCGCGTCCCGCAGCCCGCGCCGCAGCCCGGCGGCGAGCGCCTGGCCCATGCTCAACAGCTTCCGGCCGCGCAGGCGGGCGGCCAGGTGCCGGGCGGCCACCTTCGCCGCGGTGAGCCCCCCGCGCGGATGGCGGGCGACGAGGTTCAGCCACCGGTAGTCCGCCGCGGTGATCGCGATGCCGCCGGGCCCGGCCGCGTACGGCGGGTGGAGGTTCGCCGCCTCCGCTCCGAGGACGCCCGCGTCCAGCGGCCTGGGCTCGACGGTACGCCCGGCCGGCAACCCGCCGGGCGCCTCCGGGTAGTAGTCCGAGTAACCGGGCACCCACGCGAACCGCAGCGGGGTGCGCTCGGCCACCATCCGCAGCATCGCCGGACCGTGCTCCAGCAGGGTGCGCTGCCGCTCGCTCGACACCTGTTCCGTTCCGTCGCCGGCGAGGATGTGTGCCAGGTACGCGCACGCCCGTTCCGGCGTGTCCGGCACGCCGGCGTCCAGTATCACGTGGTTGTTCGGCACCCACAGGCCGCCGCCGGACCGCGCCGTCGAGCCGCCGAAGTGCGGCGCCTTCTCCACCACCACGGCGCTCAGCCCTTCGCAGGCCGCCGCCAGCGCGGCGGTCATGCCCGCCGCGCCGCTGCCCACGACGACGACGTCGAACGCCGTGCCGGTCATGGCACCTCCTACCCATCTGACTGAAACAGGTTATAGTTTTTTCGGCCGGAACGGCTACGTCGGGCCAGGCGAATCCCGGGGAGCGCGGTTGGGCGGAGACCAAGAACTTGTAGCGGATGTCGTCGTGGTCGGCTTCGGCGCGGCCGGCGCCTGCGCGGCCCTGGAGGCGGCGGCGGCCGGCGCGGAGGTAATCGTGCTGGACCGTTTCGGCGGCGGCGGGGCCACCGCCCTGTCCGGCGGCGTTGTGTACGCCGGGGGCGGTACCCCGCAGCAGCGCGCGGCCGGCGTGCCGGACACGCCCGACGCGATGTACGGCTACCTGCTCGCCGAGGTCGGCGACGCCGTCTCGCCGGCCACGCTGCGCCGGTTCTGTGACGGCAGCGTCGAGATGATCGGCTGGCTGCAGGCGCTGGGCGTGCCGTTCGAGGGCAGCCTCTGCCCGTACAAGACCTCCTACCCGAGCAACCGGCACTACCTGTACTTCTCCGGCAGCGAGGCGGCGGGCGGCTTTCGTGACCTCGCTCCGCCCGCGCCGCGCGGGCACCGGGTGAAGGGACGAGGCAGCTCGGGGAAGGTGCTGTTCGCCCACCTTGGCCGGACGGTGCGGCACGCCGGATCGCGGGTGCTCGTGCAGACCGCCGCCCGCCGGCTGCTGACCGACGCCGACGGCCGGGTGAAGGGGGTGGAGTGCCGCACGCTGGCCGGTGCCCCGCCCTGGGTGCGCCGGGGGCACCTGCTGGCGAGCCGGTACGCCGCCAAGCCGGGGCTGTACGTCCCCGCGCTGCGCCGGGTGCTGCACCGGTGGACGGAACGCCTGGAGGCGCGGCACTCCCGGCCGCTATGGATCGCCGTCCGGCGAGCCGTGGTGCTGGCCGCCGGCGGTTTCGTCGCCAACCGGCCGATGCTGCGCGAGCATGCCCCGGCCTACCGCGCCGGCCTCCCGCTGAGTACCCCGGGCGACGACGGCACCGGGATCCGGCTGGGCGCAGCCGCCGGCGGCGCGACGGCCAAGCTGGACCACGTCTCGGCGTGGCGGTTCATCAGCCCGCCGAGCGCCTTCCTGCACGCGGTGCTGGTCGACGCCGACGGCCGCCGGATCTGCGACGAGACCCGGTACGGCGCCGCGCTGGGGCAGGCGATGGTCACCGGCCACGGCGGACGCGGCTGGCTGCTAGCCGACCGGGAGATCCTCGCCGAGGCCCGCCGAGGGCTCCGCGAGCAGACCGTCTGGTCCAGCGGCTGCAGGCCGAGTACCTGCTGCGGCGTGCCGTCACCGGCGACACGATCGAGGGCGTGGCGGCCGCGGCCGGTATCGACGCCGACGGGCTGCGGCACACGGTGACGGCGTACAACACGGCAGCCCGCGCCGGCGACCCGGACCCGGCGGGCAAGCCCGCGGAGTTCGTGCGCCCGCTGGAGCGTCCGCCGTACGCGCTGCTGGACGTGTCGATCCGGCCCAGCTTCGCCTACCCGTGTCCGGTGCTCACCCTGGGCGGGCTGGCCGTGGACGAGGACACCGGCCAGGTGCGCCGCCCCGACGGCACCGGCGTACCCGGCCTGTACACGGCGGGCCGGACAGCCGTCGGCCTGTGCTCCAACTCCTACGTCAGCGGGTTGTCGCTCGCCGACTGCGTGTTCTCCGGCCGCCGCGCCGGGGAGCACGCCGCCCGGCACCCCGCAGTCTCGACTATCGACAAGAAATAAGAACGTGTTCTAGTGTCAGACCTTGGGAGCATCCGATGAGCGGGCAGCAGAGCGACAAAGTCATCGATGGCGTGCGGGAGTTGCTCCCGGTCCTGCGGGAAAGGGCGCAGGAGTCCGAGGACGCCCGCAGGACGCCCGAGGACTCGATCAAGTCTCTGGCCGAGCTCGGCTTCTTCAAGATGCTGCAGCCGGCGAGGTACGACGGCGCCGAGGCCAGCCCCGTGGACTTCTTCGCCGCTGTCAAGCTGAGCGCGAGCGCCTGTGGTTCCACCGGATGGGTGGCGTCGGTGCTCGGGGTGCACCCCTGGCAGCTCGCGCTTTTCGACGTGCGGGCGCAGGAGGAGGTGTGGGGCGAAGACACCGACGTCCGCATCTCGTCCTCGTACGCGCCCATGGGCCGGGCCACGCCGGTGCCCGGCGGCTTCAGGTTCAGCGGCCGATGGAGCTTCTCGTCCGGCTGCGACCATGCCACCTGGACGTTCCTCGGCGGACTGGTGCTCGGCGAGGACGGCACCCCTACCGACTTCCGCACGTTTCTGCTGCCGATCGCCGACTACACGATCGAGGACGTGTGGGACGCCGTGGGGCTGCGCGGCACCGGCAGCAACGACATCGTCGTCGACGACGCGTTCGTACCCGAGTACCGGACGCTGAGCTTCGTGGACACCGGCAGGTGTGTGTGCCCGGGGCAGGAGGTGAACACGGCGCCGCTGTACAGGCTGCCGTTCGCCTCGGTGTTCTCCTGCTCGATCTCCGCGCCGATCATCGGCATGGCCGCTGGCGCGTACGACGCGTACGTCGGTCACACCCGGGAGCGGGTGCGCGCCTCGACCGGCGGGAGGGCCGCCGACGACGTCTTCGCCCAGGTGCGCATCGCCGAGGCGGCGACCTGGATCGACGTCGCCTGGCTGCAGATCCAGCGCAACATCGACGAGGAGCTCGAGCTGGCGACCGCCGGGGAGAAGATCCCGATATCGCTGCGGATGCGGGCCCGGCGGGATCAGGTGAGCGCCACCGGCGTGGCGATCGCCGCGGTGGACCGGCTCTTCGAGAGCGCCGGAGGGCGGGCGCTGCAGGTCGGCACGCCCATCCAGCGCTTCTGGCGGGACGCACACGCCGGACGCGTACACGCCATCAACGACCCGGAGAAGGCACTGGCCATGTACGGGCAGGGCGAACTCGGCATGCGCGTCCGGGACGCGTGGATCTAGGAGTGTCGGTGGACTTCGAGTCGACGGGCCGGTACGCGGAGGCGGGCGGGATACGGCTGCACTACCACGAGGCCGGCCCGCAGGCCGGCGCGCCCGTCGTGCTGCTGCATGGCGGCGGCCCGGGCGCGTCCGCGTGGAGCAACTTCGGCCCCAACCTCGAGGTGTTCGCCCGTCGGTTCCGTACCCTCGCGGTGGACCAGCCGGGGTTCGGCTGCTCCGACAAGCCGGAGATCCAGGGCCAGTTCTTCACCTTCAGCGCGGACACGCTCGCCGGCCTGCTGGACGCGCTCGGCATCGAACGGGCGCACCTGGTCGGCAACTCGCTGGGCGGCGGTACGGCAGTGCGGTTCGCGCTGCGCCATCCGGACCGGGCCGGACGCCTGGTGCTGATGGGTCCGGGCGGCCTCAGCCTGAACGTCTTCGCGGCCGACCCGACCGAGGGGATCAAGCGGCTGTATGAGTTCTCCGCGCCGCCCGGCCCCAGCCGGGAGAAGCTGGCGGCGTTCCTGCGCACCCTGGTGTACGACGGGTCGCTGATCACCGACGAGCTGATCGAGGAGCGCTTCCGACTGGCGAGCGACCCCGAGGCGATGCGCGCCATGGCGTCGATGGGCGCGTCGTTCACCCGGCCGGAGAGCTACGAGGAGGGCCTGCTCTGGCGCGAGGCGTACCGGCTCCGGGGGCGGGTGCTGCTTGTCTGGGGCCGGGAGGACCGGGTGAACCCGCTGGACGGCGCGTTGGTGGCGCTGAAGCTGATCCCCCGCGCGCAGCTTCACGTGTTCGGCCGCTGCGGGCATTGGGCGCAGCTGGAGAAGTTCGACGAGTTCAATCGGCTGGCGATGGACTTTCTGGAAGGTGAGTGATGATTCGCTCGCTTGGGTACCTGCGGATCGAGGCGACCGACGTCGTCGCCTGGCGCGAGTTCGGCCTGAAGGTGCTGGGCATGGTGGAGGGCAAGGGTGGCAAAGGCGCCGACCCGAACGCGCTCTTCCTGCGGATGGACGACTTCCCCGCCCGACTGGTGATCCTTCCTGGCGAGCGGGACGGCCTCGCGGCCTCCGGATGGGAGGTCGCGAACGAGGCCGAGCTGGCCGGGGTACGGCGGAGCCTGGACGCCGCCGGAGTGCCGGTGAAGGACGGCACCGCCGCCGAGCTGGCCGAGCGCCGGGTGGCCGGGCTCATCCGGTTCGACGACCCCTCCGGCAATACCCTGGAGGTCTTCCACGGCGTCGCCCTTGAGCACCGACGGGCGGTCAGCCCGTACGGGCACCGGTTCGTCACCGGCGAGCAGGGTCTCGGGCACGTCGTGCTGTCCACCCACGACGACGAGGCGGCGCTGCGCTTCTATCGGGACGTGCTGGGGTTCCGGCTGGGGACTCGATGCGGCTGCCGCCGGAGCTGGTGGGGCGTCCGGCCGACGGAGAGCCGGCGTGGCTGCGGTTCTTCGGCTGCGGCCCGCGGCACCACAGCCTGGCCTTCCTGCCGATGCCGACGCCGAGCGGGATCGTGCACGTGATGGTGGAGGTGGAGACCTCCGACGACGTCGGGCTGTGCCTGGACCGCGCGTTCCGGCGGAAGGTGCCGATGTCGGCCACCCTGGGCCGGCACGTCAACGATCTGATGCTGTCCTTTTATATGAAGACGCCCGGCGGCTTCGACGTCGAGTTCGGCTGCGAGGGACGTCAGGTCGACGACGACACGTGGATCGCCCGGGAGAGCACGGCGGTGAGCCTATGGGGCCACGACTTCAGCGTCGGCGCCCAGTGAGGGCCCGGTGAGGGCCCGGTGAGGGCCCGGTGAGGGCCCGGTGAGGGCCCGGTGAGGGCCCGGTGAGGGCCCGGTTCGACGCGGGGCGGTTCCGGGGGGTGCTCGGGGGCTTCTGCACCGGCGTGACGGTGGTGACCAGCATGGACGACGCGAGGCCGGTCGGGTTCGCCTGCCAGTCCTTCTCCTCGCTGTCACTGGACCCGCCACTGGTGCTGTTCTGCCCCAGCCGGACATCCGGGACGTGGCGGCGCATCCAGCGCGCCGGGTACTTCTGCGTCAACGTGCTCGCCGAGGGCCAGCGCGAGATGTCCGCAGTGTTCGGCCGGTCCGGCGCCGACAAGTTCGCCGGGCTGGGCTGGGCGCCCTCGCCGAACGGCGCTCCGGTGCTCGCGGGGGTGCTCACCTGGGTGGACTGCGTGATCGAGACGGTGCACGAGGCCGGCGACCACTTCGTGGTGATCGGCCGGGTCACCGACCTCGGGCCGCCCGGCGACGGCAGGCCGCTGCTGTTCTACCGGGGCAGCTACGCGGCCGCCGACACCCCGGAGGACACCCGTCCGCCCCGCGCCGACGAGGTCCTCGACACGCTGCTGTCCTGGTCACGCTCGACCGACTGGATCTGATCTCTCCCGTTTCTCGAAGTCCAGGGCGATCTGGGTGAACTCGCGGGGCTTTTCGAAGTGGAACCCGTGACCGGAGTCCACCTTGAAGAACTCCACGTCTTTGAGCAGCGATCGGGCCCGCTGGGCGTCTTCACCGCTCATCGCGGCCAGCAGGACGCCGTTGTCGTCGTAGCTCCAGTTGGTGTGGATCAGGACGGCCGTGACGGTGATCCTTTCCAGGGTGCGCGCGTGGTCGAAGTCCTGGTTGAACGAGTCGTCGTAGAAGGTTTCGCCGAAGCGAGGGTCGTAGGACTCCATGCCCCGGAACAGATCGTTGATCACCGGTGGCATGTAGAAGAGTCGGAGCGGCTCGTCGGGGTGCTTCTTCCGGTAGGAAAGCGCGCTTCCTTGGATGCGGTCCTTGGCACCCTGGAACAGGTCCCACACCGCGGCGTTGCGGATGTAGAAGGTGGTGAAGTCCTTCTCGCCGCTGCGGAGGAACTCGTGCGTGGTGGTGGCGAGGTCGACGTAGTTGAACGTCTTCTTCGCACGTGGCAGGACCGAGGAGAAGAACGGCGGGTCCTCCAGGACGACCCCGCGGACCTGCTCGGGTGCGTCGGCGGCGAGGGCGGCAGCTATCAGCCCTCCGGAGGAGTGGCCGGCGACGGTCGCCGGCTCGCCCACGACTTCGGTCAGGAACTGCTGGACGTCGGCGGCCAGTGCGTTGGCGCTGTACTTGTCAGGGACGTGTGCGGATCGGCCGTGGCCGTAGCAGTCGATCGCGTAGACGTGGTACTGCTGCGACAGCTCCGGCAGCGCTCGACTCCAGCTCCGCCAGTCCGTTAGCTGCCCGTGGATGAGCAGCAGAGGTGGCCCGTTGTCGGGGCCTTCGGCATAGTTCAGCAGGGAGCCGTTCACCCTGACCTGGTGCTCGGTGAACCCGGCCCGCTTCACCCGGCTCGCGTCCCAGCTGGCGTACGTGACGTTCCTGATCACGTACCCTCCCACCACCAGGGCAAGGACCGCGACCACTCCCGCCGAGACCCCCAGCGCGATGCGTGCCCGCTTTCTCAGCCTCACCCCGTTCCCCCTCTCGCCCGCGGGCCTACTCGTCGGCTTCCGAACTCTTTCCCGACGTTCGCGGGTCACCGTAAGGAAACTGCTCGAACAGGTCGGGGCGCACGATGGCGATCCCGCGCTCGACGTCCGCGAGCAGCAGCAACGTGTCTCCCGGCATGATCCCGAACAGGTCCCGCGCGGCCTTGGGGATGACGATCTGCCCCTTCTCGCCGACGCGCACCGTACTGGCGTACTTCCCGTCCTTCCGGTCCGCCGAACCCACGTCGCTCTCCTAGATATGCAACTCGTAAGATAAGTAGGAGAAGCATAACTTGTCCAACTCATCTGAAGAGCGCGGCCGTGTTCTTACCAATCGCTTACGGGCTGGCCCAGGCAAGATCAAGCATGTCCGCTCTGCCCTCTGTGTAGGTGACCGCGGAAGTCGATCCGGGGGTAGACGTGGGCAAGTACGAGATGACCGGAACGCCGGGGACGATCGGGCAGATCTCGCCGACGTTCCTGCAGCGCCTCGAGGAGATGCGCCGCGAGGCCGAGGAGCGTCGCCGGGCGGCGCAGGAGGACCTAGACGAGCTCGCGGCGCTTGAGTTCGCCGGTGACTCCAGTGACGGTTGCGTCCGTGTCACCGTCGACGGGCACGGTGCCGTGCGCGGGGTGCGGGTGGACCCGGGCCAGCTCCGCACCGCCATGGGCGACGAGTTGGGCCGGAAGGTGGTCGAGGCCGCACGCTCGGCGCTTAGCGCCCATGCGGAGGCAAGCAGAGACGTCCTGGAGCGCTTGTCCGGCGGCGACCCCCTGCAGCGACTCGCCGACAGCGTCGGGCCCAGCCGACGGTGAGTTCGATCGAGGGGGTATCGGTGTCACAGCCAGAGAGCATCGACGCGATGATGCGCGAACTACGCAGGTTCCACGAGGAACTTCCCCGGTGGGCCGACGCGCTCGCACGGCAGCAGAGCCAAGAGGTGCGCGGGGAGAGCACCGGCAGGTCAGTCCGCGCCTCTTGCACGGCCTCGGGGGAGGTCGCCCGGGTCGAGATCGACACGTACTTCCTTCGCGCCGCCGGGCCCGGCCGGGTGGACGCCGCGATCTTGGAGGCACTGCAGGATGCCCAGGCCGCAGCCTACCGGGAGGTCGCCGCGCACCAGGAGACGCTTCGGTTCATGGGGCTCCCGGTCGGCGAGGTGTTGTCCGGGAAGCGGTCGCTGTCCGACCTGCTCCCTGCCCCGCCTAGCTTCTCACCAGCTGGTTCACCCATTACGGACAGATCAGACCACCGATCGGAGGGCAGGCAATGAGCGATTTCACCGTCGACACGGCGAGTTTGGCGGGCTTCCGCGCCGCCGTGGATCGGGCCCAGGGCCGAGTCGATGGCCTCCGCGGCTTGGCGGATGCGGCCAGGCTGGCGCCGGGCACCTTCACTCGCACCGCGGGCGGACAGGTCGCCGACACAGGCCACGCCGAGATGCTAGACGGCATCGGAGCTCAGCTTGACTCGGCGACCGAGAAGCTACGTGCGATCGCCGAGGCGACCAGCAAAACCATGGACAACTACGCGAGCGCGGACGCGCGCCACGGCGCCGCCATGTCCGAGATCAAGGGGCAGCTCGACACCGCGGGGGGGTATGAAGCATGAGAATCCCGGCTCGCGAGGAGTTCTCGCCGCTACCCGAGGTCATAGACATGCTCGGGCTGCCCGATCCGCTGCAGGTCCTGCCACAGCTAGAGAACCAGCTCGAGGCCGTTGGCCTGTCGAATGCGCAGGTAGGGGAGATCGCCGCCGGCTTCCGCGGCGTCGCCGACGACCTCGACGCCGAGGCGGGCGGGGTCAAGTGGCAGGGCGCTGCAGCCGATGGGTTCCGATCCAAGATCGCCGATATGGCGCAGTCACTGCGAGAGGCGGCCGACAACATCGACATCGCAGTCGCTGAAGTCGCCAGCCTGGCGGTGGACGCCAAGAAAATACTAGGAGAAATCCTAAAGGCCATCTTCATTGTGGCAGGCATCATTGTGGCGATTTACGCAATAATCATCGCCGCTAAGACCGCAGCGATAATCGTTGCCGTCATCGGGCTCATAGGCGCCTTGGCCTTGGCCATTTATACCTATCTGGACCTGTACTTGTGGCTAAACCAGAAAGCATTCGAACTCATAGTCGGGCTCATACGGTGGATCGGCGAGCACCCTCCTCAAGCGCCAAGCTACCCTACTCCTCATGGGCCGACCCCGTGACTGAAGCTGTCGCCGTGGGTCAGCTCCTCCCTCGCCTGCGGAGACCTCGCTGGCTGCTACGTCTGATGATCGGACTCGTCATTGGATTGGTCGGACTCGTCGGCGTGTATGCCGTCCTTGTGCTGGTGGGCGGGATAGCGGCTGACACTGAGTTCTTGCTCTTTGAACTCATCCTTCTCATATTCCTTGGCGCCTCGACCTTGAACGCCTACATCGCCAGCTGGCCGACAGAACTCGTGGTTCGGTTGGGTGTGGACGGGATCGAGGGCGCCGCCGGCAGATACTCCCAAATCGTCCCGTGGAGTGGCGTGGAGCGGCTGTGGATTGTGCGCGGCGGTTCTGTATGCCCGGTCTTGTGCATCGCGGCGGACGATCTTTCTCGATTCCACCAAAAGGGCTTCCGCTGGAGGCTCAAGGCGTACGCGAACCGCCGGCTGTTCGGCACCTCCCTAGCCACGCCCCTACAAAACACGGACTGAACGAGGCCGGCCTGCTGGAGGCTGCACGTGGCTATCTCGAACGATCCGGAAACAAGGGCACCATCGAGACTTCTCCCGCCGAAGCGGGGGAGCCCCCGCTCACCCACCGCCGATTCCGTCGCCGGCTGGCGGCCGGCCTGGTCACCCTCACCTCCGTGGTGACCGGCACCGTCTGGGCCGGCGCCGTCACGCTCGTCCAAGGCCAGACTGCCGCAGGAGGGCCGGAAAACACTCTGCAGACGGTCGGCGCTCTTATGGCGGCCTTGGCGGCCACGTTCATGGTGTCGCTTACCAGCAACAGCTTCTACCACGCCGTCGTGCCCCTCGGTGACGAAGCAGAGCGTTTCCGCGAGCCGGTACTGAGGGTGGGCCCAGACGGAATCGAACACATCATCCGCAGCACCTCGACACGCCTGCCGTGGTCATCGGTGCGGCGTGTTTACCTCGCGGGCGATCGGTCCGGCTCGCGCTTCGTCTGTGTCACCACGGCTGACCCGAATGCCCTGGTCCCGCGGTCACGCCGCCGGTCGGCCAGGGCCAGGCAAAATGAGCAGAAATACGGCACACCCATCGCCGTCTCGCTTGCCGGCGCCGGACTCGCCGAGGAGGATCTCTTGAACGCCGTGCGGCACTACTCGGGAGAAAGGGTCACGGTCGGTTAGGACACAGCAGATCCGGAGCCGCTTGTTCTGAACTAATTCAGATATCGTGATTGCATGGTCGTCGCGGAAATCTCGTTCTCCACCCTGCTGCGTGAGCCGCACCGGGTCACCGCCCAGCTCGCAGGCGGCGACGTGGTGTTGCACCGACGCGACGGCGAGGATCTCTACCTTTCGGTCAAGTCGAGGGCCGAGCGCGACGCCGAAAGCGCCACCCAGGCCGCGCGGATACTCGGCGCACTCGTCCACACCCCCGAGGGGCAGCTGCTCATCATCAACGTCCTCGACGAGGCCTTTCCTTGGACCCGCCTCCTCACTGGCCACGGCCGCGAACAGTTCGTGTCCGAGTTCGTCGCCACCGCCCGCGCCTGCGCCGACGTGGGCGTGTGGACGCCGCTCGGGCAACTGCTACATGAATGGAAGGCCACCGCAGCCATCCAGCCGACCCCGACCTGCACGCAGCTCTCACCGCTCCCCTGCCCGACGACGATCACGGCCCGGTCTCTGAGCCGGACATAGACCCGGACCGGTGAGCCCCAAACGCGCGTCCACTACCGCAACGGAAGCGCGCGGACACGAACTCCAGATGTGGTGAACGCCGCGACCGCGCCGGAGTCCAGATGCGATTCGAGGATGTCGAGGTGTCGCAGGATGATATTGACCAGGTCGGGGGGACGGAGATCCTTGATCTCCCGAACCAGGATGACCGAAGGCTTCGTAGCTCGTGCGTGGGCCAAAAGAGCTCCGAAGTCGGTATCCCCGGAGATGATGACACGGTCATCCGTTGTGGCGAGAGCAACGATCGTGGAGTCGGGGGCACCCTTCGCGTCGAGATCGCGGACGTGGACGGCGTCGTAACCGGACTTAGTCAGCAGCTCAGAGACCCGAGGCGAGAGGTTCTCATCGACCAGAAACTTCACGCTGGCTCTCGGAGCCGGTAGAAGTGGACGTTGGTCGAGGCTGCCGCGTATTCCAGGGCCTGCTTGATGTCGTCGCGCTCGAGGTCGGGGTAGTCCTCCAGGATTTCGTCGAAGGTCCAGCCGGCGGCGACGAGCTGAACCACGGTCTCCACGGTGATGCGCAGCCCGCGGATACACGGCTTGCCTTCGAGCTTGTCCGGCTCGACGGTGATCCGATCGAAGTTCATGATGACTCCCCTCTGACCCGATACTGCCAGCTCGGCGCGGAGTTCGGCCAGTTCACCCCTCGCACGCTACGCGACTCGTGCGCTGGGTTGCCGCGCTGAGAATCAGCTGTGCATATCCGCGATCCCGGCGAGGTGGGTCAGCCGGGCCACGTGCTCGGCCGGCGAGCCGAACAGCTGCGCAGTGCCGTGCGCCCGCTTGAAGTACAGGTGGGCGTCATGCTCCCAGGTGATCGCGATGCCGCCATGCAGCTGGATCATCTCGGCGGCGACCCGGAACAGCGCCTCGGAACAGTACGTCTTGGCGACCGCCGCGCGGACGGCGAGCTCCTCGCCACCCTGCGCAACCGTGCCCGCGGCCGCGTACGAGGCCGAGCGCGCGCTGTCCACCAGCACGTAGAGATCCGACATCCGGTGCTTGAGGGCCTGAAAGGACCCGATCGGCCGGCCGAACTGCACCCGCGTCTTGGTGTAGTCCACGGTGAGCTCCAAAGCCCGGGCGGCGGCGCCGACCTGCTCGGCGGCCAACGCCACGCAGGCCAGGTCGCGCACCCGGGCCAGTACGGGGGCCGCGTCCCCACCAGCGGGGCCGCCCAGCCGCCGGCCCGGCGCACCGTCCAGCCGCACGCTCGCCAACCGGCGGGTGGGGTCCATGGCAGGGGTGTGCGCCCGGCGCACGTTGGACCCGGCCGGGTCCACCTCGAACAGACCGATCCCGTCCGCGGTGCGCGCGGCGACCAAAAGCACGTCGGCCAGGTCGCCGTCGAGCACGTAGTGAGCCTCCCCGGCGAGCGACCACCCGCCGGCGCTCTTGGTAGCGGCACAGGCCGCACGGTCGGGCTCCCAGCGACCCTCCGCGCCGACCCAGGCCAGGCCGGCCAGCGCCGAGCCATCGGCGATCTTCGGCAGGAGGCGCGCGCAGGCCTCGGCGTCCCCGGCGGCCAACAGCGCCTCGGCGGCGAGGACGGACCCGAGCAGAGGGGAAGGGGTGAGCGCGCGGCCCAGCTCCTCGAAGGCCAGGCAGGCATCGAACCAGCTCGCGCCCGCTCCGCCGTACTCCTCTGGCACGTTCAGCGCGGCGACGCCGGTCTGCTCGCACAGCACGTTCCACAGCGACCGGTCGTAGCCGTGCGGCGAGTCGATGGCCGCCCGCACAGCGGCGCTATCCGACCGCCGGTCGAGCAGGGCACGCAGCGCGTCGCGCAGCGCACGCTGCTCCTCGGTCAGGTCCCCGCTCAGGTCATCGGTCACGCCGATCGAGGTCATCGCCGCACCTCCCTGCCGGCGAGCGCCGCCCGTACCCGGGCGCGGTGTACGGTCCCAGTCCCCCACGCGGACATCAGGGCGCGCACCTTGGTCAGCCACAGGCCGAGGTCGCACTCGCGCGTGTAGCCGACTGCCCCGTGCACCTGCAGCGCCGCCCGGGCCGCCCGGTAGGCGGCCTCGGCGCAGGCGACCTTCGCCGCCGAGACGTCCCTCGCCGCGGCCTCCGAACGGTCGGCGACCGCTATCGCCGCGCCGAACAGCAGCGGCCTGGCCAGCTCCAGCGCCACGTAGACGTCGGCCAGCCGGTGCTTGACCGCCTGGAAGGAGCCGACCGGCCGGCCGAACTGGACGCGCGCCTTCGCGTGCCCGGTCGCCATCTCCAACAACGCCCGCCCGGCGCCGAGCATCTGGGCGGCCGTCGCCAGCGCGCCCAGCTCGAAGGCGTGCGCCGCGGCCCGCCGCACCTCCTCGCCCCGCGCGAGCACCTCACCGCCAGTGACCGTGAACAGCCGCCTCGCCGGATCGACCGACGACATCGCCGCCGACCTCGCGCCCCCGGTGGCGTCGACCCGGCTCAGCGCGTCGTGCTCGACGGCGAGCACCGGCGCCGCGACGGAGGCGTCCAGCGCGTACGGCACGTGCGGCGGCAGGGCCACCGAGGCCATCACCTCCCCGCGGGCCAGGTCGGTCAACCATGTGGTGACCCCGGACTCGGCGAGGACTATCGCGGCCGCCGCCGACTCGACGACCGGCCCGGGTACGGCGTGGTGGCCCAGCTCCTCGAACGCCACGACCACGTCGACCGGTCCGGCGTCGAGCCCGCCCCAGCGTTCCGGCACCGTCAACGCCGCGACGCCGAGCTCGGCCAGCCGCTTCCACAGCGTCCGGCCGGGCTCGTAATCCCCGGCGGCGAAGCCGCGGGCGACGGCCGGGGTGTCGGCAGCGGCGAGGAGGTCGTGCAGGCTCGCGGCGAACGCAAGCCGCTCCGCAGACAGCGCGAACCTCATCGCCGGTCTCCCCTCGGCAAACCCAGCAGCCGCTCGGCGATCACGTCGCGCTGGATCTCGTTGGTGCCGGCGTAGATGGGACCGGCGAGCGAGAACAGATACCCGCTCAGCCATCGCCCGCCGTCCGGACCGTCCGGCCCGGACAGCTCCGCCTCCGCGCCGAGCAACTCGAGCGCGGTCTCGTGCAGCGCCACGTCGAGCTCGGACCACACCAGCTTGTCCACGCTCGACTCGGGGCCGAGCGTGCCGCCCTCGAGGAGCCGGGTCGCCGTGCCGAACGTGCGCAGCCGGTATGCATGCGCCGTGATCCAGGCGTCCACCACCCGGTCGGCGGGCGCCGCCTCCGAAGCGTCACCTACCCGCCGCCACAGGTCCACGAGCCGGTCCGCGGCCGCGCAGAACCGCCCCGGGCTGCGCAGCGTGAGGCCCCGCTCGTTGCTTGCGGTGCTCATCGCCACCCGCCAGCCCTGGTCCACCTCGCCGACAACGTCGGCGTCCGGCACGAAGGCTTCGTCGAAGAAGATCTCCGCGAAGCCCGGCTCGCCGTCGAGCTGCGGAATCGGGCGCACCGTCACGCCGGCCGCGCGCAGGTCGAACAGGAGGTACGTGAGCCCCCGGTGCCGTTCCGCGGTCGGGTCGGTGCGGAACAGCCCGAAGCCCTTGTCCGCGTACGTGGCCCGCGAGCTCCAGGTCTTCTGGCCGCGCAGCAGCCAACCGCCGTCCGCCCGTACCGCCACGCTGCGGATCGCCGCGAGGTCGCTGCCCGCCTCCGGCTCGGACCATGCCTGCGCCCACACGTCGTCGGCCCGGGCCATTCTGGGCAGCAGCCGGGCGCGCTGCTCCTCGGTGCCGTGCGCGAAGAGCGTGGGCGCGAGCAGGAAGATGCCGTTCTGGCTCACCCGCGCCGGGGCGCCCGCGGCATAGTACTCCTCCTCGAAGATCAACCACTCCAGGAGGGGACGCGTCCCGGCCGCCGTACTCGCGCGGCCAGGACACCGCCGACAGCCGGGCGCCGGCGAGCTCGCGCTCCCAGGCCCGGTGCGCGGCGAACCCCTCCCAAGTGTCCATCGACGGCAGCGGCCTCGGCGGCACGTGTTCGGCCAGCCAGGCGCGCACCTCGTCGCGGAAAGCACGGAGGGGCTCGTCGAGTTCGAGGTCCACCGTCAGTCCCGCCGGCCCTCGCGCCTCATGGCCCGCGCGTCCATCCCGCCGAGCGGGTCGGCCGACGTCTCAGCGTTGTGCGCGTGCGCGAAGTGGTGCAGCCCGAACGCCGAATCCATCCCGGCGCGCAGGCCCATCAGGTCCTCGGCCTGGTTGACCGCGCGCTTGGTCAGCGCCAGCCCGAACCGGGGCATGCCGGCGATCCGCCCGGCCAGCGCGACCGTCTCCTCCTCCAGCCTGTCCCGCGGCACCACACGGTTCACCATCCCCCACTCGTAGGCCCGCCGGGCGTCGAACCGCTCCCCGGTGAACAGCACCTCCTTGGCAGCGCGCGGGCCGAGCACCCACGGGTGCGCGAAGTACTCCACGCCGGGTATGCCCATCCGGACCACCGGGTCGGCGAAGAAGGCGTCGTCGGCCGCCACGATCAGGTCGCAGACCCAGGCGAGCATCAGCCCGCCGGCGATGCAGGCGCCCTGCACCATCGCGACCGTCGGCTTGGGGATCTCCCGCCAGCGCCGGCACATGCCGAGGTAGACCTCGATCTCCCGGGAGTAGCGTCCGTCGCCGCCGGACTTGTCGACGTGGTCCCACCACAACACGGCCCTGCGCTGGAAAGACCTGTGCGCGTCCCGTTCCGGGGTGCCGATGTCGTGCCCGGCGGAGAAGTGGTCCCCCGCGCCCGCGAGCACGATGACGGAGACCTCCTCGTCGTCCACGGCGCGGGTGAACGCGGCGTCCAGGGCGTACGTCATCGCCGAGTTCTGGGCGTTGCGGTACTTCGGCCGGTCCATGGTCACCAGGGCCACCGGGCCGCGCCGCTCGTACCGGACGACGTCTGTCATGATCCCTCCCGCAGCACGTCCTTCAGCACCTTCCCCGAGGCGTTGCGCGGCAGCTCGGCGCGGAACTCGACGTGACGGGGCCGCTTGTAGTTCGCCAGCCGTTCCCCGCAGAAGGCCAGGACGTCGTCGGCGGACAGGTCGCGGCCGGGCCCGCGGACGACGAACGCCTTGCCGACCTCACCGAGGCGGTCATCCGGCACGCCGACGACCGCCGCCTCGGCCACGCCGTCCAAGCGCGCCAGGGCCCCCTCGACCTCGGCCGGGTACACGTTGAACCCGCCGCAGATGTACATGTCCTTGAGCCGGTCGGTGATGGTCAGGTAGCCGCGCCCGTCCAGCCGGCCGACGTCGCCGGTGTGCAGCCAGCCGTCCCGGTCGATCGCCTCCTCGGTCGCCTTCGGGTCGTCCAGGTAGCCCAGCATCACGTTCGGGCCGCGGAGGCAGACCTCACCGGGCCCGCCGGGCGGCAGCGGACGGCCCGAGCCGTCGACTGTCAGTACCTCGAACCCGGCAGCGGCGCGGCCGCAGGTGTGCGCGACGGTGGCGTCGTCGTCGTCCGGACGGCACATGGTCGCCACCACCGCCTCGGTGAGCCCGTACGCGGTCAACACGGTGCGGAAGCTGAGGTCGGTCTGCATCCGCTCGACCAACGCCACGGGGACGGTGGCCGCCCCGGTCACCGCAAGCCGCAGCGAGGACAGGTCGTACCGGCCGCGGTCGGGGTGGTCGAGGATGGTCTGGTAGATCGTCGGCGGGCCGGGCAGCACGGTGATCCGCTCCTCGGCCACCAACCGAATGGCTCGCTCGACGTCGTAGGTGGCCTGCGGGACGAGCGTGGCGCCCCGCAGCAGGCAGGCCAGGATGCCGGCCTTGTAGCCGAAGCTGTGGAAGAACGGGTTGATCACCAGGTACCTGTCGGCCCGGCCGAGCCCGCCGCAGTCGGCCCACGCCTCGGCGACCGACAGCGCCTGCCGGTGCGCGCTGAGCACGCCCTTGCTCCGCCCGGTCGTACCGGAGGTGAACAGGATGTCGCTGACGTCGCCGGGACGTACGACGGCCGCGCGGGCGTCGGCCTCGGCGGCGGGTACCCGTGCCGCGGCGACGCCGATCTCGGACCAGTCCAGTACGCCGTCGTCGGGGTGCCCCGCGCTGTCTCCAGGTACGCTCACCACGCCGCGCAGGCCGGCCAGCCCCGGTACCGGGCCGCCCGTGCTCCCGTCCCCCTCACCGGCGGCCGCGGCCCGCAGCCTGGCCAACCGGTCGACGCCGAGGAACTCGCCGACGACCACGAGCAGCCGCGCGTCGCTGCGGGCCAGGACGTCGAGCATCTCCGGGCCGGTGAACCGGGTGTTGACCGGGACCAGGGTCGCCCCGGCGTACAGCGCGCCGAGCGCCGCGGTCACCCAGTGATGGGTGTTCGGCGCGCACACCGCTACCCGGTCGCCGGGCTGCACGCCCTCCGCGACGAGCGCCCGGGCGAACGTGCGGACCCGCTCGTGCAGCTCGGCGTAACTCAGCTCTTCCCGGCCGTCGGCGACCGCCGGCGCGTCGCCGAACCGTCGCGCGGCGCGGGCGAGCGCGGCGGGGATCGTCTGTGCGTCGGTGTCGACGTTCACCGCGACCTCCTGATAGAACTTGTTCTTATCAGAGCCGTCGGCATTGCCGCCAGAGTTGCGGAGGAATGCCCGCTTGTCAGCCGATACACGTTCTAGTCATGGCGCGGACGAGGCGTTTCGGCGCACCGTCCGGGAGTGGCTGGCGGACAACCTCACCGGCCGATTCGCCGAGCTGCGCGGGTTGGGCGGATCCGGTCGGGAGCACGAGGCGTTCGAGGAGCGCCTGGCCTGGAACCGCCATCTCGCTGCGGCCGGCTGGACCTGTCTGGGCTGGTCCGTCGAGCACGGCGGCCGCGGCGCGTCGCTTTCGCAGCAGGTGATCTTCCACGAGGAGTACGCGCGCTCCGGCGCGCCGACCAAGGTCAGCCACATCGGCGAGGAGCTGCTTGGCCCGACGCTCATCGCGTTCGGCACCGCCGAGCAGCGGCGGCGGTTCCTGCCGAAGATCGTCTCCGTCGAGGAGCTGTGGTGCCAGGGGTACTCCGAGCCGGGAGCCGGCTCCGACCTCGCGTCGGTGTCGACCTCGGCCGAGCGCTCCGGCGACGAGTGGGTGATCAGTGGCCAGAAGGTGTGGACCTCGCTCGCGCACGTCGCGGACTGGTGCTTCGTGCTGGCCCGCACGGGCGGCACGGGGCCTACCGACGCGGTCGGCTCGCGCCGCCACCACGGTCTGTCGTATCTGCTCGTGCCCATGGACCAGCCCGGGGTGCTGGTGCGCCCGATCCGCCAGCTCACCGGGACCTCGGAGTTCAACGAGGTGTTCTTCGACGGCGCGCGCACCGAGCGTGACCTGGTGGTGGGCGAGGTCGGCGGCGGCTGGCGGGTCGCCATGGGCACGCTGGGGTTCGAGCGCGGCGTGGCGACGCTGGGCCAGCAGGTACGGTTCCGGCGCGAGCTCGAAGGACTCGTCGAGGCGGCCCGGAAGTGCGGTGCGATCGAGGACCCGGTAATCCGAGACCGGCTGACCCGCGCGTGGATCGGGCTGGATGTGATGCGCTCGCACGCGCTCCGTACCCTCGGCCGACAGGACACCTCGGGCGGCACGGCCTCGGTCGCCAAGCTGCTGTGGGCGGGGTGGCACCGGGCTCTCGGCGAGCTCGCCATGGACGTGCTCGGCGCGTCCTCGATGGTGGCCCGAGGTGCGCCGGCGCCGGACGGCGGCCGCGACCTCGACGGGTGGCAGCGGCTGTTCCTGTTCAGCCGGGCCGACACCATCTACAGCGGGTCCGACGAGATCCAGCGCAACATCGTCGCCGAACGGATACTCGGCCTGCCCAGGGAAGCCCGGGGATGAGCCCGCGACAGCCGGCCGGCCACGGGCTGCTGGACGGGAAGATCGTCGCGGTCACCGCGGCCGCCGGCACGGGCATCGGGTCGGCCGCCGCCCGGCGTTGCCTGGCGGAGGGCGGGTCCGTTGTGGTCAGCGACGTCCACGAGCGGCGGCTGACCGAGACCGCAGCCGCGCTCGCCGCGGAGTACGGCGAAGGCGGCGAGGGCGGCAAGGACGGCGGCCGGGTGCATGCCGTCCGCTGCGACGTCACCGACGAGGAGCAGGTGCGCGCGCTGATCGATGCGACGGTGGCGCGTTTCGGCCGCCTGGACGTAATGATCAACAACGCCGGCCTCGGCGGCACCCGGTCGGTCCTGGACATGGCCGACGAGGAATGGGGCCGCGTCCTGGACATCACCCTCGGCGGTGCCTTCCGGTGCACCCGGGCGGCGCTGCGGCAGATGGTGGCGCAGGGTGGCGGCGGCGCGGTGGTGAACAACGCGTCGGTGATCGGCTGGCGCGCGCAGCGCGGGCAGGCGCACTACGCGGCCGCGAAGGCCGGGGTGATGGCGCTCACCCGGTGCGCGGCGCTGGACGTGGCCGAGCACGGCATCCGGGTGAACGCGGTAGCGCCGAGCCTGGCCATGCACCCCTTCCTGGCCAGGGTGACGAGCGAGGAGCTGTTGCGCGAGCTCGCCGGTCGGGAGGCGTTCGGGCGGGCGGCCGAACCGTGGGAGGTCGCCACCGTGATGGTGTTCCTGGCCAGCGACTACGCCTCGTACCTCACCGGCGAGGTGGTGTCGGTGAGCAGCCAGCATCCTTGAGCGGGAGGTGACCTCGGTGGCTGACATCTCCGCCGCGTACGTCGTCGAGGCGGTCCGTACCCCGGTGGGCCGGCGCGGCGGTGCGCTGAGCGCGGTGCACCCCGCCGATCTCGGCGCGCACGTGATCGCCGGGTTGCTGGACCGGGTCGACGTCGATCCCGCCGAGGTCGACGACGTGATCTTCGGCTGCGTGGACACCCTCGGGCCGCAGGCGGGGGATATCGCGCGTACCGCCTGGCTGGCGGCCGGGTGCCCCGAGGAGGTGCCCGGGGTCACCGTGGATCGGCAGTGCGGATCGGGCCAGCAGGCGCTGCACTTCGCCGCCCAGGCGGTGATGAGCGGCACCGCCGATCTCGTCGTGGCCGGCGGCGTGCAGAACATGAGCCAGATCCCGATCGGCTCGGCGATGGCCGTCGGGGAGCAATTCGGCTTCCCTACGCCGTTCGCCTGCTCGTCCGGCTGGGAGCGGCGCTACGGCGACGAGGAGATCTCGCAGTTCCGCGCGGCCGAACTGATCGCCCAGCGGTGGCGGATCGGCCGTACGGAGATGGAACGCTTCGCGCTGACCAGCCACCAGCGGGCGATCGAGGCCATCGACTCCGGCCGGTTCGCCCGGGAGATCGTGCCGTACCGGGACGCGGTCCACGACGAGGGACCGCGCCGGGACACGGGCCCCGAGAAGATGGCGGCGCTGCCGCCGCTGATCGAGGGCGGGCGGATCACCGCGGCGACCTCCAGCCAGATCTCCGACGCCGCGGGCGCGGCGCTGGTGGCGTCCGAGCGGGCGGCCGCGGCGCACGGGCTGGTCCCGCGCGCCCGGGTGCATCACATCTCGGCGCGGGGCTCGGACCCGGTGTACATGCTCACAGCGCCGATCGGAGCCACCCGACACGCGCTGGACCGGGCCGGGATGAGCATCGCCGACATCGACCTCTTCGAGGTGAACGAGGCGTTCGCGAGCGTCGTCCTGGCCTGGCTCGCCGAGACCGGGGCGGACCCGGAGCTGGTCAACGTCAACGGCGGCGCGATCGCGCTGGGTCACCCGATCGGCGCGACGGGCATGCGGCTGTTCACCACGCTGCTGCACGAGCTGGAGCGGCGGGGCGGCCGGTACGGACTGCAGACCATGTGCGAGGGAGGCGGCCAGGCCAACGTCACCATCATCGAGCGCCTGTGACGCCTCCCTCTTGGCCCCCCGCCCGTGATCTCGCAGAAATTCAAACGGGCAGGTTTGAATTTCTGCGAGATCACGGACAAGAGGGGAAATAGAACACGTTTCAATGCCCGAGCGGCCGGCTACAGCTCGGCTTACTGGATCGTAACGAGGTCTTGACTAGAGCAGGTTCTAACATAGAGGCTTCCGCTGCACAAGCACACGCGTAGGCACGCGTAAGAGGGTGAGGCAGCGATGGACGTGTCGCGGCCCGGTGTGCTGCGGGTACCGGGCGAGTTCTTCGCCTTCTCGCTGGACATCACCAGGGCGATGGTCCGTCGCCCGTTCCAGTGGCGGGAGTTCGTCGAGCAGGCGTGGTTCATCGCCAGCGTGACCATCCTGCCGACCATGCTCGCGTCGATCCCGTTCGGCGCGGTGATCTCCCTGCAGATCGCCAGCCTCACCCAGCAGCTGGGCGCGCAGTCCTTCACCGGCGCGACCTCCGTCTTGGCGGTGGTCCGGGAGGCGGCGCCGATCGCGTCGGCGCTCCTCATCTCCGGCGCCGCCGGCTCGGCGATCTGCGCCGACCTCGGCGCGCGGAAGATCCGCGAGGAGATCGACGCGATGGAGGTGCTGGGCGTCAGTCCGCTGCACCGGCTGGTGGTCCCGCGGGTGTACGGGGCGATCTTCGTGGCGGCGATGCTCAACGGAATCGTGATCGGCGCGGGCCTGACCGGCGGCTACGTCTTCAACATCGTGATGCAGAACGGCACGCCCGGCGCGTACCTGGCCTCGTTCACCGCGCTGGCCAGCATGCCCGACCTGTACGTCAGCGAGATCAAGGCCGTCCTGTTCGGCTGGATCGCGGGGCTGGTCGGCGCCTACAAGGGCCTGCGTGCCGGCGGCGGACCCAAGGGCGTCGGACAGGGCGTGAACGAGTCGGTGGTGATCACCTTCCTGCTGCTGTTCGCCGTGAACTTCATCATCACGGCCATCTACTTCCAGCTCGTCCCCCAGCAGGGGGTGTGATGGCGCTCGGAGGTCTGCTCGGCTCCAGGGTCGTCCGCCGGTCGGCGCCGCTGGCGGTCGGGCTGGTCCGCTCCCCCGTCGAGCGGGTCGAGGACCTCGGAGGTCAGCTGCTCTTCTACCTCGGTGCGCTCCGGTGGTCGCCGCGTACGATCCGCCGCTACAAGAAGGAGATCCTTCGGCTGCTGTCCGAGGTCGCCTTCGGCGCCGGCGGGCTGTCGGTGGTGGCCGGCACGGTCGGCGTCATCGCGTTTCCTTGCGTTCTTCGCAGGCACCGAGGTCGGCCTGCAGGGGTACAACGCGCTGAACCAGATAGGGGTCTCCAAGTTCACGGCGTTCATCTCCGCCTACTTCAACACGCGCGAGGTTGCCCCACTGGTCGCCGCCCTCGCCCTGGCCGCCACCGTGGGCTGCGGCTTCACCGCGCAGCTCGGCGCGATGCGGATCAACGAGGAGGTGGACGCGCTCGAGGTGATGGGCGTCCCGTCGGTGCCGTTCCTGGTGACGACGCGGATGATCGCCGGGTTCATCGCGGTGATCCCGCTGTACGTGGTGGCGCTGTTCACCTCCTACCTGGCGCCACGACTGATCACCACCGTCGTCTACGGGCAGTCGGCCGGCACGTACGACCACTACTTCCGGCAGTTCCTCCCGCCGGTGGACGTGCTGTGGTCGTTCGGCAAGGTGCTGATCTTCGCGGTGATGATCATCCTGATCCACTGCTACTACGGCTACACCGCCCGCGGCGGGCCGGCCGGCGTGGGCGTGGCGGTCGGCCGCGCGATCCGTACCTCGATCGTGACGATCAACGTCGCCGACTTCCTGCTGTCCCTGGCCATCTGGGGCTCCACGACGACGGTACGGATCACGGGGTGATGGCGGCCATGGTCATGCCCGCGGGAACCCCCCAACGCCTCGCCCACCACGTCAAGCTGCTGCTCGCCGGCATCGCGTTCCTGGCGGTGATCGCCCTGCTGATCGCGCTGGCGGTGGCCAAGTACCAGAAGGTGTTCGAGCCCGCCGTACACGTGACGCTGCGCGCGGACCGCGCCGGACTGCAGCTCAACGAGCACGGCGACGTACGCATGCACGGCGTCCTCGTCGGCCAGGTGGGCGAGATCCGAGGTCAGGGCCGGGGCGCCGCCATCGAGCTGGCGCTGCAGCCGGCGGCCGTCGAAGACGTACCTGCCAACGTCCGGGCCCGCATCCTGCCCACCACGCTGTTCGGGCAGAAGTACGTGTCGTTGGTGCAGCCGGACGGTCCGGCCGCCGAGCCAATCCGGGACGGCGACCTCATCGGCCAGGATCGCTCAGCGGTGGCGATCGAGCTGAACCCGCGTCCTCGACAGGCTGTTTCCGCTGCTGCGGTCGGTCAAGCCGGCCGAGCTGGCCTTCACCCTGAACGCGCTGGCCACGGCGTTGGAGGGGCGCGGCGAGGAGCTCGGAGCGACCCTGGAACGCGTAGACGCCTACCTCGGCGAGTTCAACCGGCACCTGCCGGAGCTGCGGGAGGACATCCGGCTGCTGTCGGACTTCGCCGACACCTACGCCGAGGCCGCCCCGGACCTGCTGCGCATCCTGCGCAACGCGGCGGTGACGGGTCGCACGGTGACCGAGAAGGCCGGCGAGCTCGCGGCGTTCTACCGCGACGTCACAGGGGTGTCCGGCACCGCCGAGCGGGTGCTCGACGACAACGGCGGACGGATCATCCGGCTCGGCGAGGTGTCCCGGCCGGTGCTGGAGGTGCTCGCCGCCTACTCGCCGGAGTACCCGTGCCTGATCGAGGGGCTCGTACGTTTCGAGGAGCGGCTGTCCGAGACGATGCGGGACGGCAGGTTCCACCTCACCGTCGAGGTCGGGCCGCAGAAGGCCGGCTACACCGAGGAGGACGCCCCCGTCTACGGCGAGGCCGGCCACGGCCCGTGGTGCCTGGGGCTGCCGGATGACCCGCCGGTGCCGTTCCCGGGCACGCCGTTCGCGGACGGCAGCGAGTCCGACAACGGGTCGGGTTCGCTTCTCCCGCCGCCGCTCGGTGGCGCGCCGGGCGGCCCGGGCGCCGGCCTGATCGATCCGACCAGCGGTTTCGCCGGCACCGACGCCGAGCAGCAGCTGGTGAAGGCCCTGCTGGCACCGGCCCTGGGCACGCCGGCCGACCGGGTTCCGTCCATCGCGACCCTGCTGTACGGGCCGCTGGTCCGTGGGACGGTGGTGAGCGCATGACGAGCCGCACCGGCCGGACCCTCGGCGCGCTGGTCAAGCTGGCCGTCTTCACCGCGGCGTCGCTGGCGGTGACCGGTCTGCTGGTCGCGATCATCGGCAACTTCGGACTCGGCGACGACCACCGCTACCGGGCGGTGTTCACCAGCGCGAGCCGGCTGGTCGAGGGCAACGACGTCCGGGTCGCCGGCGTGGTGGTCGGCCGGGTGGAGGACGTACGGATCGAGGACCGCACCCGTGCCCTGGTCACCTTCTCCGCGGAGAAGAGCCTGCGGCTCACCACCGCGACCCGGGCGCAGATCCGCTACCTCAACCTGGTGGGCGACCGGTACCTCGCGCTGACCGAAGGCCGCGGGGAGGGCGCGCCGCTCGCGTCCGGGGACACCATCCCGCTGCCCCGCACCGAGTCCGCGCTGGACCTCAACACCCTGTTCAACGGGTTCAAACCGTTGTTCGCCGCGCTGAGCCCGGAGGAGGTCAACCGCCTCGCGTACGAGATCATCCAGACGCTGCAGGGCGAGGGCGGCACCGTCAACAGCCTGCTCGCCCACACCGCCTCGCTGACCAGCACGCTCGCCGACCGGGACCAGCTCATCGGGGAGGTCATCGACAACCTCAACGCGGTGCTCGCGGCCCTCGACGGCCGCCACGAGCGGCTGTCCGAGCTTGTCGCCGAGCTGCAGCGCTGGGTGAGCGGGCTGGCCGCGGACCGCACCGCGATCGGCTCGTCGCTGCAGCACATCGACGAGCTGACGCGGGCGACGGCCGGGCTGGTCGCCGAGGGACGGCCGTCGATCCGGGAGGACATCGCCCAGCTCGGCGAGCTGACGGCCACACTGAGCGAGCCGGAGAACGAGCGACTGCTGGAGCACTTCGTCCAGAACTTGCCGGACAAGGCCAACGCGATGACCCGCACCGGGCAGTACGGGTCCTGGTACAACTTCTACCTCTGTGACCTGCGGGCCCAACTCGACCTGCCCGACGTGCCCAGCGACACCGACGAGCGGCTGGAGCGCCAGCTCAGCGGCATCACCCTGCACAGCAACGCCGCGAGGTGCCGGTCATGATCCCGTTCCGGGAGCGCAACCCCGTGCCCATCGGGGCCGTCGGCCTGGTGCTGGTCGGCGCGCTGGCGGTCGGGGCGTTCACCTTCGGCCAGCTTCCGGGAATCGGCGGGCGGAGCTACGTCGCCGCCTTCTCCGACGCCAGCGGCCTCCGAACGGGCGACCCGGTGGAGGTGGCCGGGATCAACGTCGGCCGGGTCGTCGGCATCGAGCTCGCCGGCGACCACGTGGAGGTACGGTTCCGGGTCGACCGCGGCGTCGCGTTCGGGGACCGGACCGGGGCGGCGATCCGGCTCGGCACGCTGCTCGGCGACAAGTACCTGGAGCTGCGGCCACGAGGTCCCGACCAGCTCGACCCGGGCACGATGATCCCGGTGTCGCGCACCGAGCCAGCGTACGAGATCGTCGAGGCCCTCAGCGACCTCACCCGCACGACCGAGGCGATCGACACCGAACGGCTCTCCGCGGCTTTGCAAACTCTCGCGGATACCTTCGAGGACTCCGCGCCGCAGGTACGCACGAGCCTGGAAGGACTGTCCCGGCTGTCGCGGACCATCGCCTCCCGGGACCAGCAGCTCCAGCAGCTGCTTTCCCGCACCGAGTCGGTCTCCGGGATTCTCGACCAACGCAACGAGGAGTTCAGCAGGCTGGCGCGGGACGCCAACCTGCTGCTCGCCGAGATCAGCAAGCGCCGCGAGGTGATCCACCAGCTCCTGGTGAGCACGGCACACCTGTCCGGCCAGCTCACCCGGCTGGTGCGGGAGAACGAGGAGCAGATCGGCCCGGCCCTCCGGCGCCTGCACGAGGTCCTGGACGTACTGCAGCGCAACCAGCAAAGCCTCAAGGAGGGCGTCCGCGCGCTCGCTCCGTTCAGCCGCATCCTCGGCAACGTCGTCGGCAACGGGCCGTGGTTCGACGCCTTCGTCCACAACCTCGTGTTCGCCGGCGACCTCGTGCCCGGCCCGCGGGAGCGAGGGGGGTGAGCGACCGATGAGAGCCAGATCGCCGAGCGCGCTGCGGTTGGCGACGGCCGGCGTCGTCGTGGCGATCGCCGCCTCGCTGCTCATGGTGGTCTTCGGGCGCGGGGAGACCGTGCACGTCGCCGCCCAGTTCCCGCGCGCGGTGAGCCTCTTCGAGGGCTCCCAGGTGCGCATCCTCGGGGTCCCGGTCGGGCGGGTGACAGCTGTGGTCCCGGCCGGCACGTCGGTGCGGGTGGAGATGGCCTACGACGCCAGGCACAAGGTGCCCGCCGACGCCAAGGCGGTCATCGTCTCGCCGTCGCTGGTGGGCGACCGCTTCGTGCAGCTCACCCCGGCCTACCGCGGCGGGCCGACCATGGCCGACGGCGCCGAGATCCCGGTGGAACGTACCGCCTCCCCCGTCGAGTTCGACCGCGTCACCGCCAACCTGAACGACCTGGCGGTGGCGCTCGGCCCCGAGGGGGCGAACGCGGAGGGCTCGCTGTCCGATCTGCTCGCCGTCGGCGCGGAGAACCTGGCCGGCCAGGGCGAGCGGATCAACCGCACCATCGACGACGTCTCCGACGCCGCGGACACCCTGGACGCGGGTCGCGAGGATCTGTTCGGCACCGTGGCCCACCTGCAGGCCTTCACGGCCGAGCTGGCCGAGAACGACGAGCAGGTCCGTAGGTTCAACCGCGACCTCGCCTCGGTGGCGAACCAGCTCGCGGGCGAGCGGGACGAGCTGCGCGCCGCGCTGCGGAACCTCGCGGTGGCGCTCGGCGAGGTCGAGGCGTTCGTACGGGAGAACCGGGAGCTGCTCACCCGGGACGTGAAGGCCCTGACCGAGATCACCGGGGTGCTCGCCCGGCAGCGGGAGGCCCTGGCCTCGATCATCGAGACCGGGCCGTTGGGCATGAACAACCTCGCCCTCGCCTACAATCCCGCCTCCGGGAGCATCGGCTCCCGCTTCACCCACTCTCTGCTGGCCAGCTTCGAGGATCTGGACGGGCTGCTGTGCGAGATCGCCCGAAGCGCTAACGTCGCTGACGCCGAGGGCGCCTGCCGGCTGCTGGAGGACCTGCTGGAGCCGCTGCCGACGCCCGGCGTGAGCCCGTCGCCGATCGACGATCTCGCCTCCGGGGTCGCCGGCCGGCCGGCGACCCCTGGCGCGGGCGGTGACCCGACGCTCGGCGGCCTGCTGGGGGGTGCCTCGTGATCCCCCGGCGCGCCCTCGCCCGGCTGGCCGCGCCGCTGCTCGCGGCGGTGCTCGCCGGCTGCGCCTTCGAGGGCGCCTACGACCTGCCGCTGCCCGGTGGAGCGGCGACCGGGGACGGCGCCTACCGGGTGACTGCTGAGTTCGAGGACGTACTGAACCTCGTGCCGCGGTCGGCGGTCAAGGTCGACGACGTGACGGTCGGCGAGGTCGAGGACGTATGGCGGGACGGCTGGCACGCTGCCGTCCGGCTGCGGCTGGCCCGGGACGTGCGGCTGCCCGACAACGCTGTCGCCCGGATCAACCAGACCAGCCTGCTGGGCGAGAAGTACGTCGCCCTGGAGCCGCCCCTCGGCGAGAGGCCGGCCGGGCGGCTGGCCGACGGCGACCTGATCCCGCTGGCGCGCACCGGCCGCAACACCGAGGTCGAAGAGGTGCTCGGGGCGCTGTCGCTGCTGCTCAACGGCGGTGGCGTCGCCCAGCTACGGACGATCACCCACGAGCTGAACGAGGTCATGAACGGGCGCGAGGAGCGCCTGCGAAGCCTCCTGCGGGAGCTGGACACGCTGGTCGGCTCCCTGGACGAGCAGCGGGCTCAGATCGTGCGCGCGATCGAGGGGATCAACCGGCTGGCCGCGACGCTGCGCGAGGAGCGGGAGACCATCGGCACCGCCGTCGACGAGGTGGGGCCGGCGCTGAAGGTCCTCGCCGACCAACGCCGGCAACTGGTGCGCATGCTCGAGGCCGTATCCGAGCTGGGCAAGGTGGGCGCCCGGGTGATCGAGCGGTCCCGGGAGGATCTGCTCGCCAGCCTTCGGGCGCTGGAGCCGACCCTGACCAAGCTGGCCGAGGCGGGCGATGCGCTGCCGCGGTCGCTCGAGCTGTTGGCCACGTTCCCGTTCCCGGACGAGGCGATGGACGCGGTCAAGGGCGACTACAGCAACGTGGACATCACCCTGGACCTGTCGCTGGCCACGCTCTACCACAACCTGGTCGCCCGCGACGCCGGCGGGTCCGGCGGCTCGGGTGGCCGTGACGAGGCCGGCTCGGACGACGGGGACCCGTGGGCGCCCGGCGACCTGCCGTTGCCGCTCGGGACGCAGCCGGGCGACGCCGAGCCAGACGGCGAGGAACTCGGGGGCGAGGAGCCGGGTGGCGGCGGCGATCTGATCGACCTGCTGACCGGGGGCCTGCGATGACGTACGCCTCCGTGAAGTTCCGGCTGATCGTCTTCGCGGTGCTCAGCGCGGTCGGCCTGACCTATGCCGGCGCCAACTACGTCGGCATCGCCGACGACCTCCTCGACCGCGGCTACGCGGTGGTGGTCGAGCTGGAGGGGGACTCCGGCGGCCTGTTCGAGCGGTCCGACGTCACCTACCGGGGCGTGTCGCTGGGAGAGGTCGGGCGGATGGAGATCACCCCCGGCGGGACCCGCATCCACCTGAAGATCGAGGAAGGCTGGAAGATACCCGCCACCGTCCGCGCGGAGGTCCACAACGGGTCGGTGATGGGCGAGCAGTACATCGACCTGGTGCCCGGCGGCGACGGCGGGCCGTACCTCGCCGACGGAAGCGTCATACCGGCCTCCCGGGCCAGCACGCCGGTGGCCGAGGAGGAGCTCCTGGTCAACTTCGACCGGCTGGTGGGGTCGGTCGACTCCGACGACCTCGCCACGGTGATCGGTGAGCTGGGTACGGCGTTCCAGGGCAGCGGATCGGACCTGCGACGGATCATCGAGGCCAGCGACTCGCTCACCGCCGAGGCGAGCGAGAACCTGCCGGAGACGATCCGGCTGCTGGAGGACGGCCGCGTCGTGCTACGTACCCAGGTCGAGGCGGTCCCGCACATCGTGGGGTTCGCCCGCGACCTCGCCGGGCTTACCGACACGCTGCGCGCAAGCGACCGGGACATCCGCACGGTGCTCACCCAGGGTGGGGGCGCGGCCCAGGAGTTGGACGCCCTGCTGGGCTCGGTCGAGCCGACGGTGCCGGTGCTGCTCGGCAACCTCATCACGGTGAACCAGGTACTGACCACCCGGCTGCCTGCGATCGAGCAGACCCTGGTCCTCTACCCGGTGGTCGTCGCCTCCGGGTTCACCGGAACGCCGGGCGACGGTACCGGCCACGTCCACGTGCAGTTCGACGCCCTGACGTCGGTGTGTCAGCGGGGCTACGTACCGCCGGACGAGTGGCGCACGCCGTCGGAGACCGAAGACACACCCGCCGAGACCTGGGTGGGCTGCGCGGAAGATCCACCGATCAACAGCCGCGGCTCCAAACACGCGCCCGGCGCGGTAGGGGGCAGCGACAACTCGGGGCAGATTCGGCCGAGCGGCGCGAGCGGCGCGAGCGGCCCGGCCGGACTCGCGCCGTACCAGCCGGGCACCGGGGCCGCGGTCGGGCCCGGCGGGTCGGCGTTCCTGGTCGGCGCGCAAGGGGCAGAGCAGATTGCTCGGAAAGGACTCGTGGAAATGGTTGCTGATCGGACCGCTCGGGCTCGCCGGGAACGGGTGAGCTGGGCGGCGCGACTGCGCCGCGCCGCCCCGACCGTCCTGATAGTGCTGCTGGTGGCGCTGCTCGCGACCGGCGGCGTGCTCGGCTACCAGCTACGTGAGATCGGCGCCGCCCAGGAGCGCCGGGCGGCCATCCTGCACGCCGCCCGCCAGCAGGCGCTGGACTTCACCACGCTGGACTACCGGCACTTCGACCGGGACGCCGCGCGGGTGTTGGACGGCGCCACCGGCGACTTCCGGAACCAGTTCCAGCGCAGCTCCAAGCAGCTCGCGCAGCTGGTGCGGGAGAACAAGGCGATATCCGAGGGCGAGGTGCTCTCGGCCGACATCGTCTCGGCCGACGCCGACTCCGCACGGGTGATCGTGGTGGCCGACAGCACTGTCACCAACGTCTCGTCCAAGGAGCCACGGCCCCGGCACTACCGGCTGCAGGTGGACATGGTGCACAGGAACGGGCGCTGGCTCGCCTCCGACATCCGGTTCGTCGGGTAGCCGGAAGGGAGAAAGACAGCGATGAGTAAACCGCGCTCGGGGATCCGCCCCCGCAGCGGCACGACTCCCCCACGCCGACGGCTCCCCGGCGAAGGGAGCGCCGCCGCCCGCCGCATCCGGCGCGCCGCCGCAAAGGGCTTCGTGCCCCGGGGCCACGGCTCCGTCAACGGCCGCTTCGACCGCCGGGGCGACCGCCGCAGGATCAACGGCCGGACCACCTGGGCACGCCGCGTCCACCGGCTGCGTCTCCACCGGCTGCGGCCCCCCGCCGCCTCGCTGCCGGTGCTGGTCGTGCTGGTCGCGGCGGTGCTGCTGGCCGGCGGCGCCGTCGGCTACGTCGGCCACCGGCTGCATAACGCGCGGGCGATCGAGGGGGCGCACGCCGAGGCCCGAGCCGCGGCCGGGCGCTACGCGCCGGCGATCCTCTCCTACGACTACCGCCACCTGGACAGGGATTTCGCCGCAGCCAAGAAGTACCTCACCGGCGGTTTCGCCAAGGAGTACGCCACGACGACGGAGGACGTGGTACGGAACCAGGCCGCGCAGTACAAGGCGGTGGTCAAGGCCGAGCCGGTGGCCGTTTCGGTGGTCTCCGCCGAACCGGAGACCGTACGAGCCCTGCTGTTCGTCAACCAGATCACCACGAGCACCCGGCTGGATGGTCCAAAGACCGACTCCAACCGGGTACTGATGACCCTGCAGCGGGCGGACGGGCGCTGGCTGGTCAGCGAGGTCGACGCGCTCTGACCGGCCCTGCCCTCTTCATACGGTCTTGCAGAACACCGGTGCGTTCCGGATCTGGTTGGCCTTCAGGTTGGCCGTCACATACTTCCGGAAGCTCGGCTTGGCGAAACGGAGCAGAAACCGGATCGGCCCGCACGGCAGGCGTACGTGGTTGACGAACACGTAGGCAGTCTCGTCGATGGGTTGCAGGAGTGCGGCGTCGTCCGCGCCGGCCTTGTCGGTGAACCATCCGCTGAAGTTCTCCCATGTCCGGAGGGCGCGTTCGGGGTCCGCGGCGGAGAAGTGGTTGAACAGAAAGGTCCCTGATCGTGGCAAGTCGACGTCACCGATGCGCCTGATGTTGCGTGCCCTCATGATGAAGTCGGCATCCAGTTGCCGGTATGCCTCTGCCGCCTCGACCGTGGGGATCGCCTCCGGAGAGATCGTCTGGATCAAGACCAGCACGTCGAACCGCAGACTCCCCTTGACCGGCGGGATCAACACGGCCCGGTACACCGTGGCCGCGACCACGTCGGCGAGGATCTCCAGCCGGCGGGCCAGACTGTGGCACGTCTCTACCGCTTGGTTGCGCTTCGTGCTCTTGCGCACGAACGGGCCCCGGCGCGGTGGGGCGACACGCATGCCGAGGTAGATGTAGCCGTGGGACGTCGGCTCGGTGAAGGAGGCACTGCCGTATTGGGGAGTCGGGTCGCCGAGGGTCATCGCTCGTCCTCCGATGATGCTGAAAATAATCGCTCGATCGATTAGTTTACCGATAGACGTCGATCTGAATGTGCGAAGGGGCGCGCACCGGATGACAACCATGAACGAGGACACATCAAGGAAGCGGGGGCCGGGACGGCCGCGGAAGGCGGATGCCGGTGACACCAAGGCGGCACTCCGGCAGGCCGCATTGCGGCTGTTCGCGCGACAGGGCTACGCCGGCACGTCGATCCGGGCGATCGCCGGCGAGGTCGGGCTCAGCGATAGCGTGCTGTACGCGCACTTCGCCAGCAAGCAGGCAATCTTCGACGCCGTACTGGCCGAGTATGGTCCGCAAAGCTCGGCGGACGCGCTGGCAAGCGTCGATCTCCACCTGGCCGACACGGACCCGCCACTGTTCCTGCGGGACCTCGTGCGCGCGTTCTTGGACGAATGGGACAACCGGGAGTCGCGGTTGTTGATCAGCCTGATGGCCAGGGATGGCCTCCTGCACGGCCCCGGCCTGCGGGAGGCCCTATCGGTCATGAGGGCCTCCGTGGCCGACCTGTTCGACCGCTGGATTCGCGCCGGCCACATACCGGCGCACCTCGGCACACCGCAGGCGCTCGCGTTGTCGTTCACCGGCCCCATCGGCCTGACCCGAATACTGCACCTACACGCCGATGCCGCCCACCGCGAACGAGCGACGGCACGAGAGGAAATCCTCCAGCACGTCGAGACCTTCACCAGGGCAGTCTTCGAGCGCGGAGTCCCATCCAGGACAAATCCCACCACCTGATCAACGCGCGGGCGTGGCGACACCTCCGACTCGTCCGGGGCGGGGAAGAACCACCTGTCGTGCCGTGTGCCGATTACCGGCGGTACGCGTCGCGTCGATGCCTGACCACTTCGATGGTGACAAGATGCTTGTCGTCATCGACGGTATAGATCACGCGATAGGTCGCCCGACGCGCAGACCAGATTCCGTCAAGCGGCTCGCCCAAGGGCTTGCCGACGCGACGAGGATCCTCTCGTAGCGGTCCCAGCACAAGCTCAAGCACCGCGGACGCCACGGACTCCGGAAGTTCCTCGGTTACGGCACGCCGCGCCGAGCGAGACCATCGAACGTCGTAGGGATCCCTCACGCGTTGCGCTTCCGGCGTTCGTGGAAGGCGGCGAGAACCTCCTCAGTGGTGTGGACCTCCCCGCGTTCGATCTCGTCACGCGCACGTCGAAGGGCGGCGACGGTCTCGGAGTCGGACAGAATCTCCAGGGTCTCGTGTAGACCTTCCCACTCCTCTATCGGGACCATCACGGCGGCGGCGCGTCCGTTCCGGGTGATCGTGATCTCATCATGCTGCTGTTGAATCTGTGCAACCAGTTCGGACAGCCGAGCCTTGGCCTCGGCAAGGGGGAGTATCTGCATAGTCTGAATTATAGTCAGACTGGTGGGTTGGCCCTCGTCTGAGGTGACACCGAGTATGACCCTCCGAGTCTTCGTCTTACTGCTTGCCGTGGTGCTGGCCACGGGGTTGACGGGTTGTTCGAAGGAGGGGAGCCAGGTCGATAAGCCCGACAGCCCTGCGCTGCGCCGGGAGCTGCTGCAGATGCGGGACGCCGACCAGGCCGAGCGGACGGGTCGAGCGACCTGGACGGAGGCAAGCGACCGGGCCCGCACCGAGCGCCTGCGAGAGATCATCGACGAGTACAGCTGGCCGACACCCGACATGGTGGGAAAGGACGCACCAGCGCGGCGTGGCTGATCGCCCAGCACTCCGACCTGGATGTCGCGTTCCAGGAGCGGGTCCTTGCGCTGATGAAGGAGGCCGCGGCCAAGGGTGATGCTGACCCGACGGAGGTCGCGTATCTGACGGACCGGGTCGCGATCAATAGAGGCCGGCGCCAGACGTACGGCACCCAGATCAGCTGCGCAGACGGTCGCGCGGTAACCAAGCCGATGGTGGACCCCGAGAGGGTCGACGAGAGGCGACGAGATGTTGGCCTTCAACCGCTCGAGGAGTATCTCGCGGAGGTCGGGAAGATGTGCGCCGCGGACGATCTGTGAGGCGATTCCTCACCCGGCTGCGAGTTCTGCAGACCCGACGACGGGCCGACCACCCGTCGCGGAGTAGCCGGCACCGGAGACGGCCCGCTGGCGCGCCGCGGGGCGCCTATGGACCTGGTCGGGCCAGGGCCGGCAGGCCGCGGAGGATGCCGGCGGCCTCCTCGACGATGCCGGTGATCAGCTCCTCGCAGCTGGGCAGGTCGGTGAGCAGGCCCACGACCTGCCCGGAGGCCAGTACGCCGGCGTCGGTACTCCCCTCGACCAGTCCGCGGCGCAGCAGCATCGGGGTGTTCGCCGCCATGATCACCTGAGACCAGCTCAGGTCGCGTCCGTGCTTCGCGGCAAGGCCCTCACGGATCAGGGCCGGCCAGGTCAGTCCGGTGATCTTGCGGAACCGGGCCGCGCTGGCCGCCGCGGTCAGCAGCGCCCGCAGCCGCCCGGACCGCTCCAGCGCCTCGACCAGGTCGGTACGCAGCACCCGGTGCGGGATGCCGTCCACCCGGGTGGTGACCACCGTGCCGTCCAGCCCGTGCCGCAGGTAGAACGCCTTCACCGAGTCGGGGACCGTGCTCTCCTTGGTCAGCAGGAACCGGGTGCCCATGGCCACCCCGGCTGCCCCGTACGCCAAGGCCGCGGCCAGGCCGCGCCCGTCGAAGAACCCGCCCGCCGCGACCACCGGGATGTCCACCGCGTCCAGTACCGACGGGAGCAGCAGGGTGGTGGCTACGCCGCCGGTGTGACCTCCGCCCTCGCCGCCCTGGACGACCACCGCGTCGGCGCCCCAGCCCGCCACCTTCTCCGCGTGCCGGGCCGCGCCGACGGACGGGATCACCACGGCGCCGGCGTCCCTCAGCTTGGCGATCAGCTCGCGCCGGGGCGCCATCGCGAACGACGCCACCCGGACGCCCTCGCGGATCAGCAGGTCGACGCGATCCTCGGCGTCGGCCGCGTCGGCCCGCAGGTTCACCCCGAAGGGAGCGTCGGTGCGCCGCCTGACCTCGGCGATCGCCCGTTCCAGCTCCGGGAGGCCCATCGTGGCCGAGGCCAGGATGCCCAGCCCGCCCGCCCCGGCGGTCGCGGCGACCAGCCGCGGGCCGGATACCCAGCCCATGCCGGTCTGCACGACGGGATGTCGCACGCCGACCAGCCGGGTGAGCGGTGTCTCCAGCCCTGTCATGCGCCTCGTCACCTGGCGACTTCCTTCTCCCGGAGGCCGCGGGGATCGAGCACCTCGCGCAGCAGCCGCAGCTCCTCGTTCGTCGGCGAGCGTGTCTCGGCGACGAACGACGAGCCGAGGACAAGCGGGAACCCGGTCTGCGCGAGCACCTCGTCGACGGTCACCCCCGGGTGCACCGAGGCCAGGCGCATGGCGTGATCCGGCCCGGCGAAGTCCAGGACCGCGAGGTTGGTCACCACCCGATGGACGGCGTGGAACCGCCGTGCCGACTCGGGCGCGGCCCGGGCCCGGTCGTAGCCGACGCCGGACACAACGTCGACGGTCTCGACGAATACCCGCGGCGAGTGCCGGGGTACCCAGTAGCTGGTGGGGTGGTTGACGGTGTTGCCGGGCGCGCCCCGGACGCCGAGCAGCTGCCGGGTCGGCTTGGCGTGGTCGCCGATGCAGGAGATGTTCTGGTTGCCGTACCTGTCGATCTGGTTGGCGCCCATCACCACGTGCCGCCGGCCGTGCGCCACCACGTCGAACACCTTCCGGTAGGGCAGCCAACCCTCCACCGTGGACGGCCTCGCGCCGACGGCCGGGGTGTCGGCGACCAGGTACGCCGCGCCGTCGGAGAGCAGCAGGTCGGGCTCGATCGTCAGCCGGGCCAGCCGGGCGCCGAGCGTGGGTATCAGCCCCATCGGGCTGGCCAGGATCTCCCCCGCGCCCGCGAACAGGTCGGCGCACGCGGCCACGCACACGTCGGCCCGCGTCGGAGAGCTCACGCCGCCTCACCCGCCTCCCGCCAGGACCGCACCGCCGCCTGGTAGTCGGCCTCGGCGCCGGACAGGAACCTGTCAGCGAACGACCGGAAGGCGTCCGGATCCGCGCCGGCCTCGGCGTAGTGCCGCTGGAAGGCCTCGTCCCGCGGGTAGTCGGGTACGCAGCTGGTGAAGTGCGCGCCCGCCGGCGCCTCGACCACGCCGTCCACCATCATCCGGTTCAGCAGCAGGGACTGCACCGGGCCGGCCTCGGTCAGCTCGGCGGTCGGCACGATCCGCTCGCACGAGACGTACCGGCGCTCGGCCGCCAGACAGAACAGGTCGTCGAAGTACGGGTCGGGGTCGAGGTACTGCGCGTTGCCGTGCGCATCGGCCCGGTGCAGGTGGACGAACGCGGCGTCCAGCCGCAGCGCGGGCATCGCGACCAGCTCCTCGTCGTCGTACGGGGAGCGCACGGTTCGCAGGCCGGGATGCAGCCGCAGCACGTCCGAGCCCAGGCCGGCTCGGATGGGCAAGAACGGCAGCCGGTGGCCGGCCGCCGTCAGTCCGCACTGGAACATCCCCTCGTCCAGCTCCAGCACGTCGACCTGCCCGGACTCGCGGGCGCGCCGGAACAGCGGATCGTACGGGATGGAGTCCAGCGTCACGAATCCGTACACGACCTTGCGGACCTTCCCGGCGGCGCACAGCAGGCCGACGTCCGGGCCGCCGTACGACACCACAGTCAGGTCCCGCAGCGGCGAGCGAAGCAGGGCCCGTACCAGCGCCATGGGCTTGCGTCGCGAGCCCCAACCACCGATGCCGACGGTCATCCCGTCGGCCAGCTCAGCGACGGCCTCATCGGCCGTCATCCGCTTGTCGCGCATCGCTCCCCCTCGCCTCACCGGCGGTCGCGGGTGAACGCGCGTCGCGCGTCGTCGGCCGCGCCGGTCAGGTTGAGCTCGAAGGTGAATCCCTGTTCGAACCGGTAGCTGCGGTGGACGTTCTGTACGTCGATGCCGTTGATGGCCTCCTTCGCCCGCCGGATCACCCGGGGGTCCTTGGCGGCGATCTCCCCCGCCACGGCCAGCGCGGCGGCGTCGAGCTCGGCGCGCGGCACGACGTCGAGCACCGAGCCGTAATGCTGCAAGGTGCGGGCGTCGACGGTGCGGGCGGTGTAGTACAGCGCCCGCATCAGGTGCTGTGGAACGAGGCGGGCCAGGTGGGTCGCCGCGCCCAGGGCACCCCGGTCCACCTCGGGCAGCCCGAACGTGGCGTCGTCGGCGGCGACCACGACGTCGGCGTTGCCGACCAGACCGACCCCGCCGCCGAGGCAGAAGCCGTGTACGGCGGCGATCACCGGTACCGCGCAGTCGTACACGGCACCGAAGGCCGCGTGGCAGCCCTGGTTCACGCCGACCAGCGCTTCGTACCCGGGGTCGCGCTCGATCTCCTTGAGGTCCACGCCGGCACAGAACCCGCGGCCCTCGGCGCGCAGCAGCACCACGCGGGCCGCGGGGTCCCGGCCCGCCGCGGTGACCGCGTCGGCCAGGTCGAACCAGCCCTGTACGGGCAGCGCGTTCACCGGGGGTACGTCGATGGTGACGGTGACGATGCCGTCGGCCCCGGCGCCGTCCGCGCGGGCCGTCGAGATGCCCATGGCGCTCCTTGCTCTCGCTTACCCCCTTGGCGGGTGTGCCCCGTACACCGGTTCCGGCTCCGGCGCCTTGCCCAGCAGCTCGTCGACGGCCGGCCCGAGCTCGGCCGGCTCCCAGCGGGCGCCCTTGTCGATCGCCGGCCCGTGCCGCCAGCCGGTGGCGAGCGACACCCTGCCGCCCTCGACCTCGAACACCCGGCCGGTGACGTGGCCGGACCGCACACTGCCCAGCCAGACCACCAGCGGCGAGACGTTCTCCGGCGCCATCGCGTCGAAACCGTCAGCGGGCGCCGCCATCGCGTCGGCGAAGGTCGCCTCGGTCATCCGGGTGCGGGCCGCCGGGGCGATCGCGTTCACCGTGACGCCGTACCGGGCCAGCTCCGCCGCGGCGACCAGGGTGAGCCCCGCGATGCCCGCCTTGGCCGCGGAGTAGTTGGCCTGCCCGACGCTGCCCAGCAGGCCGGCGCCCGAGCTCGTGTTGATCACCCGCGCAGCCACCTCGCGACCGGCCTTGGCCTCCCCGCGCCAGTACGCGGCGGCATGCCGCAGCGGCGCGAAGTGGCCCTTGAGGTGCACCCGCATCACCGCGTCCCACTCGTCCTCGTCGCAGTTCACCAGCCTCCGGTCGCGCAGGAAGCCGGCGTTGTTGACCAGCACATCCAGCCGGCCGAACGACTCAACCGCGGTACGCACCAGCCGCGCCGCGCCGTCCCAGTCGGCGACGTCGGCGGTGTTGGCCACCGCCTCGCCGCCGCACGCCCGGATCTCCTCCACTACCTGCTGCGCGGCCCCGCCGAGCCACCGCCGCCATCCAGGGCGACCCCGGCGTCGCCGACCACCACCCGCGCGCCCTCCCGCGCGAACGCCAGCGCGTGCGCCCGGCCGATCCCCCGGCCCGCGCCGGTGACGATCACTACCCGGTTCTCGCACAGCCTCATCTGGTCTCCCGCGCACCGGAGTTGACGTTGGCCGCGGAGAGGAACGCCGGGGCCTCACCGCCGCCGTGTACCGCCAGCGTGGCCCCGCTGACGTAGGAGGCCAGCGGAGAGGAGAGGAACACGGCGCACGCGCCGATCTCGTCCGGCTCGGCCAACCGCCGCAGCGGTACGGTGGCCGCGACGGCGGCGATCCCGGCCTCGTCCCCGTAGTGCAGGTGCGCCCGTTCGGTACGCACCATGCCGACGGCCAGCGAGTTCACCCGCACCTTCGGCGCCCACTCGACGGCGAGGCTCGCCGCCAGCCCGTCCAGCCCCGCCTTGGCCGCGCCGTACGCGGCGGTTCCCGGCGAGGGGCGGCTCCCGCTGACGCTGCTCACCATGACGATCGCCCCGCCGTCCGGCTGACCCTGCATGACCGCGTTGGCGGCCTGGGACACCAGCGGCGGCGCGAGCAGGTTCAGCTCGACGACCTTGGCATGGAACCGGGGCGACGCGTCGCCGGCCGGCGCGAACGGCGCCCCGCCGGCGTTGTTCACCAGTACGTCCAGCCGGCCGCGCCGGTCGGCGAGACCTCCGACCAGCCGTCGCACCTCGTCGGGCTCCCGCACGTCGCAGGCGACGAACTCGACCGACCGGCCGTCCGCACCCACCGGACGCTCGGGCTCGTGGCGCGCGCACGCGACTACCGTCGCCCCGGCGCGCAGGAACGCCCGGCTGATCCCGGCGCCCACGCCGCGCACCCCGCCAGTCACCAGGACGACGGCACCCTCGAGGCCGAGCGAGTACGTCATGGTCACGGCCCAGTCACAGCCGCTCGATGATGGTTCCCGCGGCCAGCGCGCCGCCGGCGCACATCGTGATCAGCGCGGTCGAGGCGTCCCGCCGCTCCAGTTCGTGCAGCGCCGTGGCCATCAGCCGGGCGCCGGTACAGCCGACCGGGTGGCCCAGCGCGATGGCGCCGCCGTTGACGTTGACCCGCTCCGGGTCGGGGCCGTGCACGCCCTGCCAGGACATCACCACCGACGCGAACGCCTCGTTGACCTCGAACAGGTCGATGTCGCCGACCTTCATCCCGCTCCGGTCCAGCACCTGCTGGGTCGCCTGCACCGGGCCGTCGAGGTGATAGTACGGCTCCGCGCCGACCAGGCACTGGGCGACGATCCGGGCCCGGGGTCGCAGCCCGAGCCCGCGGGCCCGGTCGGCGTCGACCAGCAGGACCGCGGCGGCCCCGTCGGAGATCTGCGAGGACGTGCCGGCGGTATGGACGCCGCCGTCGACGACCGGCTTCAGCCCGGCGAGCGCGTCCAGGCTGGTGTCCCGCGGCCCCTGGTCGCGGGACACCTGCCGGGTCTCCCCGGTCGGCATGCCCTCCCCGTCCAACACCGGAGCCTCGACCGGCACCACCTCGCGGGCGAATCGCCCGTCCGCCCAGGCCCGCCGCGCTCGTGTTTGCGACTCCAGCCCGAACCGGTCGACCTCGTCGCGGGTCAACCGGCGACGAGCGGCGATCCGCTCGGCCGCGACGAACTGGTTGGGCAGATCGATCTCCCACGATTCCGGGCGCGGTACGCCGGCGGTTTCGCCGACGTTGGCCCGCAGCGGGACGCGGCTCATCGCCTCGACGCCGCACGCGATGCCGCACGATACGGCATCGGCGGCGATCAATCCGGCGACGAGATGCGCGGCCTGCAGCGAGGACCCGCACTGGGAGTCCACGGTCGTGCAACCGGTCTGGAACGGCAGACCCGAGTGCAGCCACGCGGTCCGGGTGACGTTGTTCGACTGCTCGCCGGCCTGGGTCACGCAACCCCCGATGACCTGCTCGACGTCGGCGGCGTCGATGCCGGCGCGGTGGATCAATGCCCGATGCGCGGCGCCCAGAATCTCCGCGGCGTGCAGGCCGGCCAGCCACCCGGCGCGCTTGCCGATCGGGGTACGTACCGCCTCCACGATCACCGGACCGCCCACGTCGGCCTCCTCACGCATCCGACCTCGATGGTCAAGATAGAACACGTTTTCTTTATCAACAAGGCCCGGCAACGCCAGGGCACTTCACCTGCGTAAGGGCGTGTGCTCTAATCGTTATAGAACGTGTTTCAGCTTCCGTTGGCGTCGCGCCACGAATCCGGGAGGTACGCCGTGGCAACACCCAACATCCCGGCAGGCTTCGACTTCACCGACCCCGACCTGTACGCCCGTCGGCTCCCGCTGCAGGAGTTCGCCGAGCTGCGCCGTACCGCTCCGGTCTGGTGGAACGCCCAGGAGCGGGGGCGGTCAGGCTTCGACGACGACGGGTTCTGGGTGGTGTCGAAGCACGCCCACATCCGGGAGATCTCCCGGAACAGCGAGGTGTTCTCCAGCTGGGAGAACACGGCGATCATCCGGCACAGCGGGAGCATCACCCGGGATCGGATCGAGCAGCAGCGGCTCATCCTGCTCAACATCGACCCGCCGGAGCACACCCAGCTGCGCGGCATCGTCTCGCGCGGCTTCACCCCGCGCGCGATCAACAACCTGCGCGACGCCCTCCGCGAGCGCGCCGGGCGCATAGCCGCGACGGCGGCCCGGGAGGGTACCGGCGATTTCGTCACCGACGTGGCCTGCGAGCTGCCGCTGCAGGCGATCGCCGAGCTGCTCGGCATACCGCAGGAGGACCGGCGCAAGATCTTCGAGTGGTCCAACGAGATGATCGGCTACGACGACCCGGAGTACCAGGTCGAGCCGCAGGCGGCCGCGGCGGAGCTGCTCGGCTACGCGATGACCATGGCCGGCGAGCGCAAGCGCTGCCCGATGGACGACATCGTCACCAAGCTCGTGCAGGCCGACGTCGACGGCCACGCGCTCTCCCCGGACGAGTTCGGGTTCTTCGTGATCCTGCTGGCCGTCGCCGGCAACGAGACCACCCGCAACGCGATCACCCAGGGCATGATGGCCTTCCTGGAGCACCCCGAACAGTGGGAGCTGTTCAAGGCCGAGCGCCCGCTGACGGCCGCGGACGAGATCGTCAGGTGGACGACCCCGGTGGTGGTGTTCCAGCGCACCGCGCTCGCCGACACCGAGGTCGGCGGCGTGGGGATCAAGGCCGGTCAGCGGCTCGGGCTGTTCTACAGCTCGGCCAACTTCGACGAGGACGCGTTCGACCACCCCGAGAGCTTCGACATCACCCGCGACCCGAACCCGCATCTCGGCTTCGGCGGCAGCGGTGCCCACTACTGCCTCGGCGCCAACCTGGCCAAGCTGGAGATCGAGCTGATCTTCAACGCCGTCGCCGACCACACGCCCAACATCAAGGGGGCCGGCCCACCCCGACGGCTACGCTCCGGCTGGCTCAGCGGCATCAAGGAACTGCCGGTTCGGTACGGCTGACTCCCTGCCGGTTATCGTTACTCCACCGGAGGGCTGTGGCGTGCCAGATCGCCTCGGCGGCGGTGTCGGTGAGGACGGGTCGACGAAGGTGATCACCCTGTCGAGCAGGTCAGCGAATGGTTCGGGAGTACCGGCTCGAGTCCTTGGCGCCGTGACCTGTCGGTAGGCGGCGACCTTGACGATGGCGGAGCGCAAGTCTTGGCCGCGCACGTCATGCCGGCCCGCAAGCAGGTATAGGTCGGCGAAATCACGCCAGCGGGTGTTGGCAGTGCCACGTTGGACCGCTGTGACGATCTTCTCCGCGTACACCATGGGCAACGGATACCCGGTCAGTTCGACCTGCCCACCGATCAGACGCGGCAAGATGATCCTTTGGGCGGCGGGCCAGATGGGGTCGCCCCCGTTGACATCCACGTGGTAGGTGAGCCGGGCGCTGGCCAGTCGGCCGGTGAGGGTCACCCGAACGCCTCCGTACGTGTGCTCTTCCCGGATGGCCTCCGCGGTTGCCGTATCCGCGTCGAACGTCAGGCCGTCATCGAGGGTGATCGCGGCCACCTCGCGGACGACGGCTAGCACCTCGTCGAGGTCATTGGCCAGCCCTTGGGCTTGAAGATCGACGTCGCGGGTGGGCCGGCGGGTGTCGTAGGCAGCGGGCAGCATGCCGCCCTTGAGGACTAAGCGCTTGGCGTGTGGAGACACCACCAAGCGGGCGAGGTTCTGCAGGTCCAGGTACACCCGCCCCGCCACCGAAGCTCGGGTGGGGCGTTCGTTCACAGGAGGACCTCCAGTGTCTCGCGCAGCGCACGCTCAGCATGCGGAAAGTCGCGGGCCATGGCCAACAGCGCCGACGGCTGGACGTCGCGGCGGGCGAGCCATCGACGAAGCGCGGTGCGCCCGAGTTCCGGTCCCTCGCGGTGACGCAGCCGGAACGCGTCGATGATGCACCGCTCCGGGCTGTAAAGGCCGATGGCCGTGCGTTCGTCGAGTCGCATCTCGCCGCGGCCGACGCCGAAGGTTTCCGGGTCGAACCTGTGCCAGGTCACCGGGGCACGAGTACGCGGGCGGCGCCGGCCGCGAGGGATCGCGACGTCGATCGTGGCGGGAATCAGGTCGGTGAGATCGTGCCGAGCAAGCGCACTGGCCAGGCACAACGTCGCCTCCGGCGCACGATGAGCAATCTCCAAGAGATCCACGTCGGCCGGCTCGGCGATGTCGCGACGCCGGTAGAGCCCGCGGCCGATTGGCTCGATCGCTCCGTCGTCGCGCAGCGCGTACAGCGCCCTGTCGGACATGCCGGCTCGGCGGGCCTCGCTGTATGTGAACGTCGGGGGAAGTTCGTCGAAGGCGCTCGTGATCACGACGTCCTCCTTCAGGATTCCCGAAGCATCGGAGGAGCCGTCCTGACCCCAAGGATCGGGCCCCCACCACTCTTGCAGGGGGTGACGCACGCCTCTACGGTGCGAAACAGAGCGTCATTCTAATATCCAATATCCGTGCCCTGAGCACCGGAGGTTCCCTCGCATGACGGAACGAAAGAGCCCGACGGCCGTGCTGCACGAGGGTCCACGCGCCCTGACCGACGAGCAGGTACGTGAGATCGAGGAGTCCGACCTCAAGGGAGTGCTCGACGTCGACATCGACGACGTCATCGAGTACGTCCACAAGGACCTGAAGACGCTGCCCGACTTCACCATGCTCTACCGCAAGTACCTCGAGCAGCGCTGGAACGTCTACGAGCTGGACTTCACCCAGGACAAGATCGACTGGACCGAGAAGATGACGGAGGACGAGCGGCAGTCGTTCATCGCCATCGCGTCGGGGTTCCACCACGGCGAGCGCCAGGTCGAGATCGAGCTGCCGGTGTTCATGATCGGCGCGAGCGAGGAGGAGAAACTCCACATCGCCGCGCAGATCGAGGACGAGGCGCGGCACACCGTCTTCTTCGACCGCTTCTACCGCGAGGTGGTCGGCCTGCCGGGCGAGGACATCATGGACGTCCTCGGCGCATCGTTCCCGTGGGTGTCGGAGACGTTCTTGGGGCCGTTCGGGTTGCTCGCCTACCAGGCCGACGAGGTGCGGCGGAACCCGTACGACGAGCGGGCCCGGGTGCGCTACGGCACCAACTACTTCCTGTGGATCGAGGGCGTGCTCGCGCTGTCGGTCATGAAGGTGACGCTCTCGTACGCGCGGTGGCGGGGGTTCCTCCCGGCGTACTACACCGGCTTCACGGCCACCTGCCGGGACGAGTCGCGGCACGTGCAGGGCGGCATGCGCTACCTGCAGGACGCGGTCCGCAAGGACCCGACGATGATCAACGAGATCCACGACACGCTGCGGACGATCCTGTCGTTGTCCGGCGTGTACAGCCGCGAGATCTACTACGAGCCGCTCGGCTGGACCCAGGACGAGGTCCGGATGCTGTTCTTCCAGCAGCTGCGCCGCAAGCTCGGCGACGTCGGCATCGACCTCGCACCCGACCTCGAGGAGCTGCTCCAGCGGGTGCAGCCGGTCCTGGCAGGGGGCTGAGCCGTGGCCGACCCCAAGTTCTTCAGCAAACAGTGGGCCGACGCGGTCCGCGACGCGCTCGTCGCGGGGCCGTCGGACGAGGCGAGGTCCGGCAAGGTCCAGATTTACTGGGACTTCTTCGAGCGGATCAAATCCAAGTACCCGGCGTCCTGGGCGCTCGGGTGCCGTGACCTGCCGGGGGGCAACGGCCCGTCGTACCTGTTCGTCGGGTGGGGCAGCGGCACCGTCACCGACTGCGGGATCATCGGCCCGGACGACCCGGTGGCGGCGACGTACGTGCTCACCATGGACTACGCCGACTGGAAGGCGCTGCACGAGGGCTACGACGCCCAGCGCACCGTCATGTACCGCAAGATGCGGCTCGAAGACGGCAACCTCCTCGAGTTCTTCAAGTCGATCTACTTCTTCGTGGAGTGCCTCGACGTCATCGCCAAGGTCCCAGCGGAGTACCCGGCGCCCGCCGCCGCCCGCTAGGCGGTCAGCCCTCGACCTTGCGGAGCGTGGCCAGCGCCCGATCGAACTCCCAGTAGGCGCGCATCGACCAGATGAGCCCGGTCGAGTCCACCCGATAGATGAACACGCCCTCGGTGTCGATGCGCATGTTGCCGGGCAGGAACGCGGTGATCGTGCCCACGTTGGCGACCTCGTCGCCGGCCGCGAACGAGTCCTTGATGACGAACTCGAAGCGCTCCACCCCCGCGACGGTCGCCTCCCAGAACGCCGCGATGCCGTCGCTCCCGTGGTGGCCCGCGCCCTCCGGGTCCAGCGGGGACGGGCCAACCGGATCCTCGACGACGGCGTCCGGGGCGAACAAGGCCAGCCACTCGTCCTTGGCCTTGCGGGCCACCGCCTCCATCGAGCGTTGCGACGCGGCCCTGGCTGGGTGCTCGGCGGTGCTTGCCGTCCAGGTGATCGCGGGCGCCGTCATCCGAACCTCCCTCACAGGCGTGTGATGATCTCGTCGGCGAACCGCTCGAGGCTGTCCTTCTTGTCCCGCAGGGCCCCGTCGAGGCCGGTGCCGTCGAGCAGCCAAGGCACGACGATCGCGTCGGTCACCCCGATCTCCCGCTGCTGCCGGTAGCCGTCGAGGCCGAGACGGTCGATGCACACCGCCTGGAGCTCGAACGGCTCATCCGCTCTGCCGTACTCCGCGCGAAGCTCGGCCAGCCGGTCGATGGTGGCGCGCAGATCGTCGAACTTGATCATCGCCGACGTCCATCCGTCGCCCAGCCGCGCGGCGCGGCGCAGCGCCGCCTCGGTGTGCCCGCCGACGTAGATCGGCACCGGCCCACTCGGCGCGGGGCTCATCTGCAGCCGGTCGAAGTCGAAGAACCCTCCGTGGTACTCGGCCATCCCGCCGCCCAGCAGCAGCCGCAGCACCTCGATCGCCTCGTCGACCCGCGCCCCGCGGTGGGCGTACGGCGCGCCGCACCACTCGAACTCCTCCGGCGCCCAGCCGACTCCGACGCCCAGCTCGAACCGGTTACCGGTCAGGGCGGCCACCGAGGCGACGGCCCTGGCCAGCAGCACCGGGTTGCGCGGACCCAGCTTGAGAACCTGGGAGTAGAACCGGATCCGCCCGGTGACGGCGCCCATCGCGGCGGCCGCCACCAGCGGGTCCGCCCACGGCGTTTCGGGACCCCAGAACCGGCTCCCGTCCGGCGTGTACGGGTAGGCGACGGAGACCCGCTCCGCGTAGAAGATCGAGTCGGGCAGCGCCACCGCCGAGAAGCCGCACGCCTCGGCGGCCCCGGCCAGCTCGGTGAACTCCTCCAGCGGGCTCATCGCAACGGAGACCGTGAACTTCATGGCCGCCCTCCGGTGTGCGGCTCGGCGCCCGGCTTGCCGGCGCCCACCACCCACAGGGCGAAGTACTGGGAGCCGCCTCCGTACGCGTGACCGAGCGCCGTGCGGGCCCGGTCGACCTGGTGCTCCCCTGCCCGGCCCATGACCTGCATCGCCGCCTCGGCGAAACGCAGCATGCCGGACGCGCCGATCGGGTTGGAGCACAGCACGCCGCCGGAGGGGTTCACCGGCAGCCGGCCGCCGATCTCGGTGGCGCCGGTCTCGGTGAGCTTCCAACCCTGGCCCTCCTCCGCGAATCCCAGGTTCTCCAACCACATCGGCTCGAACCAGGAGAACGGTACGTAGATCTCGGCAACGTCGACGGAGGACAGCGGGTCGGCGATGCCTGCCTCCTTCCATGCGGCCGCGGCGGCGTCCCGCCCCGCTTGCGGGTTGACCTGGTCACGGCCGGCGAACGTGGTGGGCTCGGTGCGCATGGCCGTGCCGTGAATCCACGCGGCGGGCCGGCCGGACGCGGTGCCCTCGTCCGCGATGACCATCGCGCAGGCGCCGTCGGAGGACGGGCACGTCTCGTCGTAGCGGATCGGGTCCCACAGCATCGTCGACGAGCGCACCGACTCCAGCGTGATGTCGCCCTGGCGCAGGTGCGCGTACGGGTTCCTGGCGCCGTTGCGCCGGTCCTTGACCGCGACCATCGCTCCGATGTGTTCGGGAGCGCCGGACCGCCGGATATAGGAGCGCACGTGCGGCGCGAAGTACCCGCCTGCGCCGGCGTGTACGGGCATCACGAACGGGGTCGGGATGGATAGCGCCCACATGGCGTTGGACTCGGACTGCTTCTCGAACGCCACGGCCAGCACGCGCCGGTGCAGGCCGGAGTGCACGAGGCTCGCCGCGACGTTCGCCGTCGACCCGCCGACCGAGCCGGCGGTGTGCACACGCAGCAGCGGCTTGCCCACAGCGCCCAGCGCGTCGGCGAGGAACAGCTCGGGCATCATCACGCCCTCGAAGAGGTCCGGCGCCTTCCCGACCACCACCGCCTCGATGTCCGCGAGATCCACCGCCGCGTCGGCGAGCGCCCGGTCGATCGCCTCGCGGCACAGACCCGCCATCGACACGTCGAGCCGCTTGGACCGGTGGTGGGTCTGGCCGCTGCCAATCACCGCGGCGAGCTGTTTGCCCATCTACTGATCCCGCCCCTCCAGCACGCAGACGAGGTTCTGCTGCAGCGCCGGGCCGCTGGTGGCGTGGCCGAGCACCCGGCCGGCCCGCCCGTCCATAACCTGCCGGGCGGCGTTACCGACGCAGGCGAGCCCCGCCGCGAACATCGGGTTGCCGGCGAGCACCCCGCCCGACTCGTTGACCCGCACCTCGTCGCCGAGACCGAGGGCGGCGAGTTCACCGCGCAACAGGATCTCCTGGTGCGTGAACGGCGCGTGCAGCTCGGCGGCCTCCACGCCGTCGATTCGGGCCGCCCCGACAGCAGCCGCCGCCGCGGCGGCGGCCGAGGGGGAGGCGGCGAGGTCCCGCGCGCCGAGGTTCGCCGAGTCGACGCGGTGCTCGAGGCCGGTGATCCATGCCGGTCGCTCGCACAGCTCCCGGGCCCGGCTCCCGGACGCGAGGACCACCGCCGCCGCGCCGTCGGTGATCGGCGCGCAGTCGTGCGCGCGCAGCGGGTCGGCCAGGTAGGGCGCGGCGAGCAGGTCGTCGACGTCGACCCTGCCGTCCGCCGGGCCGGCGAGCTGCGCCAGGCCGTTGGCCGTCGCGGCGGCCCGGCTGTGCGCGGCCACCTCGGCCATCGCCCGCTCGCTCCATCGGCCGGCCTCGATGCCCAGCCGCGCCTGGATCGCGGCGATGCTGACCGAGTCGGGCCACAGCGGCGCGACGACGTACGGGTCCAGCTGCAGCGCCAGCACCCGGCGCAGCTGTCCGGCCGAGGACTTGCCGAACCCGTACACCAGCGCGGTCTCCACCTCGCCGGTCAGGATCTTCGCCCAGGCCTCGTACATCGCCCAGGCCGCGTCCATCTCCACGTGCGACTCGTTGACAGGCGGAAAAGCGCCGATGGCGTCCACCGCCGCGACGAACGAGAACGCCCGGCCGGCCAGGTAGTCCGACGAGCCGGAGCACCAGAACCCGATGTCGTGCTTGGAAAGCCCGGTGTCCGCCAGCACCCGGCGGAAGAGCGGCACCAGCATCTCCACGCCGTTGGTGGTGCCCGACGCGCGGCGGACGTTGGGCGCCTGGGCGAAGCCGACGACCGCGATGTCTGTCATGGGCGTCGTCTCCTCAAAGGTGCTGGGCGTACGACTCGAACGGCGCGTCGGGCTCGCCGGTCGGCTTGAAGTGGTCGATGTTCTGCATCGTGGTCCCCCACTCCTCGCGCGGCCGCCATACCGCAGTTACTCGCATGCCCATCCGCACCTCGTCCACCGGACAGCCGAGGACCAGGTGCAGAAACGGGATGTCCGCGCCGTCGAGCAGCACGTACGCGGCGACGTACGGCGGCTTGATGCGCTGGCCGAGGAACGGCACGTTGACGATGCAGAACGTGGTCACCGTGCCCACATCCGGCAGCTCGACCTCCTCGGCGGTGGGCACGCCGTCGGCGGGGCAGGCACCGCGCGGCGGGATGTAGACCTTGCCGCAGGCCGGACAGCGCCCCCCCCCCAGCAGCCGGCCGTCGGCCAGGCCGCGCAGGTACCGGCTTTCCCCGGGCGATGCCGAGTGCCGGTAGCTCAGGTGGATGGGAGTCGTCACCATCGTCACCGGTTCGGCCGGCTCGGCGGCGGGGGTCGGTGGGCTGGCGGACCCGCCGGCGGGCTCGAAGCAGACGATGTCCCGGATGTGGCCGACCGGCTCCGCGGCCCAGCGGGCGCGTACCCGCATCCCGCTGCGCATCCGCTCCGGCGTGCCCGCGTCCACCGCATGGAGCATCGCGGTGTCCGCTCCGTCCAGCCGGATCAGCGCCCAGGCGAACGGCCGGTCGAGCGGCTGACCCGGCAACGGTTCGGGCATCCAGGACCAGGACAGCACGGTGCCCTCGGCGCTCACCTCGACCGGCTCGGTCAGCGGCTCGGCGGTGGCCGGATCGTACTCGACGGGCGGTACGTACACCCTGCCGTCGGATCCGCGGACGCCCTCGATGCGACGCTCCCGGAGCGCGGTCATGAACCGGCTCAGCGCGGGACCCAACGATCGGGTGTAGTCGAAGCCCACCTCGAGCGGGGCGCTGAGGACCTCAACCACGTAGCGAAGTGAAACACGTTCTCGTTCCTGTGGCAAGATGATCGCGAGACGGAGGTGCGCGCAGATGAGATTGGGACTTCAGCTCGGCTACTGGGGCGCGGACCCGCCGAACGGGGTGCTGGAGCTGGTCACCGCCGCGGAGAGGTGCGGCTTCGACGCGGTCTTCGCCGCCGAGTCATGGGGCTCCGACGCGTTCACGCCCTTGGCGTGGTGGGGTTCGCACACAGCCAGGTTGCGGCTGGGTACCTCGGTGGCGCAGATCTCGGCCCGTACCCCGGCCGCCTCCGCGATGCACGCGCTGACCTTGGATCACCTGTCCGGCGGACGGTTCGTACTCGGCCTCGGTGTGTCAGGACCGCAGGTGGTGGAGGGTTGGTACGGGGGACCCTTTGCCAAGCCGCTTGCCCGGACCCGGGAGTACGTGTCGATCGTGCGCCAGATACTGGCCCGGGAGGCACCGGTGCGCAGCGACGGGCCGCACCACCGCCTGCCGTACGACGGCCCCGGTTCGCTCGGTCTGGGCAAGCCGCTGCGCACGATCACCCATCCGCTCCGTGCCGACCTGCCCATCTGGCTCGGCGCCGAGGGGCCGCGCAACGTGGCGCTGGCCGCCGAGATCGCCGACGGGTGGCTCGCCGTCTACTACTCCCCCAGGATGGCGCCGATGTACGAGGAGAGGCTGGCCGAGGGCTTCGACCGGCCCGGCGCCCGGCGCCGGCGCGAGGACTTCGAGGTGGTGTCCGGGTGCCAGGTTGTCGTCACCGACGATCCGGCGGCCGAGTACGCGCGGATCAAGCAGGTCTTGGCGCTGTACCTGGGCGGCATGGGGGCCCCGAAGATGAACTTCCACGCCGATCTGTTCTCCCGGGCCGGGTACGCCGAGGTGGTAGCCGACGTCGGCCGGCTGTTTCGGGACAGGCGGCGCCCCGAGGCGGCCAAGGCCATCCCGGACGAGCTGGTAGCGGAGGTGGCCATCATCGGGGACCGGGATCACGTGCGGGCCGAGGCCGCCAAGTGGGAACGGGCCGGGGCGGACATGCTCCTGGTCGGTTGCCGGGACGCGGCGCAGGTACGCGCGGTGGCCGATGCGGTGCTCGGCAAGTCAGGTTGCCCGTGATCTTGCAGAAATTCGAATTCTGCAAGATCACGGGCCAAGGAGGTCAGCTTCCCGTGTAGGAGACGACCACCTCCGCCACCTTGGCGAACGTGGGCGGCATCGGATCCTCGCAACCGGACGTGGCGGTGAGCCCGCGCGTGGAGACCCGCTGGGTAGGTACGTCCGCACAGTCGCCGGACGGCAGGGAGGAGCCGCCGTCCCCCTCGGCCTCGGCCGGCAGCCGGTCGCTGCGCAAGAGCTTGTTCAGCCTGAGCTTCTCGACGACGTTGAGCCCCCCGGTTCGGGTGCCCGACCTCGAGTCGGTGCGCTTCCATTCGCCGCCGGAGTTGATGGTGATCGCGACCGTCCGACCGGCGAAGCCGCCGCTCGTGCTGTACGTCACCGGCGGCATCGTGGGTACCGGCGGTGCCGGCTCGCCCGGCGCGATCTTCTTGCCCTGCGACCCCTGCTGCCGCCGTGCCGGGGTGGATTCCTCCGGCTCGGCCTTGACTTCGCGAGTGCCAGTGTTCGTGATCGGACCCTGCGGCCGGAGTTCACCCTGTTCGCCCGCGGTTTGCTCCCCCGTGTTCGCGTTCTGCCCCGCCGCGCTCTGTTCCCCCGCCACGGTCCGCAGCACCGGCACCTCGTTGCCGGCGTATGCGAGACCGATTCCGGTAGCGGTGAGCGCCCCGACGACTACGCCTGCCCCAATAGCGTGTGATGTCCTCACCTAACGACCCTTTCGCACCATGTGCTCGAACAAGGGATCTCTCTACCACCGACCTCCAGGTGCCCGCCGGACATTTGCCAATTTCGGGTACTTGCCGGGAACTGCAACACGTTCTAGATTCGCGCCATGACGGCCGATCACTCCTCGCTGGGTCTGTGGCGCATCGCTGAGGAACATCCCGAGCTCGCCGCGATCATCGATCTTGACGGCCGCGAGGTGAGCTATCGGGAGCTGGCGGCAGCCGCCAACCGGTACGGCCGGGAGCTGCAGGCGCTCGGGCTCATGCCCGGGGACGCGGTCGCGCTGATGCTGCCCAACGGCTTCCAGCTACTGGCGGCCTACGCCGGCGCCTGGCAGATCGGTCTGTACATCGTCATGATCAACTGGCATCTCACCGGCGCCGAGGCGGCGTACATCCTCGGGGACAGCGGCGCGAAGGCGTTCGTCGCGCACGAACGGTTCGCGGAGGCGGCCGGGGAGGCCGCGCGCACCGCCGGCCTGCCGGAGCACGCCCGCTTCGCGGTCGGCGAGGTGCCCGGGTTCCGTTCCCTGGAGGAGCTCGCGGCCGAGGGGCCGGACACCCCGCCGGACGTGCGGGTGGCCGGCTCCCCGATGCTCTACACGTCGGGCACCACGGGCCGCCCCAAGGGGGTACGACGCCCGCTGACCGGTGCACACCCAGACGACGTTCCCGCCGCCTCGGTTGGCTTCTTCGCCCTCTTCGGCCTCGCGCCCTTCGACGGACACGTACACCTGTGCTGCTCGCCGCTGTACCACACGGCGGTGCTGACCTTCGCCAGCATGTCCATCCAGCTCGGACACACGGTCGTGCTGATGGACCGGTGGAACGCGGAGGAGGCACTGCGGCTGATCGAGCGGCACCGGGTGACGCACACCCACATGGTGCCCACCCAGTTCGGCGGGCTGCTCGCGCTGCCGGAGGAGGTGCGCGGGCGCCACGACGTCTCCTCGATGCGGGCGGCGATCCACAGCGCGGCGCCGTGCCCGCCGGCGGTCAAGCGCGCGATGCTGGAGTGGTGGGGCCCGGTGGTCACCGAGTACTACGCGGCGACGGAGGGCGGCGGCACCTCGATCGGCGGGGAGGAGTGGCTGCGCAAGCCGGGGTCGGTGGGGCGCCCGTGGCCGGGCTCGGTGGTCAAGGTGCTCGACGACGGCGGGAACGAGCTCCCGACCGGCGAGGTGGGCACCATCTACATGCGCATGGGGACCTCGACGTTCGAGTACCACAAGGACGCCGAGAAAACCCGCGCGTCCCGCGTCGGTGACCTGTTCACCCTCGGCGACATGGGCTACCTCGACGGGGACGGTTACCTCTACCTGCTCGACCGCAAGTCCGACATGATCATTTCGGGCGGGGTGAACGTCTACCCGGCCGAGGTCGAGGGTGAGCTCGCCTGCCACCCGAAGGTCGCCGACGTGGCGGTGTTCGGGATCCCGCATCCGGACTGGGGCGAAGAGATCAAGGCGGTCGTGCAGCCCGCCGACGGCGTACGACCGAGTGACGAGCTCACCCGTGAGCTGCTCAAGTTCGCACGCGGACGCCTGGCGAAGTTCAAGCTTCCGGCCAGCATCGACTACCTCGACGAGCTGCCCCGCGACCCCAACGGCAAGCTGTACAAGCGCCGGCTGCGCGGCCCGTACTGGGCCGGCCACGAGCGAGCCATCTGAGCATCGGCCCCCTCTCTCTGGCCAGAGGAGGGCCTTCACGACCAAGAAGGGCGAACGGGCCGGCGCATGAACCAGTTCGGGACGCCGATCACCGCCTCCTCGGCGAGCACCTCGAAGCCGAACCGTCGGTAGAAGTGGACGTTCTCCGGCTTGTCCGTCTCCAGGTAGCCGACCTGGTCAGCCTCGTCGAGCCGGCGGCAGTGCTCCCGCATGATCAACGAGCCGATGCCCTGGCCCTGCAGGTGTGCATCCACGGCCAGCGGACCGAGATGGACGTGCGGCTCGTCCGGGTCGCGTCTCGCCCAGGCCGAGGTCCACGTCATCGTCCGGCCCGCGCTGCGCGGGCCAAGGGCGACCACCCGGGGCAGGATGCGAAGACGCTGCGTCGCGGTCGGCTGGCAGGCACCCGGAGGCGCGACACCGGTCACACCCACCAGGGTGCCTCCCCGGGTCGCGCAGATGGGCTGCTGAGCCGAGAAGACATCGAACATGCCGCGGATAAGTCGCGCGTGGCAGCGCACCCGGCGTTCCGGATCGTCGCCGTACGCGACCAGGTGCAGCGGGTTGTCCCGCATCCCGCGAGCGATCAAGACCACCGCCTCGGGGATCTCCTCTCGTCGCAGGTCCCGTACCTCGATCGAACCCGGTCCGGACGCGGCCGTCTCCTGCATCTGACCTCCCGTTCCGAGTCAGTACGGGCGCCGCCGGCTGGGAGGACTTTCTTCCTTCTCCGGCCGCAGGGTCTCGGCGATCTCCTCGCTGAAGCCGGTCAGGGCGTCGGCGAAGCTGGCCGGCTCCCCGACGATCGGCCGGAACGCCTCCAGCTTCGCGTTGGCCGCCTCGGTCAGCGCCTGCCGGACGGCGGACAGCACAAGCTCGGCGAGCGTCTCGTTGTCGTAGCTCTGGATGGCTCTGGCTGAGATGTACAGGCCGGTGACGTCGCCAGTGGCCAGAGCACGGGCCTCGATCTGCTCGTTGGCGACCGATGCGGTGACTTCCCGAGCCATGATCTCTTGGGCGATGGTCTTGATCCGCTCAAGGGTGTCCTCGGGCTGCGGCAGTGGGTTCGGGTCTGGTCTGCGCATGGTTCACCCACTTACCCTTGGGACCTGCGGCGGCTGGTGTTCGTCCCAGAACTGCGAAAAGCTAAAGCCCGGCGTGACGATGGCGGGTGTCCCGACTTCCTTGACGTTGATGGCCTTGACCGACTCCACCAGGCTCTCTAGTGTCGTGACGTATGTTTTTCTTTAGTTTTTATTTCTTGTGCGCGATAATGGTGTATGCCGAATCGCGTACGGGTGCTGACGGTGTCGGATAGCGACCGGGTGGAGCTGGAGCGGCGGGCCAGGGATCGGGGGGCCCC
>WHSR01000120.1 GCA_009379995.1 Streptosporangiales bacterium
GCATGCTGACCGCGCTGATCCGGCGCGGCCCATGGGGGCTCATCCAGCAGCACGACCTCGACGCCGACCGCATCCCGGTGATGCGGATCGACTCGCTCGCCGAGCTTCCCGCCCGCATCGCGGGCTTCAACGCTGCAACGCTGCTCGTGCTGCTGACCGACGCCGGCAACGTCGGCAGCCACACGATCTGCCGTCTCGCGAACGTGTCATCGGGTGTCGCCTCTGCCGTGCTGGCTCGGCTCACCCGCGACGGCCTAGCGGTGCACATGGAACCAGACGAGCTCAGCGGTGCCGTTTCTACCGGCTCACTGCGCAGGGACGCGCCTGGGCGCTAGGGCAGTTGGGTCTCCGCGACACAGCCGAGGAACAGCGGACCTCGAACTCCAACCACGGCGGCAGAACGCCGACGGACGCAGTTACTGACCGTTGACGACCGCCACGAGGCGTCGCAGGCTCCGAAGTTGAGGACGGGGCGCGGCGCAGCCGGAAACCGAAGCAGGAGCACAGGGAAGTGAGGAATCATGAGCGCAACTGACACGCTGGACGCCTTCACGCTCGACGTCCGCATCATCGAGGACGTACGCCCCGGCGGTGACCAAATCCCCTGCGCAACCGACAACGGATGCGACCCGACCTGCGCGAGCGCCTGCACGGGCAGCTCGACGTAGCGCGACTTGGCGCCAGTAGGCCATCCGGATCGCAGGGAAGATGCCCCTGCGGTTCGGGTCCGGCTTTGGGCGCTTATGGGCCGAGGAGAGCCGGCGAATGTATCGTCACGCGGGAAAGGCTCTGCTGCGGGCCAGTCGGGCATCGGCACGATCCGCACCGGAGGAATGGCCGGATTTGAGCACTGACGCCGATGCGGAGGGCTGGCGTACATGGCTGCTCCGCGTCTGGTCCCGGAGAGAGACCGCCGAGGCGATCACCCTCGCGAGCCCGCCGCTGGCGCGCCGGGTGGAGGAGATCTGCGCGGGGAAGCGGCTGAAGGCGAAGGAGGTTCGCAGCGCCGTCGTATCGGTCGTTCGGTATGTGTTACGCGAGACCGCGCGGCCGACTCCGTTCGGGCTGTTCGCGGGCGCGGCGCCGATGGAGTTCGGACCGGTGGCCAAGGCACGGTGGGGCCACCGCCACCGCGTGACGGCGCGAGCCGACGCGGAGTGGCTGGCCGACGTCATCGCCGGCCTGGAGACCTGCCCCGAGTTGCTGGAGCGGCTGCCGGTGATGGTGAACAACCTGCGGTCGGTGCGCGGCGGGCGGTTGGCGCTGCTGAGCGGTTCGACGCGGGTGGAGATCCGGTACACGCCCGCTGTCCGGGCGGTGGAGCGCGCCGCCCACGTTCCTATCCGATTCAGCGTCCTGGCCCAGGATCTGGCCGACGAGTTCCCGGCCGCCTCACCGTCGATGATCCGTGAGATGCTCACCGAACTGGTCGCGCAGAGGTTTCTGGTGACTAGCCTTCGCCCGCCGGCCACGGTCGTCGATGCGCTCGCGCACGTGATCGACCAGCTCCGGGAGGTGGGCGCCGAAGACGTGGCCACGGTGGCGGCGACGGTGCGCGAGCTGCGCGCCGTCCAGGCCGACCTGGACTGCTACGGCAACGCCGCCCCGGGCGAGCGCGAGCAGGAGCGAGCGCAGGTGGTGCAGCGGATGAGGGGCCTGTCGCAGGCCGGCAAATCGCCCATGGCTGTGGACCTGCGGCTTGACTGCGATGTGAAGCTGCCCGAGGAGGTTGCACACGAGATGGAGGCGGCAGCCTCGGCCCTGCTCCGCCTCACCCGGCAACCCAGCGGCAAACGCGCCTGGCGCGACTACCACGCTGTCTTCGTGGACCGGTACGGAGTCGGCGCGGTGGTCCCCGTCGCCGAGCTGGTCAACCCCGACACCGGGCTGGGATTCCCCGCCGGATATCCGGGCTCGTCGTTCGATCCACCCACCCAGCCCTCGCGTACGGATCGCGATGACCGGCTACTCGCGTTGGTGCACCAGGCCGCCTTGACCGGCCGCGACGAGATCGTTCTGGATGACGAGGCGATCGCCGACCTCGCTGGTGACGTCGACACCGTGCGGATGCCGCCGCACGTGGAGCTGAGCGCCCGCATCCACGCCGGGTCCCTGGACGCGCTCGATCGCGGCGAGTTCACCCTGACCGTCTCCCCGGCCCGTGCCGCTGGGACGATGACCGGCCGCTTCACACCCGACCCCTCTACCGGTCTGGGGGAGGTGTACGCGAGCCTGCCCACGCTCGACGACGACGCCATCCCGGCGCAGCTGTCGTTCCCGCCCGCGTACGCTCACGCGGAGAACATCTCCCGGACACCCCGTTTCCTCTACCACGTCATCGCGCTCGGAGAGCACCGCGCCCCCGGCGAGGACGGGGTAATCCCGTTGGAGGACTTGGCGGTGACGGCCGACTGGCACCGGTTGCGCCTGGTGTCGCTGTCCCTGCGGCGCCCGGTTGAGCCGCAGGTGTTCCACGCGTTGCGGCTCGACAAGCAACCCCCGCCCATCGCGCGGTTCCTCGCCAACCTTCCTCGCGGGAGCGTCGCCGCTTATACCGAGTTCGACTGGGGCACCGCGTTGAGGCTCCCGTACCTGCCGCGGGTTCGCTACGGCCGCGCCGTACTGTCGCCGGCCCAGTGGCGGATCAGCGCCGCCGACTTGACCACCGCCGGCGCCGACTGGCCGAGGTGGAGGGCCGCCCTGGGACAGTGGCAACACCGGTGGCGTCTGCCCGAGGTTGTCGAGTTGCGCGACGCGGACCGCGTGCTGCGGCTCGACCTCACCCAACCCGCCCACGCCGCGATCTTGCGGACGCACCTGGAGCGATCTGGCGAGGCTGTCCTCACCGAGGCCGGGGAGGAGGCCGGGCTCGGATGGCTGGACGGGCACGCCCACGAGATCGCCGTCCCCCTGATGTCCACGGGACCAGTCGCGCCGTCTCCTCTGGCCGATGGACGGCCCTTGATCAAGGTTGCCAACACCGACGGGCACCTTCCTGGTTCACCGGAATCGGAGTGGCTGTACTGCAAGGTTTATGTCCACGCCGACCGGCAGACCGAGGTCATAGCCGAGCATCTGCCCCGGCTGCTCGACCACCTCGACGGCGCCCCTCACTGGTGGTTTCTGCGCTACCGCGACCTGCACGATCCCGACCACCTGCGGCTACGCATCCGGGTAGCGAACCGGCACGAGTACGGCGCCTACGCGATCACGGTGGGCGCCTGGACCGACCAGATGCGACGCGAAGGCCTGACCCGGCGGCTCGTGCTGGACACCTACTGCCCCGAGTTCGGGCGCTACGGCGATGGTCCTGCGATGGCCGCTGCAGAGTCCGTGTTCGCCGCCGACTCCGCGGTTGTCCTCACTCAACTGCGGCATATACCGGAAGCCGCCGCGCCCCACACGGCCGTCACAGCGGCGAACATAGTCGACATCGCCTGTGGGTTCTCGGGCAGCATCGAGGCTGGGATGGGGTGGCTGATCGACCACGCCAGGAACGACCGGCCCGCCCCGGCACCCCGGGCGATCCTGGACCAGGCCGTCGCGCTCGCCGACCCAAGCCGCGACTTCGCCGCGATGCTGGACCTGCCTGGCGGGGAAACTCTGGCCGCAGCGTGGGCCCGGCGCCGCGCCGCACTGGCCGCCTACCGGCAGCAGCTCCCCAACGGCGCCGACACGGACTCGGTTTTGGACTCTCTGCTGCACCTGCACCACGTCCGCGCTCTCGGGCTGGACCGCGACAGCGAACGACTGTGCCGTCGGCTGGCCCGATCCGCGGCCCTGGCGTGGCGCGCTAAACGGGAGCACCGTTGACGCGACCATCTCCTCACTCCGCGGTCGAGGTCCCAGACCGGCTGCTGCGCCCGCCCGCCTCTGACCCCGACCCGCGATGGGGTCAGTCGCTGTCGTACGGCGCGCCGGGGATCGCGCTGCTGCACATCGAACGCGCCCGAGCCGGTCTCGGCCCGTGGAAAGTCGCGCACGCATGGGCCGCCGCCATGACCCGTGCGCCCGTCACCGCGAACCCCGGCAGCAGCATGTTTCACGGCGCGCCGGCCGTCGCGTTCGCCCTCCAGGCAGCCGACCACCCCGGCTACGCCGGTGCGCTTGCCGCCCTGGACGACGCGATCACCAGGCTCACCCGTCGCCGCCTCGACCAGGCCCACGCCCGCATCGACCGAGGCGACCTCCCGCAGCTCCGCGAGTACGACCTCATCAACGGGCTGACCGGCCTCGGCCGCTACCTACTCCAGAGCCACCCCGACGGCACCGAAACCCGATCCGTCCTGTCCTACCTGGTACGGCTCACCGAACCACTCAACGCCGACGGGGAGACCCTGCCGGGATGGTGGACCGGCGCCGACCCCACCGGCCAACCCTCGCAACGATTCCCCGGCGGGCACGGCAACCTCGGCATCGCCCACGGCATCACCGGCCCCCTCGCGCTACTCGCCCTCGCGATGAACCAGGGCGTCACCGTCCCCGGCCACACCGACGCCATCGGCCACATCTGCGCCTGGCTGGACACCTGGCGCCACGACAGCGACACAAAGACATGGTGGCCGCCCTGGATCACCCGCGAAGAACACCGCGCCGGCCGCTGCGCCGGCCACTGCGCCAGGCGGGACCCTTCCGCCCCTCCTGGTGCTACGGCACCCCCGGGCACGCACGCGCCCAGCAACTCGCCGGGCACGCCACCGGCGACACCGAACGACAGCGCATCGCCGAGCAGGCCCTACTGGGCTGCGTGACCGACCCCAAGCAGCTCGCGCAGATCACCGACACCAGCCTCTGCCACGGCTGGGCCGGACTCCTACAGACCGCGTGGCGGGCCGCAGCCGACGCCCAACACCCCGGACTCTTCGCGTCTCTGCCCCACCTACGCGCCCGGCTCATCCAGCACATGAACGAATCCGGTGACATGTTCGGGCTACTTGAAGGCGACACCGGACCCGCAATCGTCCTGCACACCACCACCATGGACACGCCACCCTTGTCAGGGTGGGACGCGTGCCTCCTCATCGCATGACACACCGCCACCGACCAGCCCATGAACCCATGCTCCCCGACCTAGACTGCCAGCGATGACAACCGACACCGCCCACATCCAGCCCGACGCCCTGCACGCCCAACTCGTCGACCGGCTCCTCGACGCTGGCCACATCCGCACCGCGGCCGTCGAGGCAGCCATGCGGGCGGTTCCCCGCCACCTGTTCCTGCCCGGGACCCCGCTGGAGGAGTCCTACGCCGATCAGGTCGTGGTCACCAAACGCGACGCCGACGGAGCCGCGCTCAGCTCAGTGTCCAAACCCACCATCGTCGCGATGATGCTGGAGCAGCTGGAGACCGAGCCCGGCCACCGGGTCCTAGAGGTCGGCGCGGGAGCCGGCTACAACGCCGCCCTGCTCCGCGAGCTGGTCGGCGCGGCCGGCGAGGTCACCACGATCGACGTCGACCCCGAGGTGGCCGAGCAAGCCCGGACGCGACTAGCCGCCGCCGGATACCACGACGTACAGGTGATCGCTAGGGACGGCGCCCTCGGCGACGAAGAACACGCCCCGTTCGACCGGATCATCATCACCGCCGGGTCGTGGGACCTGCCACCTGCGTGGTGGCAGCAGCTCGCCGAAGGCGGGCGGATCGTCGTCCCGCTGCGCTGGCGCGGCCTCACCCGCTCGATCGCCTTCGACCACCGACACGGCAAGCTCGTCAGCCGATCCATGAACATGTGCGGGTTCGTTCCCATGCAGGGCCAGGACGGGGAACGAACCCTCCACCTCGACGAGGGCATCGCGGTCCACTACGACCACGACCAGCCCATCAACCCCGATGCCCTACGCGGCGTCCTTGACCAGCCGCGACGCGAAGCCTGGCCCGGTGTGACCGTCGGCGGCCTCGAACCCGTCGACGGGATATGGCTACGGCTGTCCATCGCCGAGCCCGGCACCTGCCGGATGGTGGCCCAGTCCTCGGCGGTCGACAGTGGCCGGGTCGCGCCGGCGTTCCCGAAACTCAACCCCGCCGTGGTCGACGGGGCATCCTTGGCGTACTTCACGTTCCGGCACCTGCCCGGCACAGACAGCCGGTCCGAGCTCGGGGCGATCGGCCACGGCCCCGACGGAGCGGAACTCGCCGACCGCATCGGCGAGCAGATACGTGCCTGGGACCGGAACCGGCGCGCTGCGCCCACGGTGGAGGCGTTCCCGGCCGGCACACCGGACTACCAGCTCCCCGAAGGGCTCGTCATCGACAAGCGCCACACCCGGCTGACCTTCTCCTGGCCAACGTAGAACGGGTACCCCGAAGGGTCGCCTGCCGCGGCGCAGCATCCCGGCCCACTTAGCACGCAACACAGCCCCGCCCGCCGAGACGCTAGTAATGCCGCGTACTGAGCAATGTCGGCTAGTGCCTTTGAATGCCGTAAAATGCCGTCGTTGATTGGCGGATGCTAAACAGTTCCAGTTCTTCGTCAAACGAAACCCGCAGCGGCGGAAGCAAGATATTGCCTAAAGTAATCTTATCTCTGGACCGGCCGCGGCCCAGAGATGCACAATGAGCTTTGGCGCCACTCCTAGAATCGAGCAGGAAAACGGGGCGAGAGGGAAACGCCATGGTTGCTAAGAACGGGGGCCTGCTGGGTCGAGCAGTAGCGGATGCGCGGTCGAGGCGACGCTCACGGCAGCCGGTGAGGCGGTCACGCGCGGTGCGGCTCACGCTGACCGACGGCGAACACGCAGAATTGAGCGCGGCTGCCGGGCGGGCAGAACTGGCCGTTGGCGCCTACACGGCGGAGGTCGCACTGGCGGCGGCGCGCGGTGCCCCGCCGCCGACGGACACCCCGCTGCAGGAGGTGCTAGGAGAGCTAATTCGGGCGGCCGGACAGGTCCGGCGGATCGGGGTGAACCTCAACCAGGCAGTCGCCAAGCTGCACGCCACCGGAAAGGACCCGGGAAACCTCGTTCCGTACGCGGAGGAGGCTTTCCGCCACGCCCGGAACCTGGATCGGATCGCGGAACAGGTCCGCCGGTGTCTTCCGTAACCGGAACGGGACCAGAAAGGACCGGAAAGGGCGTTCCGTGATCGGAAAGGTGCTCCGCGGAACGCGAGTCGGCGGATTGATCTACTACCTGTACGGGCCGGGGAAGTACCAGGAACACACCGACCCGCACCTGATCGCCGGCTGGCGAGACCCGGACGAACTGGAGCCGCCGCTACGCGACGACGGACGCCGCGACTTCCGCCTGCTCACCGGCCTCCTCCGACAACCCCTCGCAGTACTCGGCGAGCGCAACTACAACCGGCCGGTGTGGCACTGCGTCGCTCGCGCCGCCCCGGATGACCGGATGCTCTCCGACGCGGAGTGGGCGCACGTGGCGAGGGCGATCCTGCACCACACCGGGCTCGCCCCGGTCGGGGAGGAGGACGAGGCGGTGCGGTGGGTGGCGATCCGGCACGCCACCGACCACATCCACATCGTGGCCACCCTCGCCCGCCAAGACGGCCGCCGCCCCAGGATCTGGAACGACTTCTACCGGGTCCGGGAAGCCTGCCGGATGATGGAGGAACGCCACAGACTGCGACCCACCGCACCCGGCGACCGCACCGCCGCCAAGCGCCCGACCCGCACGGAGGCGGAGAAGGCCCACCGCCGCGACCGGACGGAGACCCCGCGGGTCACCCTCCGGCGGCACGTATCTGCTGCCGCGGCGGGCGCCCGCACCGAGGACGAGTTCTTCGCCCGACTGCACGCGGCCGAGGTGCTCGTCCGGAAACGGCTCAGCACCACCAACCCCGGCCAGGTCACCGGGTACGCCGTCGCCCTCCCCGACGACACCACCCGCACCGGCACCCCGGTCTGGTACGGCGGCGGCAAACTCGCCGCCGACCTGACCCTGCCCAAGCTCCGCGCCCGGTGGCCCACCAGCCATCCAGCCGATCACCACGCCCGCGACCGACGAGCCATCACCCCCGAAGAACAGCGGGCGATCTGGGACCACGCCATCCGCACCGCCGCCCACGCCGCCGCCCACATCCGCGCGCTGGCCGCCACCGATCCGACCGCCGCCGCAGACGCCGCGTGGGCCGCCAGCGACACCCTCCACGCGGCAGCCGCCGCGCTCGGCAGCCGGATGCTCCGCGAGGCTGCCGACGCCTACGACCGCGCCGCCCGCGCGCCGTACGGCCGCATCCCCCGCCCCACCCCGACGGGGAACAGCCTCCGGACCGCGGCACGGCTGCTGTCCGCACTCGGCTACGTCACCCAGGAACGCACCATCGCGCAGATGGCCCTGGTCGCCAACCTCGCAGCCCTCGCCGCCGCAGTCGCCGACCTCCGCCGCGCCCAACAACACGCCGCCCAAGCCGACGCAGCCCGCCAGGCGGCCGAACAGCTCCACGTCCCGCCGGCTGCGCCTGGCCCACCGCCACATGACGCCCACAACCCGGTCCCCGGCCTGGCCGGCAACGCAGCGGACCTTGCACGCCTCGACTTCCCCAACCCGCCACACCCAGGCCGCCAGGCACGCAAGCCCGGCCCGCCGAGACCAACCCGCCCTGGTCCACGACCCCGCCGAGGCCCAGACCCACCCCGACCACGCGGACCCACCCGCTAACAACCCCACTCACCAGGAAGGACAGTACGAGATGACCGACTACCGCACCCCCGCCCAGGTCGCCGCACAGAGCTTCCCCTACTCCATTACTGAGGTCATCCGCAGAGCCACCGAAAGAGGCCCGAAGCCGGCGTGGGTGCCAGCACCGCGGCGCCCGCCCGACCACCTCAACCTGCCGCCCACCACCGACCTGATGTCAGCGGCCCGCGCCCTCGGCATCGGCCGCACCAAGGCCTACGAACTCGCCCGCACCGGGCAGTTCCCCTGCCCCCTCATCCGCATCGGCGACCTCTACCGCGTCCCCACCGCCGGCCTGCGCAGACTCCTCGACCCCCAACCAGACGGTCCGGCCAACGAGGCGGAACGCCGCGCGACACACCGGTCAGCCAGCACCACGACCCGGCAGCGGTGGTAGACGAGGCTGCATCCAGCACCTCGACCACCCGCTGCCCGATCACGCCGGACCGGTGATCGGCGGTCCTGCTCCGTCAGTCATGTGGGACGGACGACGCCGTGAGCTGAGTCAGTGCGGCGTCGTAGGCGGCCATCGCCGCAGCGAGCCGTTCTATCTGTTCACGATGGGAGCGGGCGGTCTCTTCGGCGAGGCGAGCCGCAGCGAGGGCCGCCTGAAGATTCTCGTGCGCGGCGTTCCGTAGATCACGCGCGAGCGATTTGAGGTCTTCAAACTCGGGGGTGGTCGTGGCAGGCCGGCTTCCTGCGGTCCTTGGCAGCGGCTGTCCGGCGATTCGCCGCCGGATCTTGGTCACGCCGCGAAGACGCGGATTTGCGTCACAGAACTCCTTCAGGTGGCTCCAAGTGAATCGAACGGCTCCGTCACTGGTCCTGACCGTCTGGAGTGGTCGGCGCTTCAGCCGGGTCCAGTTGGTGATGGTGCTGGCTGCCACGCCGGCTCGCTGCGCAAGCTCAGCCGCAGTGAGCAGCTCAGCGTCGTCCGGCGAGGCCGCCTCAGCCACAAATTGGAGCTTACTTGTTCCAATTGACGTCAGATGACGCGTATGCAATGGACAACTGACTCCACTTGGAGCAATCTGGAGCTATGCACCTCGGTCAGCAGATGCTGCCGCCAGACGGGTCCTTCGGAGCGACCGACCACGTTCCGGGTGTCGCGTTCGTACCCGGCGCTGCACGAGTCGCCGGAGGGACCGGCGACGCACTGATCGAGGTCAACGAGGAGGAGCATCGCCGGCGAGCAGCGATCGGCCTAGGCGCCGTGACCGCCCTGGGGATGCTGGATCGGCTGCTGGGGTTGCCATTGGGCGAGTGGGTTCGATGGGACGATATTCACCCAGATGTTGCCCGTCGGTTTCGCACGGCACCAGCGGGCGCGGTCGACCTGTCATCCAGAGGCGTCCGCCGTATGATGGCGCCGGCTGCGACGGTGCCGGTGGTGCTGGTCCGCAGTTCCTCATGGCGTTGTGGACTGCGCACCGCAAGCGCGTTCGAGCCATTCGCGCAGCGTGTGCTCCTCCTCGGCGGGCCCCGCCGGGATCTCGCCCGTGTGGCGTGGGAAGCCGACTTCCTCGGCGTGGGGGTGTGGCTGCAGACCGACTCGGGAGTCGAGGAGGTGCTGGCACCCGCGCCGTGGCGGCAGCGCTACGTCAAGGCAGCCGGATGGCGCTTCAAAGAGCGTGCCTATCGTGGCTGGCTCAACGCAATTCGCCCTGCAGTGTAGTACGCCTGCCCATCGGGTCGTCGAGTTCCACCAGCTGACGCAGCACCCGGTCCGCATCAACGCTGCCCATCGCCGGTCGTAGCGACAGATGGGCAGCCAGCGCGGAGGACCACTCCTCAGCCAACCACCGACGCTGCTGTACCGGGTTCTTCGCGCGGAGCTCATCCAGCACTGCAAGCCACGTGTGCGCGTTGTGGCGGAGCACCGCTTCTTTATCGGCTTCGTCGTTGTCGAACGCATCGAGCGCACGCCCGCCACACGCGAGGCAGGTAGGTGAAGGCGAGTTCGCGTACCAGTCCGCGTAGATCCCCGGACTGCGATGTTCCCACAGCTCGCGCAGAAACAGACCGGGCAAGAAGTCTCTGGCGTCGCCGCCGCCCAGGTCGCCTGGCCGCCGCGGCTTCCGCAGCCCGCCACTGATACCGACTGCCGCACTCGCGGCGCCGTGCGCACAAGCGTCGGCGGCAACAATCGGTTCAGTCGCCAGAAGAAGACAACCGGGCACCTGTGTCATCAACTGCCGCAGGCTAGCCATGCGACCGCGCTGCTGGAGTGGGGGGTTCTTCGCAGCGAAGAGAAGAGCCAGCGGACGGCTGGTGATCGCAAGGGTCTCGGCGAACCTGGGAAGGTACTGGGAGTCGAGCATGGCCGCATCGGTCGCCACGAGCGTCACTACGCCGGGCAGCGTAGCCGTCTCTCCAGCCTCGAGTACGGCGCGCAGCGACGGCCAGTCGCCCAGCCGGATGAACTTGCTTGGCGTGAACACCGCGTGCGCCCCGTCGTGGAGCAGGCTGGACGCCCAGGAGTCCACAGAGATCGGGACGATCGTGCCAGGAGCCTCGAGGATGGTCGGGCTGTCGGGGAAAGCGAACTCCCGGGTCCACGCGCCCAGGTCCACGAGCACCAACGACGTGTACGCTGCCGACTCGGCGCGTCGAACCGCGGCCAGCGGATTGGAATCTCGCACCACGATGCCGCTGGCCGGTGAGGACACGGTCGTGGCCATCGCCACGCACTGATGCCGCTCCGTGGTGTAGGCAAGGAACCTGCCGACCAGTGCAGGCGACAACTGTCTCGCGTTACTCAACGGCCCTCCTAGGCCACCTCCCTCCAAGGAGGATGCCTCGGCGACGGCCGCCATAGCCGTAGCGACACGCCCGAACGCGTGGGGAATTAACTAGGCGTCATGAACCGCACTGGTCGATGGCTCTCGCGCGATCGGCGTCGCCGTCAGCCGGGGATGACGGCGGTCCAGCAGATGAGGTGTACGTCGTCGGACGTTATCGGCGGCAGCGGTTCGGGTGCGGGTTGTCTGGCTAGGCCGAGCTGGTCGGCGAGGGACAGTAGCCGGTCGACCTTGTCGCGTCGGTCGGCCCTATCGTCGGTGAGCACCTCGCGGATCGCTCGTTGGATTCGGGGAGAGTACGGAGCTTCCAGCCGTTCGACGAGATCGTCCTGCCGGTCGCCGAGGTGCGCGCCGGCTGTGCGGACGAGTTCGGCGGCCTCCCGCATGACCCTGGGGATCGAGAGGGTTAGGTTGGCCGGGTCGGCGTTGAACATCCACGCCTCATGGACGTGGGCCTTGGCGGCGGCCCAGGCGTCGAACGCCACGGCGTAGAGGTCCTGGTGCTCGTCGGCCGCGAAGAGGCTGGGGGTGGCCGGGTCGCCCGATTCGGCGTGGGCGAGGCAGGTGAGCGTGTCGTCGATGACGATGACGTTGCCGTCCTCGTCGTGCTCGACCTGGTGGTCCGGGGTGAGAGGTATGTACCGGAACCACGGTTTGGGGTGGTCGGCAATGCGGACGCAGAAGACGATGCCGGGTTGCTGCGCGCCGGTGCGGATGAACCCGGTTCCGGCGCCCCACGGCAGGTCGAGGACCGTGGCCCGGGTGGTCGGGTGGGCGAGCTCACGTTCCAGGGTGCGGCGGTACTCCTCGCCGGACAGCGCGGACAGGCCAGTCTCCTCGAACAGCGCGGCCTCCTCGCGACGTAGCCGAGCGATCTCGTCGCGGGGTTCGGTGAAGGTGACGTCGCGCCCGATGAAGCCGGGGAGGACGGCACCGACGCCGACCGCGGCGGCGGCCTGCTTCAGTTTGCGCTGCAGCCGTTCCTCCAGGCCGAGCAGCGCTTCGAGTTGCTGGTCGGGGAAGTAGCAGCGGATAAAGACCTCGTTGTGCTGGGAGCCGATCCGGTCGATGCGTCCGTGCCGCTGGACGAGCCGCATGGGGTTCCATGGCAGGTCGTAGTTGACGATGTGGCGCGCCTGCTGAAGGTTGACGCCTTCGGAAAGCACGTCGGTGGCGATGAGGATGTCGTACCGGTCCTCGGCTCCGGGTCCGCCTGCGGTGCGGGGCGCGAACCCCGCGAGTACCTCGGCGCGCCCGCGTCGGTCCGGCCCGGACGCGGTCGCGATCCGGTCCCGGAAGGCGGCGAGCCGGTCGTCGGCCTCGACCGCGGCACGGACCTGCGTGGTCAGGTGCTCCACGGTGTCGGCGAAGTAGGAAAAGATCAGCACCTTGCGCTTGTCACGGACCTGCTCCTCGGTCACGCCCTCGGCGTCGGCATCCGCGGCGACCCGGGCCAGCGCGTCGGTGAGGGAGAGCAGCTTCGGGTCCTCGTTCCACGGCAGGATCTGGGCCTGCTTGTGCAGGTCGGCCAGGAGCTCCCGGTCGGCCTCCACGGCGTTCCAGAGGGCCTGCGCGTCGTAGTCGTCGGCGTCGCCCACGTTGTCCGCATCGCCGGCGTAAGCGTCCAGGAACTCGTCGATGTTGTCGCTGTCGCTGCTGGCCCACTCCCGCAACGCGTCACCAGTGAGCACGTACTCTTCCTCAAGAGCGTCGAGGAACAGGTCGTGCGACGTCATCATCTTCTCCACCGTGCGGCGGAAGGCGTACGCGGACGACTCAAACCGCTTGAGCAGCGCCGACCGAAGCAACCCGGCGTTCTGCGCCTCATACTGCTCCTCCCTCATGCTGTCCCGCCGGAACCGGGAGGGTACGTACCGGGCGAGGGACAGGACCTCGCCGGGCGCGTCGAGCAGCACGGCCTCAGCGTCGGCATGGCGGTCGAGGACGTGGGCTCCAAGCGCGGTCGCGAGCCGGTCGAACACCCCGGGCATGGCGGCGTCCAGGTCGTAGTCGACCCGGCGCACGCGCGGGGTGGGGAACCGGATCTCCTGCTCGATCCCGTTGATGGTTACCCTGTCGCCGACGTAGTGATGCTTGACGAACCTGCGGGTGCGCCGCACGGCGACTTGGTCGATCACGTCGAAGAGGTGCTCCGGGGACAGATCGTCCGGGTTGATCGCCATCGCCCGGTCGAAGTAGCCCTTGAGCGAGGGCACACCGCCGTCGGCGAACGCCGCGTCGTTAGGCACGAAGTAGGAGATCAGGTTGTACAGGTCATAGAGACTGTTGTTGACCGGCGTGGCGGTCAGCAGCACGAGGTCCTTCGGCGCCCGCCCGGCTAGCAGTCGCCGCATCATGTGAGCCCGGCGCGTGAGCGCGTTACGCAGCGCGTGGGCCTCGTCCACGACGACCATCGCGTACTCGTCCGGATCCTGCAGCGCGGCATACGGCTGGCCTGCGATGTCCAGGTCGCTGACCAGCTGCTCATAGGAGACGACCTCGGCATGCAGGTTCTTCTCCCGCAGGAACGGCCCCCAAGTGGAATCGCGCAGCGTCGCCGGTGCGATCACCACCACCTTCTGCCGGCGGATGATCACCGCCTCGTAGATCAGCTCCCCGGCGATGAACGTCTTACCCAGCCCTACCTCGTCGGCGACGATCACACCGCGGCGCCGGGCCAGAATCCGCTTGGCCCGCCACACCCCGTCCGACTGGAATCCGGTCAGCCCAATGTGAGACAGCGTTCGCGCCGCGGCCTCCTCCTCCACCTCCGCGCCGTACAACTCATACAGCATCCGCAGAAACACGTGCCACGGCATGTGCGGCGCCCACCGCTCCTCGTACAGGGCGGCCAGGTCGTACGGCTCGGACTCTTCCCACAGCTCCTCGAACCACTCCCGCACCGCGGTGACCGTGGTCGGGTCGTACTGACCGAGGTTCAGCTCCCGGTTCTTCGCCAGCCCCGCATACGTAAAGTTCGAGGACCCCGACATCGCGTGCGGCAGAGCGCTCGCCACCAGGAACGCCTTGCCGTGCAGAAAGCCGCCGGTGTACCGGCGCACCTCCACAGGAGCCTGCGCCGACTCACCGGCGTTGGTCCCGCGCAGCCAGGCCACCAGACGCCGCGCGTCCGCATCCGCCTCCCGGGTGAAGCCCACCAGGTCGCGATCCTCCACCAACGACTGCAGATGCCCGTCCAGCGCCCGCCGCACCTGCGCCCGATCGGCGTTCCGGCCCCGCCCGAATGCAAGCGGACGCACCGCCACCCGCTCATCCGTCTGCGGCTCCGCGCCCAACAGCAGACGAACCTGCCCAGCCTTCTCCAACTCGTCGACGAGCAGCCGGAAACCGCCCGGGTTGAAGAATGCAGTCGCGATAGCCACATCGGGCGGGTCCGCCAGGGTTACCCGCATCCCACGGAGAAGCGCGTTAATCGCATCCGCGACGGTTTCGCCCGAAGCCGGCCGGTTCGTCGCGAATGTCGGCCGGAAGTCACCGGCCGGGGTGGTAGTCACGCCGCTCTCCCCGCCTGCTCGGCCCACCGATCGTAGTGGGCTAGCACGGCGGCGAGCCGGTCGGCGTGGTTCCAGCCGCGGTGGAATGTCGCGAAAATGTGCTCCACGTCCGCCCGATCCAGCCCGTACAGGTGAGCCACGACCGCGTCAAGCTCGGCGATCAAGTCGCTCTTGACCGCCTCGGTGACGACCGACCCGACCGGCACTCCCACCTCGGCGGCCCAGTCGGCGTACCGCTTGTCGACCGCGGCTAGCCGTCCGGCGACCTCAACGACGCGCTGACAGAGCGGGTTGTTCTTGGCCGGGCGTGGAACCGGGAATGCGCTGAGCAGTCCCGCCGTCAGGTGGACCTCAACATAGCGCCGGGCGTACCAGTCCAGCGGAATCGAAGACAAGACACCGAGAACGTATGCCTCATCCGTAGCTTTACCACGTTTACGGAGTAAATAGGGACAAAGATGTACGAGAGCGACCTTGCCTGGCACCAGTGAGCAGATGGTCGTGCGGGTATCGGTCGCTCTCGCTACATCACGAAAGGCGATCCGCGGACGGAGGCAGGGCAGGGTTCCCGGATCTGCGGCCCACTCCTCGGGCATGCCGTAGAACGCGCTGGATGTGAGCCGAACCTGCCGCCGGCGGCGGGCTCGTAACCACGGGATGACCTCGGCCGATTTGGCGTACGCATACGGCTTCCCGAAGTCCGGATCCCACAAGTTGAACGAGCCGCCGGTCAGCACGGGCAGATCGCCTGAGGAATGGGCGAGGTCGAAGTCGAACATCGCCTTGTTGTCGGTGGTGTGCAGCTCGCGCAGCGGGACGAACTGCCAGTCCCCGCCGGGGGCGTCTAGCCGTGGGTGGGAGCGCAGCTTGAGGAACAGGTCCAGGCTGTCGTCGTGTGGGAGCAGGGGAAACGCCGCACCGTCGGCCCAGGTCGCGAACTCGCGGGCCGGGAGGTCATACGCAGGCCGGCGGACGCCGCGCTGGTACTCATCGAGGGAGAAAAACGGTCCGCGTAGGGCCACATGGCCGGCGTGCGACCGCCCTTTAACGAGGGAGACGAGGCCGATGGTGTAACGGGCTTCCATGTCGAACGCCCAGTACCGGCTATTGGTCAGCATGGTGACCTCGGCGAAGGCGCCCTCGGCGAGGACGGTAGTGCGTAGCTCCGTTCCGGCACGCCCACTAAGGATGCCGCGTGGCAGGACTACACCGGCGCGTCCGTCCACGCGCAGTAGCTGCCAGAAGCGCCACGCGAAAGCGAGTGACAGGTCGGTGTCGGTCGCGGCGCGCAGCCCGGGGAACGGGCCCTTGCCGAGCACGTTCTTGATGTCTTCCGTCTTGGTCAGTTCAGCCACATACTCGGCCAGCAGGTCCGAGCGCTCCCTCTGGTAGCGGGCGATAGCTGCGTTCTTGTCTTTCTGCGACATCGAGCGAAGACCGGGGAAACGCAGCCCCCACCACTGGTGCTCCTCGACCTTCACCTTATCCCACGGCGGGTTGCCGATGAGCACGTCGAAGCCGGGGCCGTCGCGGAGAAACACCTCGGGAAACCGGACCGGCAGATGCAGCGCCTGCAACTCGCGTACCTTCGACTGCACCTCATCGGTGGAGGCGGCGTTGATTGCCGTTTCCGGGTCGAAGGGCTCTGCGATCAGGCCGAGCCGGAAGGCGACGGCAGCGTCACAAAGAAGCTGGGCGTCGCGGGCTCGCTCCAGAGCGGCGCTGTATGTACGGGCCGCGCTGGTGACCTCCTGCTTCGTCGCTTCCGCGGTCGCCGCGACCCGACGCAGCCGGACACGGGCGGCATCCAACGCCGCCTCGATCTGTGGAGCAAACAGACTGACTTGGCCGGGTTTCAGCTGAGGTTCGAGAACGTCGAGAACCTCGCCGAGGGTCGCGATGCCGGTAAGGCTGTTGCCGACCACGAGACCGTGGTTGAGCGCGCTCATCGGCAGGCCCGGTACGAACGTGTGAATCCACACGGCCAGACGCGCCAGCTCGACCGCCATCAGGTTGAGGTCGAGCCCGTAGATACAGCGGCGGGCGATCTGCCGGCGCAGCAGCGCTCCCTTGTCGATTTCGACGTCGCCTGCCTGATCGCCGAGCGCGGCCCGGGCGGCCTGATCGAGCCGGGTTAACTCGTCAGTGACGGCCGGGATCGGGTGCTCGGTAAGGACCGGGGTTCCGCAGCTAATCGGGGTGCTGGGCCGCGATCGAGGGTGAAGATGCAGGTCGGCGGGCTGGCAGCTGGTGGGAATCGCTGTTCGGCCTAGATACACGCTTGTTCGCTGTTTTCCGTATCTGCCTGGGCTTA
>WHSR01000045.1 GCA_009379995.1 Streptosporangiales bacterium
ACGACTTCGCCCGGCGCGACCAGCGCAGCAGCGTCTCCCGCTCCTCCCCCGACAACACCAGCGGCTCTTTCGGGCGGCCACGTCCAGGCATGACAGAGACCGTACATTATCTCGTCGAACTTCAGGCGCAGGACACTAGAGCCAGACGCGGGACACCACGGTGCGGAGCAGTCGGCGCGGGGCAATCCGGATGACCGGCGCCGCCGCCTTGTACTGTGCTCCGGGCACGCACATCGTCCGTCCCGACGACACCGCGGCCAGCCCTTCCCGCACCACCGACTCGATCGGCACCCAGGCGAAGCCGGGGACGCTTTCGGCGCGTGTCTCGAACTCCGTCCGCACGAAGCCCGGACACAGCGCCGTGACGTGCACGCCCTGCGGGGCGACCTCGCCGTGCAGGCTCTCGCTGAACGCGGTGACGTACGACTTGGTAGCGCAGTATGTCGCGCTGAACGGCGCGGCCAGGAAGCCCGCCATCGACGAGACGTTGAGCACCCCACCGTGGCGACGCTCGATCATCGACGGCAACGCGGCGTGGGTGAGCCGCACCAGCGACAAAACATTGAGATTGATCTCCCGCTCCTCGCGGGAGAGGGGCAGTTCGGCGAAGCTCCCCGAGGTGCCGAAGCCGGCGTTGTTGACGAGCAGCTCGATCGGCCGCGCCGGGTCCGCGAGGCGCTCCTCGACGGTACTGCGCTGGTCGGGCTCGGTGAGGTCGACGGTGTGGACCTCCACATCGACGCGATACCGCTCACGCAGCTCGGCGGCGAGCCTCTCGAGGCGGTCGGTGCGACGGGCCACGATCACCAGATGGGCCCCGCGGGCAGCCAACTCGCGGGCGAACGCCTCGCCGATTCCGCTCGAGGCCCCGGTAACGAGCGCGCTTCGGTACGCCTGCATGGCAGGGCATGCTAGTGGCCCAGTCCGTCCAGGACGACGGCCCCCGGCAGATCCGCCAGCACCTCGCCGGGCAGGGCGAGCTTGGAGCGCCGCAGGCCGCTGCCTATCACGACCCTGGGGTGCGCGGCCACCGCGGCATCAACCAGGACCGGCCAGCCCTCGGGCAGACCGATCGGGGTAATGCCCCCGTACTCCATGCCCGTCTCCGCCGTCGCCAGGTCCATCCCGGCGAACGACGCCTTCCGGGCGCCGAGATGACGGCGGACGAGACCGTTCACGTCGGCTCTAGTTGTGGCGAGGACCACGCAGGCGGCGAGCCGCGCCTCCCCTCCTCTCCGCGCAGTGATCACGACGCAGTTCGCGGACTCGTCCAGCCGGACGCCGTAGCGCTCACAGAACGACGCCGTGTCCGCCGCCTCCGGGTCGATCTCGGCGACCTCGATTCGCTCCACCGGGACCGATCCCTGCGTCGCCTTGACCGCGGCCACCACCGGCGGAGCGAGCAGGTCCGGCCGCTCCGCCGCCGGGTAGGTCCGCAAGGTTCCGAGCATCGGTTCAACCCCCACGCTGGCTGGTCACCGGCTCTGTAAAGAGGTCGGCCGGCAGGCGTTTACCGGCCGATGAATTCCGCCTTGCCCGGGCCCTTCTCCATGAAGCTGCGCATGCCGATCTTTTGGTCCTCGGTCGCGAACAGCGCCGAGAACTGCAGCCGCTCGATTTCCAGGCCGGCGTCGAGGTCCACCTCCAAGCCGTCGTCGACGGCCTGCTTGGCGGCACGGAGCGCATGCGCCGGGCCGCCCGCGAACCTACCTGCCCACTCCTTGGCCGCCTCGTACACCTCGGCCGCGGGCACCACCTTGTCGACCAGACCGATGCGCAGCGCCTCCTCGGCACCCACGAACCGGCCGGTGAAGACTATGTCCTTGGCGCGGGCCGGGCCGACGAGCCGCGGCAGCCGCTGCGTGCCGCCGGCCCCAGGGATGATGCCCAGCAGGATCTCCGGCTGGCCGACCTTGGCGTCTTCGGCGCACACCCGGAAGTCGGCGCACAACGCGAGTTCGAGCCCGCCTCCGAGCGCGTATCCCGTGATCGCGGCGATGACCGGCTTCGGAATGCGCGCCATCGTACGGAACGAGGCCTGCAGCGACTCGCCCCTCGCCGCCATGTCGGTGTAGCTCGCGGTCGCCATCTCCTTGATGTCGGCGCCCGCGGCGAACACCTTCTCCCCGCCGTAGAGGACCACCGCGCGCACCGCCGCGTCGCCGGCGACCTCCCGGGCCGCGGCGCCCAACTCGTCCTGAACCTGCGCGTTGAGCGCGTTCATCGGCGGCCGGTCGAGCCGGATGGTGGCGACGGGGCCGTCCGCCTCGACGCGTACGAATTCGCCCACTCGCTTTCTCCTCCGTTGCCGGGTGCACTGACAAGGCGATTGTTTCCTACCGGTCGGTCGCCCGCGCTGTCCAGGCACCCGTACGCCAAGCCGGCGCGTGCGGGCGGCCGCGCCGCGGCGGAGTCAGCGCGGCGGCTCGGGCGGCAGCCGGAAGTCCGACGGGCGGAGGTCGGTGACCACCTGCCACACCTTGGCTCCCCCGTTCCAGAACAGGTACACGGTCTGCGTACCTCCCCGCCCGGCCGCCAACGCGGCGAGGTCCAGCGCGGCCAACGCCGCCAGCGCCTCCTGCGGCACCGGGTCATCCAGCACCAGAACGACCCGCCCCTGCGGGTCCCGGACGGCGACGGCCCCTCCTGCCGGTATAGACGCGTCGCCCTCGAACTCCTCGGACACACGGCCGGCCATCCGGCCGATCGCCCGTCGCAGCGCCCCGTAGGCATCCTCCGCCGCCGCCGCCATCAACGCCTGCACGAACGGGACAACCGCGGCCGCGATCACCGCCGCGATCACCGTGGCGGCAGAGAGTTCGTACTCGACAGACGGGTCACGCCGAGCCCGCAGGATGAGCGATCCAGCCTGTTCATGCGCCCGGACCGCCTCCTCCCAATCCCCGTTCCGCGCGGCCAGCTCGCCGAGCCGAAACAACGCCGAGATGTCGTCCGCCTCGGCAGCACGGCGCAGCCACGACTCCGCCTCCGCGGGGCGGTCCGGGGAGACGGAGAGAAGAAACTCGCCGAGCCCCGCCATCGCGCGGACGTCCCCCGTCTCTGCGGCGCGGCGGTACCAGCGTTCCGCCTCACCGACGTCGCCCCGCGACCGTGCGGCGTACGCGCGGCGCAGCATGGCGTACGGCTTCCTGCGCCCGGCGACCCTCAGTCTGCGCGCCTTGGCGTCGCCAGGAGCGTCGGTCACCGTCTCAGCCTAGGCGCCCTTCACCCGGCGGCCTGCCTTCCACACCCCGGTCACCCGGGCGGGATCGGCAAGCACGCCGATGTCGACGAGCGGGTCAGCGTCCAGGGTGATCACGTCGGCGTCGTAGCCCTGGGCGAGCAGCCCGCTCCGGGGAGCCTGGGCCCCCAGGGTCAGCGGGCCGTTGGCCGTGGCGGCCTCGATCGCGCCGAGCGGCGTCATTCCCGAACCGACGAGATGGCCGAGTTCTCGACAGTTACGGCCCCAGGAATTGGGCAACTCGTCCCCGGTCAGGCCGATGTCGGTGCCCATCGCGATGGTGACCCCGCTCTCGCAGGCCAGCGCAACCGCCTTGGCGTGGCGGTCGGCGACCGCGTGCATCTTCTCCATCGCGTACGACGGAACCTCCCCGCCCGCCAGTACCTCCTCGATGATGGTCCGGGTCGGCACCAGCACCGCGCCGGTCTCCCGCATGGCATCGCAGACCTCCCGATCGAGGTAGGTGCCGTGCTCGATCGTGCGCACCCCCGCCTCCAGGGCGGCCATGATCCCCGGCTTGCCGTGGCAGTGCGCGGCGACCACCCGATCCGCCATCGCGGCCACCTCGACGACGGCCCTCAGCTCGGCGCCCGTGAACTGCTGATGGACGGGGTCGTCGACCTCCGACATGACCCCGCCCGAGGCGCACACCTTGATCAGCTTGGCGTTGCGGCGCAACTGCTCGCGGGCCGCCCGTACGCACTCGTCGACGCCGTCGCAGATCCGCAGCTCGCCCGTCTGCCGTGCGAAGTCCGCCATCCACGGCAGCGGCAGCGAATGCAGGTCGCCGTGACCCCCGGTGGTGCTGAGAATCGCGCCGGCACCGTAGATGGTGGGTCCATCCAGGACACCCGCGGCGACGGCCCGCGCCAGATACACCCCGAGCCCGCCGACCTCCCGCACCGAGGTCACCCCGGCGTCGAGCGCGGCGCGCAGGTCACGGGCGCAGCGGGCGCCCCGGAGCGGGAAGGGCTCCAGCGGCAGACGCTCCAGGTGGAGGGTGCGCAGGCCCATGAAGTGCCCATGGCAGTCCCACAGCCCCGGCATCACCGTGTCGGCCCGGGTGATGCTCGCCTCCTGGGTGGGCGGGGCGCCGTACTCCGGTCCCGCGTACGTGATTGATGCACCGTCCAGGACGACGACGCCACCGCGGACCGGCTCGCCGCGCCCCGGGATCAGCAGGCCTGCCTCGATCCGTTCCACGCGACCATCTTCTCGGGCTCGCTGCCCGTTCGTCGCCCCGCTACCGGAGATCGCCGTTGGTCATGCCCAACGGACCCTCCGGCAGAGCCAGCAGGCCGAGCTCCGCGTGGCAGGTGAGCAGCTCGTGGCGCGGCAGAACCCGGACGCTGTACCCGAAGGGGCCCGTACGGTCCAGCGGCACCTCGCCGCTGTAGCGGACACGGCCTCCCTCGCCGTGTTCGGTGACCGCGAGGGACACATGCGACGGCTCGACGAGCTCGTCGGAGTCGTCCACCCAGCCGTAGGCCACCTGGACGTCGACGTCGTCAGGGGTAAGGTCGCCGAGGGCGACCGTCGCCCGCACCGTGGCCCGGCTCCCCAGCTGGGGGGTGTCGCCGACGTCGGCGGATTCCACGTGCTCGACGCGCACCCCCGGCCACGCCTTGACAACCCGCTGCTTCCAGGCGGCCAGCGTCCGGGAACCCCGATGCCCGTCGGCGGCGAGCGCCGCGGAGGACGCGTGGGCGGGCTTATAGAGCCGGACAACGTAGTCCCGGAGCATCCGGCTGGCGAGCACCCGCGGCCCCAGCGAACGCAGCGTGTGCTTGACCATCTCCAACCAGCGGACCGGCAGGTCGCGGCCGTCCCGGTCGTAGAAACACGCCGCAACGTGATCCTCGATGAGGTCGTACAGTGCCGCGGACTCCAGCTCGTCCCGGCGGTCCGGGTCCTGGACCCTGTCGGCGGACGGGATGGCCCACCCGTTCGTCCCGTCGTGCCACTCGTCCCACCAGCCGTCGCGGATGGAGAGGTTGAGGCCTCCGTTCAGCGCCGACTTCATGCCGGACGTTCCGGACGCCTCGAGCGGACGGATCGGGTTGTTCAGCCACACGTCACAGCCCTGCACCAGAAGCTGGGCGAGCGCCATGTCGTAGTCCGGCAGCAAGACTATGCGGTGGCGTACCTCGGGCCGGTCGGTGAACCGCACGATCTCCTGGATGAGCCGCTTGCCCCCGTCGTCCGCAGGGTGGGCCTTGCCGGCGATCACGACCTGTACCGGCCGCTGTGGATGCAGGAGGAGCGAGGTGAGCCGTTCGGCGTCGCGGAGCATGAGGGTGAGCCGCTTGTACGACGGCACCCGACGGGCGAACCCGATGGTGAGCACGTCGGGGTCGAGCACCTCGTCGGTCCACGCCAGCTCGGCCTCGCTCGCGCCGCGCTGCCGCCACGACTCCCGGAGCCGGCGGCGAGCCTCCCAAACCAGTCGTTCCCGCAGCAGCCGGCGGATCCGCCAGATCTCCTCCTCGGAGACCTGGTCGATCTCCTCCCAGCCGCGGCCCTGTTGGACCAGCTTGGGCCCGATCTCCCGCTCGGCGAGCTCCATCACCTCGCCGCCCACCCAGGTGGCGGCGTGCACGCCGTTGGTCACCGAGGTGATCGGCACTTCCTCGGTGTCGAACCCGGGCCACAGCCCGGCGAACATCCCGCGGCTGACCTTGCCGTGCAGGCTGCTCACACCGTTCACCCGCTGGGCGAGGCGCATCCCCATGATGGCCATGTTGAACAGGTCCGGGTCGCCGCCCTCGTACGTCTCCGCGCCGAGCTCCACGATCCGGCCGACGGGAAGGCCGGGGCAGGCACCGTCCTCGCCGAAGTGCGAGGCGACCAGTTCGCGGGGGAAGCGATCGATGCCGGCCGGCACTGGGGTATGCGTGGTGAAGATCGTGCCGGCGCGGGTGGCCTCAAGCGCCTCGTCGAAGGTCAGCCCCTGCTCCTCGACGTACTCCCTGATCCGCTCGACACCGAGAAAGCCGGCGTGCCCCTCGTTGGTGTGGAATACCTCGGGCGCGGGGTGACCGGTGATGCGGCAGTAGGCCCGGATGGCGCCCACGCCTCCGACGCCGAGCAGGAGTTCCTGCAGCAACCTGTGGTCGGTGCCCCCGCCGTACAGCCGGTCGGTCACGTCCCGCGCCGCCGGGTCATTCTCCTCGACGTCGGAGTCGAGGAGAAGCAACGGCACCCGACCCACCTGGGCCTTCCACACGTGCGCCCGGACCGTGCGGCCGCCCGGCAGGCGTACCACAACCGGCGCCGGGGTGCCCTCGAGGCCGTTGCCGTCGCTGCGCAGCAGGGTGAGCGGCAGCCCGTTCGGGTCGAGCGGCGGATACCGCTCGAGCTGCCACCCCTCCGGGGAGAGCGACTGGCTGAAGTATCCGTGCTTGTACAGAAGCCCGACCCCGATGATCGGCACGCCGAGGTCGCTCGCCGTCTTGAGGTGGTCGCCGGCGAGGATCCCGAGACCCCCCGAGTACTGCGGCAGCGCCGCCGTGAGCCCGAACTCGGGCGAGAAGTAGGCGATCGAGGACGGGACGCCGGACAGCGACTGGTACCACCGGTCACCGGTCATGTAGTCCTGCAGTTCGTCGGCGGCGTCCCGGAGCCGCCTGAGGAAACGCCGGTCTTCGGCAAGATCGGCCAGCCGGTCCTGGGAGACCGCGCCGAGGAACCTGTTCGGGTCGTGACCCGCCGCCTCCCAGGTCTCCGGGTCGATGGACGCGAACAGCTCGCGCGTCTCGTCGTGCCACGACCAGCGGAGGTTGAGCACCAGCTCGCCGAGGGGCGCCAGCGGCTCGGGCAGCAGGGTACGGACCGTGAACCTGCGGATCGCTCTCACGACGGCAGACCTTAGTCGGTCGAAACGACCGAGGTGAGCGCGGCCTTGGAAGGAACACCAGGTGACCGGGCCAGGTGGGCAATACGGGCCATCGAACGGTGGCCATACGGGACCACATCTCTGCACCAGAGGAACCCGCGACGGCGGAAGGAACCGCTCCGCGAACTCGGGCAGTTGGTCGCAGCGGCTAGTCTGGACGGGACCGCCGGGTAGCGGTCGGACAACAAATCTCCCTTCGTCGTCTCATGCCGGTTTTGGCATGTTGATCACCGTGTATGACGGTGGGTGACAACGTGTCGCCTCGCGGCGATCGAAGACGATCAAGTTGTCGACGAAGTACCAGCGCCGGACGATGACCTGCCAGTACGGTGAGCCGCGATGATCGGACGCATCCCCATCCTTGACGTGCACCCCAACGTTGGCTGTGGGCGCTGGCCGGCCAAGGCGGTCGCCGGCGAGACCTTCCAGGTAAGTGCCACCATCTTCCGGGAGGGCCACGAGCGTGCCGGCGCGAACGTCGTGCTGTGGGATCCGGGCGGCCACAAGGGTCCGTACACCCCGATGGCCGAGCTCACCCCCGGAACCGACCGCTGGGCCGCCGACGTCACGCCGACGTGCGAGGGCCGGTGGACGTTCCAGATCGAGGCGTGGGGCGATCCCATCGGAGGATGGCGCCACGACGCGGGCATCAAGATCCCGGTCGGCCAGGACGTCGAGCTGATGCTCGAAGAGGGGGCGTTGCTCTTCGAGCGCGCGGCCAAGGCGGCGCCGAGTTCCGTCCGGCCGGCCTTCCTGGAGGTGGCGGCGCGGCTGCGGGACCCAGTGCCTCCCCCGGAGGAACGGTTCGCCGCCGCGGTCACGGCGGAGGTCGAGGCGCTGCTCGCGCGGTGGCCGCTACGTGAACTGATCACCCGGACCGAGCGGTTCCCCGTGCAGGTGGACCGGGAACGGGCGCTGTACGGGTCCTGGTACGAGTTCTTCCCCCGCTCCGAGGGAGCGAGCCTCGACCCGCCCCGGTCCGGGACACTGCGCACCGCGACGAAGCGGCTGCCCGCGATCGCCGACATGGGCTTCGACGTCGTCTACCTGCCCCCGGTCCATCCGATCGGGCACACGTTCCGCAAGGGACGCAACAACGCCCTGGCCGCGCAACCCGACGAGCCGGGCTCGCCGTGGGCCATCGGCTCCGAGGAAGGAGGCCACGACGCGGTCCACCCCGATCTCGGCACCATCGACGACTTCGACGCGTTCGTCGCCTACGCCGGCGACCTCGGCCTGGAGGTCGCGCTCGACCTCGCCCTGCAGTGTTCGCCCGACCACCCGTGGGTCAAGGAGCATCCCGAGTGGTTCACGACACGCGCCGACGGGTCGATCGCGTACGCGGAGAACCCGCCCAAGAAGTACCAGGACATCTACCCGCTGAACTTCGACAACGATCCGCAGGGCATCTACGCGGAGGTGCTCCGGATCGTGCGGTACTGGATGGATCACGGGGTGCGCATCTTCCGCGTCGACAACCCACACACCAAGCCGCTGCCGTTCTGGGAGCGTCTGCTCACCGAGATCCACCGTACCGATCCGGACGTGATCTTCCTGTCCGAGGCGTTCACCCGGCCGGCGACGATGCACACCCTGGCCAAGATCGGGTTCCACCAGTCCTACACGTACTTCACCTGGCGCAACACCAAGGAGGAGCTGGAGGACTACCTGCGGGAGCTGCGCGGGGACGCGGCCGCCTACATGCGACCGAACTTCTTCGTCAACACCCCGGACATCCTGCACGAGTACCTGCAGCATGGCGGCCCGGCCGCGTTCAAGATCCGGGCCGTGCTCGCCTCGATGCTCGCCCCGAGCTGGGGAATGTACTCGGGGTACGAGCTGTTCGAACACGTACCGGTACGGCCGGGCAGCGAGGAGTACCTCGACTCGGAGAAGTACCAGTACAAGCCGCGCGATTGGGAGGCGGCCGAGCGCGAGGGTCGTAGCCTCGGGCCGTTCATCGCCGGCCTCAACCGACTCCGCAGGGCCCACCCCGCCCTTCGGCAGCTGCGCAACCTGCGCTTCCACCACGTCGACCAAGCGGAGATCGTGGCGTTCTCCAAGCGCCTGCCCGGCGGCACCGACCAGGGGGGCCGGTCGCTCGGCGACACGGTCCTGGTGGTGGTGAACCTCGACCCGCACGGGCCACGCGAGGCGACCGCATGGCTGGACATGTCCGCACTCGGGCTGGACCACCACGACCAGTTCACCGTGTACGACGAGCTCACCGGCGAGTCGTACCGCTGGGGACAGGCCAACTACGTACGTCTCGACCCGCGGGTCGAACCGGCCCACATCTTCACAGTCATTTCCTAGAAAGCGCAGACGTGAACCAACGCGAGCCGATACCCGACACGTTCAGCCACGACAAGCCGCGGGACCCGTACTGGTACAAGCGGGCGGTCTTCTACGAGGTGCTGGTCCGCGCCGTCCACGACGCGAACGGGGACGGCACCGGCGACATCCCTGGGCTCATCGAGCGGCTGGACTACCTGGAGTGGCTGGGGGTCGACTGCATCTGGCTGCTGCCCTTCTACTCCTCCCCGCTGAAGGACGGCGGCTACGACATCAGCGACTTCATGACCATCCTTCCGGAGTTCGGCACGATCGGGGACTTCGTCGAGCTGATCGACGAGGCGCACAAGCGGGGCATCCGGGTGATCGCCGATCTGGTCATGAACCACACCAGCGACCAGCACCCGTGGTTTCAGGCCTCCCGGGAGGACCCCGACGGTCCGTACGGCGACTTCTACGTGTGGGCCGACGCCGACGAGGGCTACCCGGACGCGCGGATCATCTTCGTCGACACCGAGACGTCGAACTGGACCTACGACGCGGTGCGCGGCCAGTACTACTGGCACCGCTTCTTCTCCCACCAGCCGGACCTCAACTACGACAACCCCGCCGTGCAGGAGGCGATGCTGGAGGTGCTGCGCTTCTGGCTGGATCTCGGCATCGACGGGTTCCGGCTGGACGCGGTCCCGTACCTGTACGAGCGGGAGGGGACCAACTGCGAGAACCTCAAGGAGACCCACGAGTACCTGAAGCGGGTCCGCACCGAGGTCGACCGGCTCTACCCCGACCGGGTGCTGCTCGCGGAGGCCAACCAGTGGCCGGCCGACGTGGTGCAGTACTTCGGCGACCCGGAGACCGGCGGCAACGAGTGCCACATGGCCTTCCACTTCCCGGTCATGCCGCGGATCTTCATGGCCGTGCGGCGGGAGCAGCGGTACCCGATCTCGGAGATCATGGCCCAGACCCCGTCGATCCCCGAGCACTGCCAATGGGGCATCTTCCTGCGCAACCACGACGAGCTGACGCTGGAGATGGTCACCGACGAAGAGCGGGACTACATGTACGCCGAGTACGCCAAGGACCCGCGGATGAAGGCGAACATCGGCATCCGGCGGCGGCTGGCCCCGCTGCTCGACAACGACCGCAACCAGCTCGAGCTGTTCACCGCGCTGCTGATGTCGCTGCCTGGCTCCCCCGTGCTGTACTACGGGGACGAGATCGGCATGGGCGACAACATATGGTTGGGCGACCGTGACGGGGTACGTACCCCTATGCACTGGACCCCCGACCGAAACGGCGGCTTCTCCCGAAGCGACCCGGCCCGGCTCTACCTGCCGCTGATCATGGACCCCATATACGGCTTTCAGGCCCTCAACGTCGAGGCGCAGATGAACAACACCGGGTCGCTGCTGCACTGGAACCGCAAGATGATCGAGATCCGCAAGCGCCACCCCGTGTTCGGCCTGGGCAACTACACCGAGCTGCACGCGAGCAACCCGAGCGTGCTGGCGTTCGTGCGGGAGTTCGGCGACGACCGGATCCTGTGCGTGAACAACTTGTCCCGCTTTCCGCAGCCCGTGGAGCTGGACCTGCGTCGGTACGAGGGCGTGACGCCCATCGAGTGCGTGGGTGGTGTGCGCTTCCCTCCGATCGGCGAGTTGCCGTACCTTCTGACCCTCCCGGGTCACGGGTTCTACTGGTTCGTGCTGCCGCCGATCGAAGAGGAGACGTGAGTGGTCATGAAGCTCGAGGAACTCCTGTGCGATTGGCTTCCCAAGCAGCGGTGGTTCGCCGGCAAGGGTCAGGGGATCGACGACCTCGCGATCGAGACCGACATCGAGCTGATGGGCGGCGACCCGGCGCTGCGCCACCTCGTCGTGGCGGTTGACCAGGGCGACGTCCAGGACCGCTACCAGGTGCTGCTCGGCGTGCGGGGAACCCTCCCGCACCGGCTGGAGCACGCGCTGATCGGCTGGTGCAACTTCGGGGCCGCCTACGACGCCGCACACGACGCCGATCTGACCCGGGTGCTGCTGGAGAACATCGCTGCCGGCAAGGACGTCGGGCCGATCGAGTTCCGGCCGATGCGCGGCATGCGCCTGAACACCGATCTGACCAGCCTGGTGATCGGGGCGGAACAGAGCAACACCTCCTGGGTGTACGGCGAGGAGTACATCTGCAAACTGTTTCGCCGCCTCGCCCCCGGCCCCAACCCGGACCTGGAGATCACCGTCGCGCTGACCCGGACTGGCTCGGCCCATGCGGCGCCGGCGTGCGGCTGGATCCAGATGCCGCTGGACGGCGTCGCGACGACCCTCGCGATGCTGCAGGTGTACCTCCGTACCGCGAGCGACGGCTGGTCGCTCGCCGCGACCAGCGTCCGCGACCTGTACGCCGAGGCCGACCTACACGCCCACGAGGTCGGCGGCGACTTCGCGGCGGAGTCCGAGCGGCTCGGCGCGGCCACCGCCGAGGTGCATCGCGACCTCGCCACGACGTTCCCCACCGAGAAGATCTCGCCGGCCGGGCTGGCGGAACTCGCCGAGGGCATGCACCAGCGCCTGGAGGCGGTGTGCAAGGCGGTGCCGGAGCTCGCGGACTACGCCGACCCGCTCGGCGCGGCCTTCGACGCGGTCGCCGGGCTCGACGAGTGGATAGCCGTGCAGCGCGTGCACGGCGACTACCACCTCGGCCAGGTGGTACGGACCGAGCATGGCTGGGTTCTGCTGGACTTCGAGGGCGAGCCCGCCCGGCCGCTCGACGAGCGGCGCGCGCTCGCCAGCCCGCTGCGCGACGTGGCGGGCATGCTCCGGTCCTACGAGTACGCCGCCCGTCACCTCCTGGACGGCCACCCGCGGGAACCACAACTGGAGCACCGGGCGCGGGAGTGGGCCGACCGCAACCGGGACGCGTTCTGCGCCGGGTACGCGGGCGTCGGGACCCTCGATCCCCGCGCACACGGCGTGTTGCTGCGCGCGTTCGAGTACGACAAGGCCGTCTACGAGGTCATGTACGAGGCCCGGCACCGGCCGAGCTGGCTACGCATCCCGCTCGACTCCATCGCCAGCCGGCTCGGCGGAGCGTAACCCCTCCTCCCCCTTGGGGAGGAGGGCTGGCGGGGGTCTGCGCCGTCAGCCGGCCGCGCACAGGGCGCGGTCGACGAGCGTGTCGAGGGCGCGGCTGGCGCCTCGTCCGGCCTCGGGGTCGGCTGGTGAGTTCGAGGTGGCCGAGACCGCCACGCCGCGGCGGCCGTCGGGTGTGACGCCCGCACGGGTCACGTAACCATGCACTGAGCCGCCATGGCCCCAATAGCCGCCGCAGCGCAGCGGCTGAAACATGAGCCCGAGACCGTAGCCGACGCCGGTGCCCAGTTGCTCGGCCGGGACCGTCTTCTGCATCTCGGCCAGATGCGCCGGAGCCAGCAGCGCTCCGCCGACAAGCGCGCGGAAGAACCGGTTCAGGTCGCCGGTGGTGCTGATCATCGCGCCGGCGGCACCGGGCCGGCTTGGATTGAATGCGGTCACGTCCACCCACGAGCCGTGCGACGGGAACCGCTGGTAGGCCTGTGCGTGCGGGTCTGGCAGGTCCGGCGATGTGCTCGGCGCGATCGTGTGCCGCAGGCCCAGCGGAGTCAGAATGCGCCGCCGGACCTCCTGCTGCCAGGTGTAGCCGGTGACCTTGCCGATGATCATCCCGGCGAGGATGTAGTTGGTGTTGGAGTAGGACCAGCGCGTTCCCGGCGCGAATTCCGGCTCGTGACGCGTGGCCAGCTCGACGACCTCCTCGGGGCGCCAGGTTCGCATCCGCTCCCGCCGCCACGTCTCCGGAGATGTGAACAGCTTCTTTTGCTCCTCGAGGCCGTCGTCGAGGCCGCTGGTGTGCTGCAGGAGGTGCCGTACGGTGATCTTGCGGCCGTCGTTGCCGTTGCCTTCTACCACCCCGGGCAGCCACCTGTCGACGGTGTCCTCCAGCGACAGCTTGCCCTCGCCGACGAGTTGCAGCATCACGGTGGCCACGAACGTCTTCGTGGTGCTGCCGATCCGGAAGTAGCCGTCGAGAGGCATGGGGTCGCGGGTCTCCAGGTTGGCCACCCCGCTGCGTGCCAGTAGGCGCCCCGACTCGGTGACCACCTCGCCTTGCACACCCACCACACCGGCCCCGCCGACGGCGTCCACATCACGCTGGAGCTGCGCCTGGCCGTAGCCGCCCCCGGCCGGCGCGGCCGCCGTCGTCGGGGTCGGGGTCGCTCTGGACGGGACGCACGCGGTCAGCGTCGCCACTGCGGCGGCGGCCAGCGCCGTCCGTCTGGACACCCTGCTCGCATCCCTGCCGGGATGGTGTTCACGGGGGTTCTGCCGGTGGGGTCCCCGCAGATCCGGGCTCGTGGGACGGGAGCCTGTCACGGACCCTCCTTGTCGACGCGGTTGTGTGTGCGGGCGGAAGACTCGCCGGTGTATCCCCGAGGCGGCCGAGGTTAGACGATCAGTGGAGCGCGGGGCGGCCCGTTGTCTCAGCCGCCGGCGGCGAAGATGGCGGTCGTCGCGATCGCCGTGGAGTCGCAGCCCAGGCCTTTGAACAGGTCGCGCGGTTCCTTCGGCGGTGTCGGCAGCGCCCTCGGCCGCAGGTCGGGCCGGTCGTGCGGCGGCCTCGGGAGTCCGCTGGGCCGTATCTTCGGCAGGCCGTCGGGCGGCGTCGGCAGCTCGCGCGGCAGCCGCGGTGCGGGCTTGTCGGACAGGCTGTTTTGCTGGACGGTGGCGGCCGCGAGCGTCCCGTCGTCGCCCGGGCTGCCGACCGCCACCGTGAACTTGCCCTCCTCCAGCTGGTCCGGGCCCGAGTCCACCTGCTTGATCACCGTGGTCGACGACGACGTGGTGACCCGGATGCGGGTGTCGTCCGCCGCGACAACCGTGAAGCCCGTGTCGCTGACGTCGGTGACCGCCCCATGCGTGTGCCCGCGCTCGGCCATCATCTCGGTCATGTTCATCCCGCCGGGACCCCGTGGCGGGCTGGGCAGGCCCTTCGCCGATTTGGGCATGATGGCGACGCGTCGGGCGGCGACCTTGTCGCCGGACTCGGTGCCCTGCCCCGTCACGAACACATGTGAACCGTTGGTGATGTCGTCGAGGCCACCGGTGACCTGTTGGGTGATCTCGGTGGATCCCGATGTGGTCACCGTGACCGACCTGTCGTTTTCGGTGCGCAGGACAAGGCTGGAGCCGCTGGTTTCCTGCAGGGTGCCGGCGACGACCTTGAGGTTGGTGCAGTCGGTGTCGGTCAGCCCGGCCGCGAGCGCGGCGTCGGGGCTGGCGGATCCCGCACCGTCGACGGGTCGGCCGTCCCGGCCGAAGACGGAGGTCAGCCCGTATGCGGTGGCGACGAGGAGGACCACCGCGGCGGCAGAGGCGAGCGCGGCCCGGGGCCGCCCCGGCCGCGGCCGCCGATATGATCGGGGCGCTCCGTTGATGGCGGCCAGCGTCTCGTCGACGAGCGAGGGCGGCGGTTGGGAGCCGGCGGTGAGTAGGCGGACGCCGTCCGCCGCGGCGTTCCACCTGCGGGCCTCGGCCCGGCAGGTGACGCACGTCCCAAGGTGCGCCCGGGCCGCGGCGTCCATGGGAGCCCCGTTCGCGTGTGCGGTCAGCTCCTCCAGCGTCAGATGGGACGACGTCCTGCTCATCGTGCGTAACCTTTCTCGCTCAGCGAGCGCGCCAGCGCGGCCCGGGCCGCGGCCAGTCGGCTTTTGACGGTCCCGAGCGGGACATCCAGCACCTCGGCGGTCTCCGCGAGGGTGAGACCGGCGCCGAACACCAGACCGAGGACCTCGCGGTGGGCCAGGCCGAGCGACCTGATCGCGTTCGCGACCGCCTCGGCCTCGGCCCGCTCCAACGCCACGTCCTCCGGACCCGGCTCCTGCGCGGGCCGGTCGGTCAGGAACCCGTCGTCGACGACGTTCGCCCGGTACCGCCGCAGCCGATCCCGTGCCTGCCGACGCGCGATGGCGATGATCCACGAGCGAACCCTGGACCGGCCGCGGAACGATGCCGCGCCGCGCCAGACCGCCAGCATCGTGTCCTGGAGGATCTCCTCGCTCAGGCCGCGATCCTCGACGACGAGGCCGATCTGGGCCAGCACGACTCCTCCGTGCCGCTGGTACAGGGCGACCAACGCGGTACGATCGCCGCCGACGATCCTCCGGAGAAGGTCGGCATCGTCCCCCTCGTGCGGACTCGCGGCCCGCGGCTCGACCATGGCGACGGGTGACATGCCGTCCGCGCCCGCCCAGTTCACTGCTTGTTGCCTTCCAACCGGCACCTCCCGGGAAGAACCCCCGCTACACGAGGTAAGTAGCAGCGAGGCGGGGAAAGGTTCGTGGCAACCGATACCTGCCGAGCGATAAGGACCGCGTCAGCCCGCGAGGTCGGCCCCGTTGGCCTGGGTGCACCGTCTTCGGCGAGCTGCCCGATGGCCGGGAGTACGAGGATCTCCCTCCCGAGTACCGCTCGCACGGAAGCCGCCACGAACAACCCGTCCCCCTCGTGGCGCACAACACCCCCACCTCAGACCGCCGACGGCCCGAGGCCAACAAGGACCTCCTCACGCCCCTCCTCGACGGCTGGCTGGCCAAGATTGGATGATGAGAGGGTGCTGGCGCGGCTGTGGGATGCGTACCAGGAGGGTCGGCCGACCGGTGAACTCGCCGAGCTCGCCAGCGGTTCCGAGGAGACGTTCTACCTTTCGGTAATCGCCCACGCACGCGGCGAGCCGGCCACGGCGGCGCGACATGCCGAGGCCGCGTCGTCCGCGGACCCGGGGCGCCGCGCCTATCGGGAGGCGGCACGCTACCTCGCCGACGTGGCGAGACACGGCCGCCGCGACGTCTACGCCTCGCCGGAGGGCTTCGCCGCCTTCATCCGGGGCGGCGGCAACGTCGCCCTGTACGAGGCGACCAGCCGTGCGCTGTGTGACCGGTACCGGCGGCACCGGCCGGCGACGCTCCTGGACGTCGGGGCGGGTGACGGGTTGGCGCTGCTTCCCGCGCTGACCGACGACGTGGGCCACGTCGACGTCGTCGAGCCGTCCCGCGCCATGCTGGACGTCACCGCCGACGCCCTGCGCCGGCGCGGCACTCCACACCGGACGTTGTGCGGGACGGCGGGCGAATTGATGGCGGGCGCCGCGCCCTGGTCCGCCGAGGCCCGGTGGTCGCTCGCGCAGTCCACATTCGCCCTGCACGCGCTGGCCGCAGCCGAACGCGCCGAGCTGCTGAGTTGGCTTCGGACACGCGTCGACCGCCTGCTCGTCGTGGAGTTCGACGTACCGCCGCGCGCCTCGGCGTGCGAGCCGGCGTGGTTCGCCCACGTGGTGTCCCGTTACGAGGACGGGCTCGCCGAGTACGAGGGCGAGGAATACGGCTACGGTGTGGTCGCGCAGGGGTTCCTCATGCCGGTCATGTTCGGCTACTTCGACCCCGCGGTCGACCACCACGAGCAGCCGATCGACGCCTGGGCTGACGATCTCGCCCGTGCGGGGTTCGGCGTAGCCGACCCGCAGCCGCTGTGCGACTACTGGTGGGCGCCGGCCTACCTCCTCGAGGCCTCCGTTGCCCGATAGTCGAGCCGAGGAGGCTTTACGGGTGGTGACTGTCGAAGACGTACGCCGTGTCGCGCTCTCCCTGCCGCGGACCGAGGAAAGGCTGGTAAGGGACCACGTCAAGTTCTACGTCGGGCGGATCGTCTACGTCGCGGTCTCTCCAGACGAGACTTCCATGGGATTCGGCTTCCCCAAGGAGGAGCGTGCGGCGCTTGTCGCCGCGGAGCCGGAGAAGTTCCACATGCCGGCCCGGTCCGACCTGCGGTACAACTGGGTGTGCGTCTGGTTTGCCGCGATCGACGCGGCGGAGATGCGGGAACTCGTCATCGATGCGTGGCGCATGGTCGTCCCGAAACGGGTGGCGGCGGCCCACCTCCGGGAGCATCCAAGCTGACTAACCGAACCGTCGGTGGCGGCTGGCATCGTGGGGGCCATGAGCCGCGTGTCCCCATGCCTGGCCGGCAGTGCGGAGCTGCCCATCCGCGGGCCGTTCGACCTGACCGCCAGCGCGCGCTTCCTGGAGGGCTTCGCGCCGGCCGGGCGCCCCGACGCCGCCGCGGAGCCCGGCTCGCTGCGGCTCGCCTTTACGTGCTCTCCGTCGTGGCGGCCGGTCGGTGTACGGATCCGGCAGGGCGGCGAGGTCACGGCTGACGTCTATGGTGAGCCGACCGACGTCGACGCCGCAGCGGCACACTCGGCTCGCATCCTGTCCCTCGACGTCGACGGCGCCGGGTTCGCCGACGTCGGTACCCGCGATCCGGTGGTCGCACGGCTGCAGGCCGCCTACCCGGGGCTACGTCCGGTGCTGTTCCACTCCCCCTACGAGGCCGCCTGTTGGACGATCATCGGACACCGCATCCGGATCGTGCAGGCGGCCGCCCTCAAGCAACGAATCGCGGAGCGGATCGGAGACGCCGTCGAGTTCCAGGAAGGGCTGGTCCTCCGGTCGTTTCCGCCCCCGCAGCGTCTGCTGGCCACCACGGACATCCCCGGACTGCCACGGGTGAAGCTGCGGCGGCTGCACGGCGTCGCAGCCGCCGCGCTCGAGGGCACGCTCGCCGCCGAGCGGCTGCGGGGGATGGGGACGACGCGGGCGCTGGCCGAACTGCAGCGCCTGCCCGGGATCGGCCCGTTCTCCGCCGAACTCATCTTGGTACGCGGTGCCGGTCATCCCGACGTGTTCCCGACGGCAGAGCGTCGACTGCACGAGGAAATGGTCCGGACCTACCGCTTGGAGAACGGAAGTGTGCAGGATCTGGCCGCCATCGCCGAGCGGTGGCGGCCGTACCGCTCCTGGGTGGCGCTGCTGTTCCGTACCCGTCGCGAGGAGGACACGGCGGAGATCGCCTCCGGCGCCATGCGCTAGCCGGTGGCGCGGTACCGGTCGACGGCCTCGCGGACGCCCGGCGCGACCTCCTCGGCGAAGCGGCGGAGCTGCCGGGTCGGATCGCCGTCGGGGCCGAACACGAAGCTGTCCATGCCGTATTCGGTGGCGAGCGCGGTGAGCTGGTCGATCCACTGCTCCGGCGGACCCTGCAGGAAGCCGTCGCTGCGCCCGTCGGTGATGACGCCCGAGACGTTGTACAGCCGCTGGATCGAGGACGGATCCCGGCCGGCGGACACGGCTGCCTCGTCGATACGGGCGTGCATGTCCGGCAACCGTTCCGGGGCCGCGTAGCCGAGAGAGGGCAGCCAGCCGTCCGCGACCCGGCCGATCAGGCCCAGCATCCGCGGTCCGTACGCGCCGATCCAGATTCCGATCGGGTGGGCCGGAGCCGGCCCCGGGTGGACACCGGCGAGCCGGTAGTGGGCCCCCTCGAACCGCACAGCCCGCTGCGTCGACCACATCAGCCGGATCACCTGCACGGCCTCCTCCAGTGCCGCGACCGCCTCGCCCGGTGTACGTACCGGGCCGTCCATCGCCCTGATCGCCTCCCAGAACGCACCCGCGCCCAGGCCGAGCTCCACCCGCCCGCCGCTGATCAGGTCCAGGCTGGCCGCGGCCTTGGCCAGCACAGCGGGCGGACGCAGCGGCAGGTTCGCGACGTCGGGGAAGACATGGATCCGCTCGGTGCCCGCGGCGATGGTCGCCAGCAGCGTCCAGGTGTCGACGTACCTGGCCTGATAGGGATGATCTTGAACACCGACGAGCTCCAGCCCGGCCTCGTCGGCGACCCGGACCGTGCCCAGCACCTCCGTCAGGGCATCGGCCTGCGGCACAGGAAACACCCCGAACCGCAACTGACGACGGTAGTCGATCATCGTGACAGCGCTCCATGGTTACCGAGAAAGCGAAAGATTCCGTAGCCAATGACCATGCCCAGCAGCAGAAACGCGATGGCGCCGACGGGTTGACCCTTCGGGAAGAAATAGGCGCCGAGCACGACGAATGGCCAGAGGAACACCAGCCCGACGAGGGCGGTCGGCCTCGGGAGCAGACCACGTCTCGCCGCACGCCTGCGGAACCCGAGGCGCACGCCCGACGGCAGGTTGACGCGCTCCTTCGGCTCGTATCCGTGCTGTCGGGCGATCTCCTCGGTCCGCACCAGCGAGACCCGGTACCCCTGAAGATCGACCTTGATCGACGGCTCGCCCCTGCCGAACAGTCGCGCGATCTCGACCTCCTCCACCGCGACCGGAAGGGTGTTGGACCGGAAGGTCAGGGCGGCCCGGTACGACCTTTCTTTCCTCGCGAACCGGTAACCGAACCTTCCGGCGATCTCCTCGATCCGCTCCCGCGACAGGCCGTAGTCACCCGGGCGGACCCGGACCGTCGCCGCGCCGATCCCGAACGCCTCCGCGAGCTCCGCCTCCTGGACGCCGGGCGGACGGGACCTGACGGCCAGCGAGCGGAGCGCATCCCACAGCGCGACGAGGAGCAGAACCGCGAACCCGACCACGCCGACCGCTGTCCACAGCAGGGCGACCGCCAGGAAGACCGGCACGCCGGTGATGACATCGACGGCTGCGTACGGGAAGAGCGCGAGCGCCACCACCATGAACGCGCCGACACGCTGCCCCCACCGGTCGACGGCGAGGCTGGTCCCGGCGCGCAACTCCACGGGCGGCTCCACGGTGGACATGTCGGCCTCCAGTAGTACAACGCACCATGCGGACGGTTCGTTATCGCCGACCTCGTGCGGCTCGCGGGGGCGAGGGGACTGCTCACAGCGTCACGGCCAGGCCGTCCGCTGCGCAGACCAGGTCGGCGCTCTCCGTACCCAGGTCGCCGATGTGCGCAAGCATCTCCGGGCCCATGTGGGTAAGCACGATCCGCCGGCAGCCGAGTCGGTGCCGCTCCGCCGCAAGGCTCTGGTAGTCGAGGTGGTACGGAATCCGCTTGGCGAAGAAGTACGCCTCGCACACGAAGAGATCGGCACCCTCCGCCACGTCCACCAGGCTCTCGGTCCATGCCGTGTCGCCGGAGTAGGCCAGCACCTTGCCGCCGTAGCCGACGCGCAGCGCGTACGCCGGGGCTCCGCTCGCGTGATCGACGGGGAACGCCGTCACCGTCGCTGGACCCACCGAAACGGCCCGCTCCGCGGGCAACTCGACGAACTCCACCTCGAACCGCCGCCGGACCTGCGAGGAACCGGGAAAGAAGACCTCCATCGCCTCCCGTACCCGCTCGGCGATCCCAGGCGGACCCGCGACGACAAGGGGGCGCTCGCGGCGGCTGAACTGCCCGTCGAGCACCAGGAACGGGATGCCGCCGAAGTGGTCGCCGTGCAGGCGGCTGACCAGCACCCAGCCGACCTCGGCCGGGTCGACACCGGCCCGCTTCATAGCGACCAGCGAGGTCGCACCGCAGTCGAGGAGCAGATCACCCGCCGAACCCCGCAGGTGCATGCAGGCCTGGAACCGCCCGCCGCTCCCGAACGCGTCACCCGACCCGAGAAACCGCATCTCCACCATGGATGCCAACCTAGACACCGCCGAGATCACGCCGCCGAGATCTATGTTGCGGGGGGTCAGAATCGGGCAAAACGGTCCCGCGACACAGATCTCGGCGGCATAGCCGGCGATGCGACAGAATCCACCGGGTAGGACCGAACCATAGACGCCGAGCGTTCCGGGCAGCGGACGGAAGGAGCGAAGGCCAGATGGGAGGAGGCGTTAGCCTCGAGGAGCTCGATCGGCTAGTCCGCGGCGCTCATCACGACCCGCACGCGATCCTCGGCGCGCATCCCGGGTCCGACGGCGTCACCGTGCGGACGCTGCGCCCGTGGGCGCGCTCGGTCGACGTGGTCCTCGCCGACGGCCAGCGGTTCGCGCTGAAGCACGAGCACGAGGGTGTCTTCGCCGCCCTGCTGCCAGTCGACGCGACGCCGGACTACCGGCTCGCCGTTGCCTACGACGGCGAGCCCCGTCTGGCGGACGACCCGTACCGCTTCTGGCCCACCCTGGGCGAGGTCGACCTGCACCTCATCGGCGAGGGCCGGCACGAGGAGCTGTGGCGCGTCCTCGGCGCGCACGAACGCAGGTATGACACGCCGGCGGGCCCGGTGACCGGCACGTCGTTCGCGGTGTGGGCGCCGAGCGCCCGTGGGGTGCGGGTCGTCGGCGACTTCAACCACTGGGACGGCCGTGGTCACCCCATGCGGTCGATGGGCGTCAGCGGGGTGTGGGAGCTCTTCGTCCCGGGCGTTGCGGCAGGTGCCCGATACAAGTACGACGTCCTCGGCGCCGACGGGACCTGGCGGCACAAGGCAGACCCGCTGGCCTTCGCGACCGAGCACCCCCCGGCGACGGCCTCGGTGGTCCACACGTCCCAGTACGTCTGGGGCGACGAGGACTGGATGGCGCGCCGCGCCGAGCTGGACTGGACGGCCGAGCCGATGAGCGTCTACGAGGTCCACCTCGGCTCGTGGCGCCGTGGCCCAGCTGGATCGCGCGGCTACCGGGAGCTGGCCGACGAGCTGGTCGGCTACGTCACCGAGCTGGGCTTCACCCACGTGGAGTTCCTGCCCGTCATGGAGCACCCGTTCGGCGGGTCGTGGGGCTACCAGGTGTCCTCGTACTTCGCACCCTCTTCGCGCTTTGGCTCCCCGGACGACTTCCGCCATCTGGTCGACCGGCTACACCGGGCCGGCATCGGAGTGATCGTCGACTGGGTTCCCGCGCATTTCCCCAAGGACGAATGGGCGCTGGGCCGATTCGACGGGACGCCGCTGTACGAGCACCCCGACCCGCGACGCGGCGAGCACCCGGACTGGGGCACCTACGTCTTCGACTACGGCCGGGCGGAGGTGCGCAACTTCCTGGTGGCCAGCGCCCTCTACTGGCTCGAGGAGTTCCACGTGGACGGGCTGCGGGTGGACGCCGTGGCGTCCATGCTCTACCTGGACTACTCGCGCGAGGGCGGGGAATGGCTGCCCAACGTCTACGGCGGCCGGGAAAACCTGGACGCGGTGGCGTTCCTGCGGGAGACGAACGCCACCTGTTACCGGCGGGCACCGGGCATCATCATGGTCGCCGAGGAGTCCACGGCCTGGCCGGGCGTCTCCCGCCCCGTCCACCTCGGCGGTCTCGGTTTCGGGTTCAAGTGGAACATGGGGTGGATGCACGACACCCTGTCGTACCTGTCGCACGACCCGCTCTTTCGGCAGTACCACCACCACGAGATGACGTTCTCGATGGTGTACGTCTACTCGGAGAACTACGTGCTGCCGCTGTCACACGACGAGGTGGTGCACGGCAAGGGCTCGCTGCTCGGCAAGATGCCCGGCGACGCCTGGCAGCAGTTCGCCAACCTGCGGGCGCTGTTCGCCTACATGTGGGCCCACCCGGGCAAGCAACTGCTGTTCATGGGCGGGGAGTTCGGCCAGGGCGCCGAGTGGTCGGAGACCCACGGCCTCGACTGGTCGCTGCTCGACCACGGCCTGCACGCCGGTGTGCGACGGCTCGTCCAAGACCTCAACGCCGCCTACCGGTCGACGCCGACGCTGTGGACGCAGGACCACGAGCCGGCCGGGTTCGCCTGGATCGACGCGAACGACGCGGCGAACAACGTGTTTTCGTTCCTGCGGTGGGGCAGAGACGGGTCGGTGCTGGCGTGCGTCGCCAACTTCGCCGGAGCCCCCCACGAGGGCTACCGGCTGGGTCTGCCCTTCCCTGGCGAGTGGCGAGAGGTGATCAACACCGACGCCGGCGAGTACGGCGGCAGCGGCGTCGGCAACCTCGGACTGGTTCAGGCACACCCAGAGCCCCGGCACGGGCAGCCGGCCTCGACGACGCTACGGGTTCCGCCGCTCGGCACTCTGTGGCTCGCGCCCCTTTCTCGGTCGTGATCTTGCAGAAATTCAACTCAAGGAGTTTGAATTTCTGCAAGATCACGACCAAAAGAGGGAAGTGATCACGAGACGGTGCCGAGGGCGACCGGCTCGGACGGGGCAGCGGGGGGTTCGCGGCCGGTCTCGTGGCTGACCGCCAGCCATTCGGTCGTGCCGAGCGGGTCGGTCAGCCGGCCGGCATCGATGACCGCGACGCCGTCGCGGGTGACGTCGAAGGCGGCGACCGGGCTCGGATCGGCGGCGCCGGTCTTCTGCCACAACACGTACGTGGTGCCGGTGGTGTCGTTGGGTGGTAGGCCGTCGGCGACGAGCGAGACTTCGCGGCCGCGGACCAGGGCGGTGACCGGCACCTGCCCGCCCTTGGCCGCGGCCAACGGAATGGCGCGGCATCCGGGCTGCTCGACGCAGGCCATCACCCTTTCGGCGGCGGCCAGCCGGTGCTCCTGACCGCGGTCCTGCAGCTGCAACGCGACGTTCCAGACGCCGAGGACGACGATCAGCACGACCGCAGCGACGACCGCGACGGCCGCGTATCGAGACCGGCGGGTCTCCCGCCGGCGGGGCTGCCGTGGTGACGGCGGGAGACCCGCCCGCGGGGTCGCGGCGGCCACGATCGCGTCCCGCAGCGAGGCGGGTGGCTCGACGGCCGGGGCGGTGCTCGCCAGCCCGGCCATCACCTCCCTGGCGTCGGCGATCAGCTCTGCGCACACCTCGCACCCCGGAAGATGGCCCAGGAACGCCTCCTCGTCGGCGGGTTCGAGCGCCGACAGGGCGTAGCCGGCGGCGAGCTCCTCCCACCGGGTGTGATCGTCGCGGGCCGCGGTCACAGGACCTCTCCTCGTCCCGGGGGTCCGCCGGGCAGGCGGTCCTGCGTGGCCTGCAGCAGCTCGCGCAGGCGGCGCATGCCGGCGAGCATACGGGTCTTCACGGTGCCCAGGGGCGTGTCGGTGAGCGCCGCGATCTCGCGTTGGGTGTAACCGCCGAAGTAGGCGAGCAGCAGTGCCTCGCGCTGCGGCGCGGGGAGGGCCGCCAGCGCGGTACGCACCCGCTCGCCGCGCAGGCCCTCCCAAACCTGCTCGTCGAGCTCGGCCTGTTGGCCGGCTTCTCGTTCCAGCGCCGCGACGTCGATGGAGCGCCGACGCTGGCTTTCCTCCCGGCGCACCGCGTCCACGGCCTTGTGGTGGGTCATCGCGAGCAGCCAGCTGGAGAAGCTGCCCCGCTGGGCGTCGAAGCGCGCGGGATCGCGCCACAGTGCCAAGAAGACCTCCTGAACGACCTCCTGGGCCAGCTCGTCGTCGCGGACGATACGCAGGGCGAGCGCGTACGCCGCCCGGCCGTACCGGTCGTAGAGGACCTCAAGGGCGTGTTCGTCGCCTGCGGTGACCATGGTGAAAAGCGCCGCGTCGCGGGCACAACTGTGCGGTTTGTCTGGCCGGAGGGCCGATCGCCCTCGCCCACCGCGAGAATCTTCACACACCTGGTTCGTTCACAACCTCGGATCGGATGGAATCCCGCGGTTCCCCGGCTGGCGGGCCCGCCCGGCCGCGCGCCGGGAGACCGCGCGACCGGGCGGGCGCTGGCCGCGGCTCAGGTCGCGCGGGTCTCGGCGGGTCGCGCTAGACCTGGGCGCGGGTACGGACGCTTCGGTCGGCCGCCACGCCGACGCCGACCAGCAGCACGGCGCTGGCGAGGTGCAGGACGTTGTCCCAGCTGTTCAGGGCGAGCAGGTTCAGCGCGCTACCGATCACGAACAGCCCGGCGACGCCGACCAGGAGATAGACACCGCCGACGAGCGTGTTGACGGCCTTCGCCGACGTCGTCCCGCGCAGCGCGGCACCCAGCAGCAGCGCGCCGACCAAGAGGTGGACGATGTTGTGCAGCGGGTTGAGCTCGAAGATGATCAGCTGCCGGCCCTCGGCGGCGGCGAAGCCCACCCCGATCGTGATGGCGAAGCCGACGGCGCCCACCAGTAGGTAGACGGCGCCGAGCACGTATCCGACCCAGCGGTTCGCTGATTGGGTGGCAACGCCTGCGCTGCTAGTCATCGTTTCCTCCCGGTACCGCTCTCGGGGGCGGCTTTCGCCCCAGCTGACGAAGCGGCCTACCCAGCGTTCGCACGACGCGGCGTTTCGGTTCGAAGCAATCCGAACGCCCGCGTCATCCGAATGAGCGGGCGTGACGAGAGCTGCACCGGACGACCGCGCCGTACCGCGCCGGCATCTCGCCCGAGGGAGCCTGTGCGGCCTGCTCGCGGCCGCGGCCGCCCTGGGCACCGCCGCTCCCCTGGCCGCCGCCACACGCCCGCGGGCCTTCCCGGTCATCGCGGTCGGCGAGGCGTTCATCGACCGGGTGCCGGAGCCTGTCAAGGACCTCGCCATCCGCGCCTTCGGCGAGAACGACAAGCTCGTCCTGGTCATCGGCATCGTCGTCGTGCTCGCGGTCGTCGCGGCCGGGCTCGGTATCGTCGGGCAGCGTCGCGCCGCCCTCGGGGTCGCCGGGTTCGTCGCGTTCGGCGTACTGGGCGCACTGGCCGCGGCGAGCCGCCCGGACGCCGGGCCCGTCGACGCAGCGCCTTCGCTGGTGGGGTCGGTGGTCGGCGATCGCGCTCGTCCCCCTCACTCGAGCCGCCACGCGGAGTGAACTCGGCGAGACGGGCCGCCGCGCTTTTCTCGTGCTGAGCGTCGGCACTGCGGTGTTCGCCGTGGCGGGCGGCGCGGTTGGCCGGACGGCCATGCGGCGCTTCGACGTGGGCCAGGCTCGGTCCGCCCTGCGGCTCCCCGCTCCCGCCGACCCCGCGGCTCCCCTTCCGCCAGGGGTTGAGCCGAGGGCCGCCGGTCTCGCGCCCTTCGTCACGCCGAATCGCGACTTCTACCGGGTCGACACGGCCCTCACGCTGCCGCAGGTGACGCCGCAGGAATGGATGCTGCGCATCCACGGCATGGTCGGCCGGGAGATCGAGCTGACCCTTGACGACCTGCTGCGGCGCCCACTGATCGAGCGACACATCACCCTCGCCTGCGTGTCCAACCAGGTCGGCGGGGCCTTGGTCGACAACGCCCGCTGGCTCGGCGTCGGCCTGGCGGACCTGCTGCGGGAGGCGGGAGTGCGTCGCGGGGCCGACCAGATCCTCAGTCGCTCGGCCGACGGTTGGACGTGCGGCACCCCGACCGAGGTGGTCATGGACGGCCGCGCGGCGTTGATCGCGGTCGGGATGAACGGCGAGCCGCTGCCGGTCGTACACGGCTTCCCGGCACGCATCGTGGTGCCGGGCCTGTACGGCTACGTGTCGGCGACGAAGTGGGTAGTCGACATCGAACTCACCCGATTCGCGGACGAGCGGGCGTACTGGGCGAAGCGCGGGTGGGCCGTCGAGGCCCCCATCAAGACCCAGTCCCGCATCGACCTCCCGCGCCCGCTCCAGCGGCTCCAGCCAGGGCCGGCGACCGTGGCGGGGGTGGCATGGGCGCAGCACCGAGGTGTCGGGCGGGTCCAGGTCCGGGTCGACAACGGTCCCTGGCGGGACGCCCGGCTCGCCGCGGTACCCGACATCGACACCTGGCGGCAGTGGACCCACACCTGGGACGCCGCTCCCGGCCGGCATCGCCTCCAGGTGCGGGCGACCGACGGGACCGGCCGCACCCAACCTGAAAAGCGTGTCCCCCCGTTCCCCAGCGGAGCGACGGGGTGGCACTCCGTGGTGGTCACCGTCGAATGATCACCATCCGTCTCACACGAAGGAGAACGCAGTGAAGATGCGAACATTGACACTCGCCGGAGCCGCCATCGTGATGGCTTTCGGCGTCGGCGCCTGCGGGGGCGGCGAAGAAACCGCTGCACCGCAAGCCAGGCAACCGGCTGCCACCAGCCCACCCCAGGCCGAGGGTCCCTTCGGCCCCGCCTGCCCGGCCGCGCCAAAGGATGGCGAGGGCAGCTTCTCCGGTATGGCCGACGACCCGGTCGCCACGGCCGCCTCGAACAATCCGGTCCTGTCCACCCTGGTGAGTGCCGTGCAACAGGCCGACCTGGCGGACACCCTCAACAGCGCCGAAGACATCACCGTCTTCGCGCCTACCAACGACGCATTCGCCAAGATCCCGGAGAAGACGCTGAACCAGGTCCTGGCCGACAAGGACCAGCTCACCGCGATCCTCACCTACCACGTGCTCGAGGGACGGTACACGCCCGAGGAGCTCGCGGGCTCGTTCACGACGCTCCAGGGCGGGACCGTCGACGCGACAAGGACGGGCGAGAGCTACCAAGTGGACGATGCCAAGGTGGTCTGCGGCAACGTGCGGACGGCCAACGCCACCGTCTACATCATCGACACGGTCCTCATGCCCGAGGGGTGATCCGGTCGATCCTCCCTACCCTGTCGTGATCTTGCAGAAACGGTCGAACGTCGTTCGACCGTTTCTGCAAGATCACGACCAAAGAGGACGATCACATGCCCACACGCGCCGGGGGGGGCCGTCTGGTCCCATAGGCTGGCGGCATGGTCGATGGCGCAAGAGGGCTCGCGGACCGGGTCAAGGAGGCGAGGGAGCGCAGGAACGCGCCGCTCATCCTCGAACTCGACGTGACGGAGGGCCTGCTCGAGGCTCCCCCGACCGACCCGGTGAGCGCGGCCCTGTCCTACCGCAGACCGCGGCTGCAGGATGTGCTGGACGGCCTGCGCCGGGCCAGGTCGGATCCGCGGGTCAGAGCCTTGCTCGTCAAGGTCGGCGGCACCAAGCTCTCGCTGGCGCAGGCCCAGGAGCTGCGCGACGCGATCGGCGAACTCCGCCGCGCCGACAAGCTCGCCGTGGCCTGGGCCGAGACGTTCGGCGAGTTCGGCGCCGGGAACGTGCCCTACCTCCTGGCCACTGCCTGCGAACGCGTCTACCTCCAGCCCTCCGGTGACGTGGGCCTCACCGGGATCGGCCTCGAGGAGCCGTTCGTACGCGACGCCCTGGCCAAGGTCGGCGTCACCCCCCAGCTCAGCCAGCGGCACGAGTACAAGACCGCCGCCAACACCTTCCTCGAACGCGGCTACACCGATCCCCACCGGGAGATGAGCGAGCGTCTCGTCGCCTCGCTCTCGGAGCAGATCGTCGCCGGCGTCGCCGCCGCGCGCGGACTGTCCGAGCAGCAGGTACGCAAGCTCGTCGACCGGGCCCCGCTGCTCGCGGCCGAAGCGCTCGACGCTGGCCTGGTCGACGGGCTGGCGTACCGCGACGAGGTATACGACGAGGTCCGCGGCCAGGTGGGTGAGGAGGCACGGACCCAGTACGTCACCCGCTACAACCGCGCCCTGGTGCAGAACGTCACGCGCCGGCTCGCGGCCCGGCGCCACGCGAACACGATCGCGCTCATCCACGGGCTCGGGCCGATCCGGCTCGGCCGCAGCGGGCGTAGTCCACTCGGCACCGCGATGGGCTCGGAGACGGTCAGCGCGGCGTTCCGCGCGGCCATCAGAGACGAGCGGGTGAAGGCGATCGTCTTCCGGGTGGACAGCCCGGGCGGCTCGTACGTCGCGTCCGACGTCATCTGGCGTCACGTGGCCCTCGCCCGCCGTCGCGGCAAGCCGGTGGTGGTGTCGATGGGCCGGGTCGCCGCGTCCGGTGGGTACTTCGTGTCGATGGGCGCGGACGCGATCGTCGCCCAGGCGGGCACCCTCACCGGATCGATCGGGGTGCTCGCCGGGAAGGCGGTCACCACGGAGCTGATGGGGAGGCTCGGGGTCACCCATGACGCCGCGGCCGACGGTGGCCACGCGCTGATGTTCTCCACCAACCGCGGCTACAGCGACGACGAGTGGGAACGCGTGCACGCCTCGCTGGACCGGATCTACGACGACTTCACCGCCAAGGCCGCCGAGGGACGCGGTCTCGACCGGCAGCGGGTGGACACCCTGGCCCGCGGCCGGGTGTGGACAGGCGCGGACGCCAAGGAGCGCGGCCTCGTGGACGAGCTCGGCGGCATCGAGCGGGCGGTCACGCTCGCCAAGGAGAAGGCGCACCTTCCGCCGGACGTCGAGGCAGACCTGCGGATCTTTCCGAGGACCACCCCGTTGGAGCGGCTGCGCCCGGCCGAGTCCAGCGAGGATCCGGCGGCCGCCGCCGCGGCCGGCGCAACCGACCTCGAGGCGCTCCGGGTGGCGGCGTGGGGGCGGCTGGCCCCGCTCGCGGCCAGGCTCGGCCTGCCCGCGGCCGGGCCGCTCATGCTGCCCGGCAACTGGGAGGTCCGGTAGTGCCCAAAGTGGTCCGGTTTTGAATTTCTGCAAGATCACGGGCTAAGGGCCTGACCGAGGGAAGCGGTGATGCGGCGGGCCGCGTCGCGCACGAGCCGGCCGTATTGCGGCGCGACCTCCGCGGGCATGCGGACCGCGGGCGTGGAGATACTCAGGCTGCCGACCGGGTGGCCGTCCACGTTTAGGATGGCCGCGGCCACAGCGGCGATGTCCGACCGCCACTCCGCGCTGTTCGTGGCGTACCCACGCACCCGGGTCGCGGCAAGCTCGGCACGAAGCTCGTCCGGGTCGACGATCGTGGTGTCGGTGTAGCGGGGTAGACCCTCGGCGATCACCCGCTCCACCTCGACCGGCGGGCTGTGGGCAAGGATCACCTTGCCGTTCGACGACGCGTGGATGGGGGCCCCTCCGCCCAGCGGGATGATGATCCGCACCGGCTTCGGCGTCTCCAGGCGCTCGATCAGCACCACCCGGTTGCCCTCGGGGACCATGAGGTGGATCGTCTCCTCGGTCTGCCGGCGCAGCTGCTCCATCACCGGCATGGCGGCCTCACGCAGGCTCAGCTCGCCGATCGCGTGCCACCCAACGTGCAGCGCCTTGGTGGTAAGCAGCCAGCGGGTCAGCTCGCTGCCCGCCGGGCGGATCCAGCCGGCGGCATGCAACGTACGCAGCGCCCGCTGCACGGAGCTCTTGGGAAGGGCGAGCTGGCGGGCAAGTTCGCTCACCCCGACCGGCTGCTGCCGCCCCACCTCCTCGAGGACCCGGAGAGCATTGATCACGCTCTGCATCCTCTTGACGCCTCCCGGGCACCGGCATACGGTACATCGCCATACGGTATACCGTTGTGCGGCACGGTGTGCTGCGGAGCGGCACAGCACGATCGTGCCGTACGCGCAGCACGGATCCGCGATGCGGCGAAGGGCGGTGCGGCTGTGCTGGGTCGGCTTCTGGGACGTACCATCCCCGAGACATCGGTCGGCAGAAGGGCATCCACGAAGCGACCGGGAGCCGCGCCGGCCTGGGCGCTTGCGGTCGCCCTCGCCGCCGGGCTCACCGGCTGTGGCGGGAGCACCGCGGGCGGCGGGTCCGGCGACGCGTGGGAGCCGGAGCGTCCGGTCACCATCGTGGTGCCGTTCGCACCCGGCGGCGGCAGCGACGTCTTCGGCCGCGCCCTGGCCAAGGGCATAGAGGAGGCCCGGCCCGACATCGACGTGAAGGTCGAGAACAGGCCGGGCGGCAGCGGCGCGATCGGCTACTCCTTCCTGCTCTCGAAGCAAGCCGATCCCCACTACCTGATCCCCTCGGAGACCGCCGGCGTTGCCCTCCCGGTGACGACTGACACGCCGTGGACCTGGTCCGACTTCACCCCGGTCATGCAGATCGCCGAGGACGTCACCCTGATGGTGGTACCCAAGGACTCGCCGTACCAGGAGCTCCAGGACGTCGTCGGCGCACTCAAGAAGGGCGGGCAGGTGCGCGTGGGCCTCGCCGGCGCCACGGGCCTGGATGCCATCGTCACCGGACTGATGGAGCAGGACCAGGGCGTGAAGTACCGGCGGGTGACCTTCGACTCCGGCGGGGAGATCGTCAACGCCCTGATCGGCGGCGACATCGACACGGCCATGCTGAACCCGAGCGAGGTCATCGGCCAGATCAAGGCCGGCGAGGTGCGGCCGGTGGCGGTGTTCGCGGACAGCCGGTACGAGGACGCTCCGTTGGACGAGGTTCCGACCGCCGAGGAGCAGGGCGTGAACGTTTCCTTCACCCAGTACCGCGGCGTATTCGCGGCCGGCGACATCACCGACGCCGAGAGCGCCTACTGGGAGGAGACCGTCCGAAAGTGGACGCAGAGCCCGAGCTACTCCAAGTACCTCGACGACAACTTCCTGCGTCCGGTGAAGCGCCCGCACGACGAGTTCGTGACCTACCTCAAGGCGTACGAGAAGCAGCTGCAGGGCGTCCTCGGTTGACGGTGGGGCCAGTGCGCAGACTCACCCGCAGGATCGGTGCCGACCTCGTCATCGCAGGTGTCCTCGCGGCGGTTGGGCTCGCCATGGCCGTGCAGGCCATCAGCTACCGGATCATCGCCCAGGGCGGGATCGGGCCCGGCTTCATGCCCTTCGTCGCCGGGCTGGCACTTGCCGGGTTCTCCGGCTGGGTGGGCGTGGAGAGCATTGTCCGGAGCCGTCGCGGGCGCCGGTCGGCCGAGGCGCCGGAGGACGCGAGCTCAGCCGAGCAGCGCCCGGCCGAAGACCGTCCGACCGGCGGCGAACGCCGCGTCACACTGGTGTTCGCGCTGGTACTGGGCGCGATCCTGGCCACCAGCGTGGTCGGGTTCCTTGTCGCCTTCGGGCTTCTCATCTTCATACTCCTGGCGCTGGTCGAGCGGGAGCCGCTCTGGCTCGCTGCGGTGATCACCGTGACCGCTGTCGTCGTCTCCTACCTGGTCTTCGTCCAGATGCTCCAGGTGCCCTTGCCCGGCGGCGTGCTCGGTCTGCTGGGGGAGTGACCGAGGTGGACGGCGTCTTCGACAATGTTCTGCTGGGCTTCCAGACCGCCTTCTCGCCGGCCAACCTGCTGTACTGCTTCGGCGGGGTCGTCCTGGGCACGTTCATCGGGATGCTGCCCGGGTTGGGCTCGGCCACCGGCGTCGCCCTGCTGCTGCCGCTCACCCTGACCCTCGACCCGATCTCAGCGCTGATCATGCTTGCCGGCATCTACTACGGCTGCCAGTACGGCGCGTCGATCAGCTCGATCCTCATCGCGACGCCGGGCGACTCGGCCAGTGTGGTCACTGCCTTCGACGGGTACCCCCTTGCCCGGACCGGGCGAGCCGGGCAGGCGCTCGCCACCTCGGTGATCGCTTCGTTCGTCGCGGGGACAATCACGATCATCCCGCTGATGACGCTGGCCCCGATCTTCTCCGGCCTCGCCCTGAACTTCGGCCCGCCGGAGATGTTCGCGCTCATGGTGCTCGGCATGGCCAGCGTCGTCGGCTTCGGCGGCGGGACCTCGCAGGCCAAGGGGCTGGCCATGGCCGCGTTCGGCGTGGCGATCTCCACCGTCGGCATCGACGCGCAGACCGGCATCGCCCGGTACACCTTCGGCCAGGTGCAACTCCTCGACGGCATCGGCTTTCTCGGCGTCGTCATCGGACTGTTCGCGGTGGCCGAGGTGATGGCGCAGGTCGGCCGGGGTGGCGCGGAACCGATCCGTACCCGGATGCGGGACATGCTGATGTCTCGCCGGGACCTGCGGGAGATCTCCGGCCCGACCGCCCGGGGCGGGGTCGTCGGGTTCCTCGTCGGCATGCTCCCCGGTGCGGGTGCCACGCTCGCGTCGTTCTTCGCCTACGACATCGAGCGCCGGGTCTCCAAGAAGCCGGAGCGGTTCGGCAAGGGAGCCCTTCCCGGAGTGGCCGGCCCGGAGGCGGCGAACAACGCCGCCGCCAACGCGGCGTTCGTGCCCACGCTCACCCTCGGCATCCCCGGGTCCGGCACGACGGCCGTGCTGCTCGGCGCATTCATCATCTTCGGACTGCAGCCCGGGCCGCTCTTCCTGCGCGAGCAGCCGGAGCTGGCCTGGGGCCTGATGGCCTCCTTCTATCTCGGCAACCTGCTGCTCCTCGCCATGAACCTGCCGCTCGCCCCTGTGCTCGGCTCGCTGCTGCGGATTCGCTACAGCCTGCTCTACCCGCTGATCCTGCTGGTGGCCCTGATCGGGGCGTACGCGATGCAGAACCGCATGTGGGGGGTGTGGCTGGGTCTGGCCTTCGGTGTCATCGGGTACGTGATGCACAAGTACGGCTATCCCGCCGCACCGCTCATCCTCGGTCTGATCCTCGGCAGCCTGATGGAGAAGACCCTGACGCAGACCTCCGACATGGGTGGAGGCGACCTCACGATCTTCTTCAACCGGCCGATCGCGCTCCTGCTGTTCGCCCTTGCCTTGGTCCTCCTGCTCGCTCCCTACCTGGTCAAGGCGGTGCGGCGGATGCGCCCGGCGCCGACCTCGACCCCGCCGGACGGGCCGGCGGACGACGCTGCTTCCGCCCGGTCGGGCGACGAAGAAATGACGACTCTGTCACGCCGGGAGGACGGATGACGCTCGCCCTCGAAAGGCTCCGGGTCCTCGACCTCACCCAGGTCATGGCCGGCCCCTTCTGCTGCCAGCTGCTGGCGGACATGGGTGCCCAGGTGACCAAGGTCGAGCCGATCGACAAGGGCGACGCGTCCCGGCACTCCATGGGCTTTCGGGGGAAGGGCGACGAGAACGTCTCCTTCCTCGCGGTCAACCGCAACAAGCACAGCGTCGCGCTCGACCTGAAGAAACCACGCGGCCGCGAGGTGTTCCACCGCCTCGTAGGCGACGCGGACGTGGTAGCCGAGAACTTCCGCCCAGGGGTCACCGCCCGGCTCGGCGTCGACTACGAGACCCTGCGGGAGGTCAACCCCCGGATCATCTACGCCTCCATCTCGGGCTTCGGGCAGACCGGTCCGTACGCCTCCAGGGCGGGCTACGATCTCATCGCCCAGGCCATGTCCGGGGTGATGAGCGTGACCGGCGAGCCGGACGGTCCCCCGGTCAAGTGCGGGATCCCGATCGGCGACCTGGGTGCCGGACTGTACGCGGCGTTCGGCATCCTCGCCGCGTACCTGGCCCGCGAGCAGACGGGCGTCGGGCAGCACGTGGACGTCTCGCTGTTCGAGGCGGCCCTCGCACTGTCGGTCTGGGAGACGACGGAGCTATGGACCACCGGCCGGATCCCGAAGCCCTTCGGCTCGGCACACCGGCTCAGCGCCCCGTACCAGGCGCTGCGGACCAGGGACGGCCACGTCACGGTCGGCGCAAACAACGAGCGGCTGTGGCCGCGGTTCTGCCGGGCGATCGGCCGGGAGGACCTGCTCACCGACCCGCGGTTCGCCTCCAACCTGGAGCGGGTGGAAAACCGCCCCGCCCTCCAGGAGGAGCTGGAGTCGGTCATGCGGCACAAGACCACCGACGAGTGGGTGACGGTGCTGCTCGACGCCGGCGTACCCTGCGGGCCGATCCGCAACTACGCGGAGGTCTGCGAGGACCCGCACACCCTCGCCAGGGAAATGGTCGTCGAGATGGATCACCCGGTGGAGGGACGGATCCACGGACTCGGCATCCCCGTCAAGCTGAGTGAGACGCCGGGGAGCGTACGCCGTGCCGCCCCGCTGCTCGGCGAGCACACCGACGAGGTCCTCGCCCGGCACGGCTTCGCCGCCGAGGAGATCGCACAGCTACGGGAAGAGGGGGTGGTCGGGTGACGACTGACGAGCTGCTGTTCACCCGGGACGGGCCGGTGGCGAGGATCACCTTCAACCGTCCCGACGCCCGCAACGCCATGACGTGGGCGATGTACGACGCCCTCTACGAGGCGTGCGAGAGGGTCGACGGCGACGAGAGCATCCGGGCGCTGGTGCTGCGCGGCGCCGGCGGCAAGGCCTTCGTCGCCGGCACCGACATCGCACAGTTCCGGAACTTCCGGACCGGCGAGGACGGCATCTCCTACGAGCGTAGGATGGACCGGATCGTCGGCAGGCTAGAAGCGGCGCGGGTGCCGACGCTCGCGGTGATCGAAGGATACGCGGTCGGTGGGGGGCTGTCCCTCGCCGCCGCGTGCGACCTGCGTGTCTGCACCCCGGACGCGAGGTTCGGCATACCGATCGCCCGCACCCTCGGCAACTGTCTGTCCGCGGAGACCTGCGCACGGCTCGTCTCGCTGATCGGAGAGAGCCGGGCGCTTCAGCTCATACTTACCGCGTCGTTCTTCACCGCCGAGCAGGCGCTGACCGCCGGGCTGGTCGCCGAGGTCGTGGAGCCGGAGCGGCTGGACGAGCGGGCGGACGAGCTGGTCGCGCAGCTCGCAGGCCAGGCGCCGCTCACCATGTACGCCACCAAGGAGACCCTGCGGCGGCTGCGCCGGGCCAACCTGCCGGACGCGTCCGATCTCGTGGCGCTGGTGTACGGCAGCGACGACTTCAAGGAGGGTGTCCGGGCGTTCGTGGACAAGCGCAAGCCCGAGTGGACCGGCCGGTGAGCCGGCTGCCCGGCCGGCGGCTGCTGCAGATACCCGGCCCGACCAACGTGCCCGGCCCGGTGCTGGACGCCATCGCCCGCCCCACCATCGACCACCGGTCGGCGGAGTTCGCCGCGCTGATGCGCGGCCTGCTCCCCGACCTGGCGCGGGTCTTCGGTACCTCCGGGCCGGTGGTGATCTACCCGTCGTCGGGAACCGGGGCGTGGGAGGCGGCCCTGGCCAACACGCTGTCCCCGGGCGACCGGGTGCTCGGCTTCGAGACCGGGTACTTCGCCACCCTGTGGGCGGATATGGCGCGGCGCCTCGGGCTCGTCGCTGACCTGGTGCCCGGCGACTGGCGACACGGCGTCGAGCCCTCGGCGGTGCGGGAGAGGCTGCGCGCCGATCCTGCGATCAAGGCGGTCTGCGTCGTGCACAACGAGACCTCGACCGGGGTGCTGAGCCGAGTGCGCGAGGTGCGGGCGGCCATCGACGCGGGGGCGGCCGACCGTGGGGCCGACCCGCCGCTGCTGTTCGTCGACACGGTCTCCTCGCTGGCCTGCACTGACTACCGGCACGACGAGTGGGGCGTCGACGTAACGGTCTCCGGGTCACAGAAGGGCCTGATGCTGCCGCCGGGGCTCGGCTTCAACGCGATCAGCGAACGCGCGCTCGCCGCCGCGGAGACCGCGCGGCTGCCGAGGTCGTACTGGGACTGGCGGCCGGTCCTCGAGGCCAACGCCGCCGGCTTCTACCCCTACACGCCCGCGACCAACCTCCTCTTCGGCCTGCGGGCCGCCGTCGACCTGCTGTGCGAGGAAGGGCTGGCGAACGTGTTCGCCAGGCACGCCCGGCATTCGGCCGCGACCCGCGCCGCTGTCGACGCGTGGGGGCTGGAGGTGGTCTGCCGCGACCAGGCCGAGCACAGCCCTTCCCTCACCGCGGTGCTCATGCCGGAGGGGTACGACGAGGCGGAATTCCGTGCCGCGGTAGTGGAGCGGTACGGCATGGCGCTCGGTTCCGGGCTCGGCCGACTTCGGGGTCGCGTGTTCCGCATCGGGCACCTGGGCGACTTCGACGACCTGATGCTCGCGGCCACCCTCAGCGGCGTGGAGCTCGGGCTCGCCGCCGCCGGTGTTCCGTACCGGCCGGGCGGCGTGGCCGCGGCCCTGGAGGTCCTCGCTCGCTGAGATCCCGCCCGGGATCCCGCGCCGGGATCCCCGCCGCCGAGATCCATGTTGTGGGGGTCTGAAACGGACAAAACAACCCCCACAACCTAGATCTCGGCGCGAGCGGCGCGAGCTCGGCGCGAGCTCGCGCGGACTCAGCCCTGGGGCGCCTGGGCCTGGCTCGCCTGTTGCCCGTTGGCCCGGAGGATGTCGACGAGGCGAAGGAACTCCATCGGCAGCGGGAAGATGAGCGTGGAGTTCCGTTCGGTAGTGATCTCGGCCATGGTGGACAGGATCCGCAGCTGCATGGCCGCTGGGTGGAGTTCCAGGACGTCCGCGGCGCGGCCGAGGTTCTCGGCCGCCTCGTACTCGCCGATCGCGTGGATGACCTTGGCCCGGCGGTCGCGCTCGGCCTCGGCCTGACGGGCCATCGCGCGCCGCATCGCCTCCGGCAGCTCGACGTGCTTGACCTCGACGACTGTGACCTTCACACCCCACGGATTGGTGGCCTGGTCGATGATCTGCTGCAGACGCTGGTTGATCTCGTCCCGCTTGGCCAGCAGCTCGTCCATGTCGATCTGCCCCAGGATGCTGCGCAGGGTGGTCTGTGCGATCTGCGAGGAGGCCCTGACGTGGTCCTCGACGGACACCACCGAGCGCACCGGGTCGACGACGTTGAAGTAGGTCACCGCGTTCACCCGGATCGTGACGTTGTCCCTGGTGATCACGTCCTGCGGCGGGACATCCATGGTTATGGTCCGCAGCGAGACCTTCACCATGCGGTCGACGATCGGGATGATGAAGAACAGACCTGGTCCCTTGGCCCCGATCACCCGTCCGAGCCGGAAGATCACCCCGCGCTCGTACTCCTGGACGATCCGAATCGCCATGAAGAAGAAGATCAAGACCACCGCCGCGGCGATGATGATGGCGATCAGTGCGTTCATCGCTCATCCTTTCCGGATTCGAGGGGTTCCACGATGAGGTCGAGGTCCTCCTGGTCCACCACCCGTACTGCCTGCCCCTTCTCCAGCGGCACGCCCCGGGCGCGCACCGTCCACCAGGCGCCTTCGAGCTGCACCTGGCCGCCACCGTCGTCCACGCGCTGCACCACCGCCTCGTGGCCGATCAGCGCGTCCTGGCCGGTGACCGGGGTTGCTCTGCGGGCACGCCAGGCCAGCCGCCCGGCGATGAGGGTGCCCAGCCCGACGAGGATGGCGACGGGCCACAGCACGGCGGGGTTGACCCCGAGCCGGCCTTCGAACAGGAACATCCCGGCGAGCAACAGGCTGACGGCGCCTCCGGCGGCGAAGACACCCACTCCCGGCGTGAACACCTCGGCGAGGAACAGCGCCGCGGCGAGGACCAGCAGGAGGATCCCAGCGACGTTGAACGGCAGCACGCTGAGCGAGAAGAACCCGAGGATCAGCAGGATCGCGCCGGTGATGCCGGCGAAACCCATGCCGGGGCTGGCCAGCTCGTAAATGATCGCGAGCGTGCCGATCGACATGAACAGGTACGCGAGCTCGGGGTTGGCGAGGACCTGAAGCAGGCCGCGGAAGAAGTTGGGTTGGTAGTCGACCGGGCGGGCGCCGGCCGTCCGCAGGGTGGCCTCCCTGCCGTCGCCGAGGGCGGCCGTCTCGCCGTTCGCCTGGGCGAGCAGGGCGGCCCGCGAGGACGCGACGAGGTCGATCGCGCCGGTCTCTGCGGCCTGGCTCGCCGGCACGGATGTGCCCTTGCGCACCATGTTCTCGGCGAACTCGGTGTCCCGGCCGCGCCGTTCGGCGATCGAAATGGCCCAGGCCGCCGAGTCGTTGACGATCTTCTGGTCGAGGTCCTCACCTTGCCCGCCGACAGGAGTAGCGGCGCCGATGTTGGTGCCGGGGGCCATCGCGGCGACATGGGCGGCGAGGGTGATGTACGCGCCCGCCGAGCCGGCCCGGGCGCCCGACGGGGCCACATAGACGATGACGGGCACCTTGGCGTTGAGGAAGTCCCCCACGATGTCCCGCGTCGATTCGAGCAGGCCTCCGGGGGTGTCCAACTCCACCAGGAGCGCGGCGTGGTGCTCGCGTTCCGCGGTCCGTACCGCGTCGGCGAGTTGCTCGGCCACGACAGGGGTGATCGTGCCGTCGACCCTGGTAGTGAGGACGGTCGGTGCTTGCTCCGGTCCGGCGGCCGCCGACGGCAGCATGGCGAGCCACGGCAGCAAGAAGAACACGACCAGCGCGAACGGCCCTACTAACCGACCAGGAAATACCCGCGAGGTCACAGCGCCGCTCCCGGTAGCATCGGTACGGCCGGCGCGTGGCCCTACGCCACGTACGCCTGACAGCACACTACGCACCCATCACTCCAGGAGATACCCGTGTCGGATGTCCGTCTCACCGTTCTCGATCGCCGTGGTCAGCGAATCGAGCGCCAGGTGACGACGGGCACGACCGCTGCCGATCTCTACCGGGAAGAGCGGGGGGTCATCGCCGCCCGGCTGAACGGTGAGCTGCGCGACCTCGCGGTCGAGCCGCGCGACGGCGACACGGTCGAGCCGGTGACCGTCGACTCCGACGACGGCCGGTCGATCCTTCGCCACTCGACCGCGCACGTGTTGGCGCAGGCGGTGCAGGAGTTGTTTCCCGAGGCCAAGCTGGGCATCGGACCGCCGATCGAGAACGGCTTCTACTACGACTTCGACGTGTCGCGGCCGTTCAACCCCGAGGACCTGAAGGCGATCGAGGCGCGGATGCGCGAAATCGTCAAGGCCGGGCAGCCCTTTGCCCGGCGCGAGGTCGGTGACGACGAGGCCAAGGCGGAGCTGGCCGCGGAGCCGTACAAGCTGGAGCTCATCGGCATCAAGGGCGGCGCGGGCGACGAGGCCTCCGTCGAGGTAGGTGGGGGCGACGCGCTGACCATCTACGACAACCTGGACGCCAAGTCCGGCGAGCTGTGCTGGAAGGACCTGTGCCGGGGTCCCCACCTGCCCACCACTCGGCATATACCGGCCTTCCGGCTGCTGCGCAGCGCGGGCGCGTACTGGCGGGGCAGCGAGAACAACCCGCAGCTGCAGCGCATCTACGGCACCGCCTGGGAGTCGCGGGGGGCGCTCGACGAACACCTGAAGCTGCTGGCGGAGGCGGAACGGCGCGACCATCGACGGCTCGGCGCCGAGCTCGACCTGTTCTCGTTCCCGCCGGAGATCGGCAGCGGCTTGGCCGTCTTCCACCCCAAGGGCGGGATCGTACGCCGGACGATGGAGGACTACGCCCGGCGCCGGCACGAGGAGGCCGGGTACGAATTCGTCTACAGCCCGCACATCGCGCGGTCGACCCTGTTCGAGACCTCCGGGCACCTGCAGTGGTACGCGGAGAACATGTACCCGCCCATGGAGATGGAGGGCGCGCGGTACTACCCGAAGCCGATGAACTGCCCGTTCCATTTCCTTATCTACCGCTCCCGGGGCCGGTCCTACCGTGAGCTGCCGCTGCGGCTGTTCGAGTTCGGGACCGTCTACCGGTACGAGAAGTCGGGTGTCGTGCACGGGCTCACCCGGGTCCGCGGGCTGACCCAGGACGACTCGCACATCCTCTGCACGCCGGAACAGCTGTCCGACGAGCTGGCCAGCCTGATGGCGTTCGTCATCGACCTGCTGCGCGACTTCGGGCTGACCGAGTTCGAGGCGGAGCTGGCTACCCGGCCGGACAAGTACGTCGGCGAGATCGCGGAGTGGAACACCGCGGAGGCCGCGCTGCGGCACGCGATCGAGGCGGCGGATCTCCCGTACGTCGTCGCCGAGGGCGAGGGCGCCTTCTACGCACCCAAGATCGACCTGCACCTGCGGGACGCGATCGGCCGCCGCTGGCAGATCTCCACCCTCCAGGTCGACCTGCAGAACGCGAGGCTGTTCGACCTGGAGTACCAGGCAGCGGACGGCTCCCGGCAGCGGCCGTGGATTATCCACCGGGCGCTGTTCGGGTCGATCGAGAGGTTCTTCGGCATCCTGCTGGAGCATTACGCGGGCGCGCTGCCGCCCTGGCTCGCCCCCGTCCAGGTCGTCGGGATCCCGATCAGCGACGCGCACGTGCCGTACCTGGAGCAGGCGGCGGGGCGGCTGCGCGCCCGCGGCATCCGGGTCGAGGTCGACGCCAGCGACGAACGGATGCAGAAGAAGATCCGCACCGCCCAGACCCAGAAGATCCCCTACATGATGCTGGCCGGCGACCGGGACGTCGCCCAGAAGGCCGTCTCGTTCCGGTACCGCAACGGGGAACAGCGCAACGGCGTCCCGATCGACGAGGCGATCGAGGAGGTCGTCAAGGTCGTGGACGCCCGCATCCAGGTATAGCCGGGAACCTTACGCCGCTCGTCGTCGGCGGTGTCGGTGTTCGGCGTCTTGCCGCAGATGCTCGTAGGTGTGGTGCACCCGGCAGCGCAGGGTGAGGTTGCCCAACGTGGGCAGCCCACCATCGGCGAAGTGCTCCAAATGATGCACGTCGCACCAGGGGGCCGGCATGTCGCAGCCGCCCTCCCACTGACACGTCCGGTATTTCGCGGTCACCGCGATCCGCACATGCAGCGGGATCGTCCGCGTCGGC
>WHSR01000140.1 GCA_009379995.1 Streptosporangiales bacterium
CCCGGGTTTTCACAGCGGACGCGACAGACCGCCTACGAGCTCTTTACGCCCAATAATTCCGGACAACGCTTGCGCCCTACGTATTACCGCGGCTGCTGGCACGTAGTTAGCCGGCGCTTCTTCTGCAGGTACCGTCACTTTCGCTTCGTCCCTGCTGAAAGGGGTTTACAACCCGAAGGCCTTCATCCCCCACGCGGCGTCGCTGCGTCAGGCTTTCGCCCATTGCGCAATATTCCCCACTGCTGCCTCCCGTAGGAGTCTGGGCCGTGTCTCAGTCCCAGTGTGGCCGGTCGCCCTCTCAGGCCGGCTACCCGTCGTCGTCTTGGTAGGCCATTACCCCACCAACTAACTGATAGGCCGCGAGCCCATCCCCAGCCGGAAAACCTTTCCACCACGAGAGGATGCCCTCCGTGGTCGTATCCGCTATTAGACCCAATTTCTCGGGCTTATCCCAGTGCCAGGGGTAGGTTGCTCACGTGTTACTCACCCGTTCGCCGCTGATCCCCACCCCGAAGGGTGGTTCACCGCTCGACTTGCATGTGTTAGGCACGCCGCCAGCGTTCGTCCTGAGCCAGGATCAAACTCTCCGTTAATGTCTATCGAGCAATCACGCGAAGAGCGTGGGTTGCTGACACATTGGAGTGAGCGCATCCACCGGGCTACCCGGCGGGGCGCTCAGCTTGAACTCTGGCATGCGGACCCGGTCACCCAGGTCCGCAGCAAGATCCAAAGGAACCGTACGTAAGACACCGGACGCTCGCGCCCGGCGCCCCACGAACGGGGGTTCTTGCACTGGCTTTTGACACGCTGTTGAGTTCTCAAGGAGCGGACGCCCACTGGTTTGGATCTCTCGACCCTCTCCAGGGCAACCCTTAAACTTTACCCTCAGGATCTCAGGCCGTCAAACGATTGGCGGCTGTTGATCTCTTCGGGGTTCCACACCCTAGCCTACCCGATCGCACGGTGCGGTCGACTCGAGCTAAGTGCGGGATCCTCCGGGATCGGCCGCCTTTGGCGTCCGGTTCTCCCTGCGAGGCGGATAGAACTTTAGCAGTCTCAGCGATCACGTCAAATCGACGCGCCCGCTTCGGTGGAGCTGCAGGTCACAGGCTCTACGTGGTAGCAACAACCGGCCACGTGGGTCCTGTTCCCCAGACAATCCTTACCCGCTGCCGGTGACCTCAACCCCGCCGACGCTGCGCTTGCCTCGGCGCAGGACCAGGAACCTGCCATGCAGCAGGTCGCCGGCGGTAGGAACCGCCGCCTCGTCGGTTATCTTCCCGTTGTTGAGGTAGGCGCCGCCCTCCGCGATCGCCCGGCGGGCGGCGGACTTGCTCGACGTCAGCCCCGTCTCGGCCAACAGATCGACCAGCGGCGGCAGCGGGCCCTGGACGGTCACCCGGGGCACCTCGGCGAGCGCCGCCTCCAGGGTGCGTTCGTCCAGCTCCTCGAGCGCTCCCCGGCCGAAAAGGGCGTGGCTGGCCGCCACCACACGAACGCACTCGTCCGGCCCGTGTACCAGTGTGGTGAGTTCCTCGGCGAGCGCGCGCTGCGCCTCGCGGGCCGCAGGGCGCTCCGCGGTCCACCGCTCCAGGTCCTCGATCTCCTCCCGGGGACGGAAGCTGAAGGCCCTGAGGTAGTTGCCGACGTCACGATCGTCGGCGTTGACCCAGAACTGGAAGAACGCGTAGGGACTGGTCAACTCGGGATCCAGCCACACGCTCTCGCCGGTGGCGGTCTTGCCGAACTTCGTGCCATCGGCCCGGGTCAGCAGCGGGGTGGTGACGGCGTGGGCCGTCTTGCCCTCGATCCGCCGGATCAGTTCGACACCCGCGGTCAGGTTCCCCCACTGGTCGGTGCCGCCGGTCTGCAGCACGCAGCCGTACCCGCGGAACAGCTGCAGGAAGTCGTACGCCTGCAGAAGTACGTAGCTGAACTCGGTGTAGCTCATCCCCTCGCCGGCCAGCCGCGCCTTGACCGTCTCCCGCGCCAGCATTCGGTTGACGGAGAAGTGCTTGCCGATGTCGCGGAGAAACTCGATGGTGGTCAGCCCACTGGTCCAGTCCAGGTTGCTGGCCAGGATCGCCCCACCCGGGCCCGGGGTGAAATCCAGGAATCGCTCGAGCTGGGCACCGATCCGCTGCACCCACTCGGCAACGGTCTCGGCCGGGTTCAGCGTCCGCTCGATGTTCTTGCCGCTCGGGTCGCCGATCAGTCCGGTGGCCCCGCCGACCAGCGCGATGGGTCGGTGGCCCGCGTGCTGGAACCGGCGGAGGGTGAGGATCTGCATCAGGTGACCGATGTGCAGGCTGGCCCCGGTGGGATCGAATCCGCAGTACAGCGTGACCGGTCCGTCCACCAGCGCCTTGCGAATCTCATCCAGGTCGGTGGATTGGGCGAGCAGCCCTCGCCACGTCAGCTCGTCGACGATATCGGTCACGGTCCTCGGGTCTCCATGTTGTTCCGTCGTGCTTGTCTCGTACGAACCTACTTCTTACCCGCTCAGCTGCGCCTGCGGCGCGGTGTGTGCGGCCGGTACGGGGAGACGTACGGCTCGCCGCCGACGTAGAACCGCCACGGCCGTTCCTTCGCCCCGACCACGCCGGTCCGCGGACTCGTCCGGACCAGCGCGGGATCGGCGGGTACGCCCTCCAGCACCCGCAGCGGACCCGCCGGGTCGCACACGTCCGCGCCGTCGTGATGCCGGCCGACACCGAGCGCCCCGCAGAGGCGGGCCGGGCCACGTGCCAGGTCGCGGTCGCCCGCCCGGCGCCGCCGGGCGCGGGCCAGATCCGCTCCCTCGACCACCTCGCCGGCCCGCAGCAGAACCGCCGACGCGGTGCCGGGTCCGAGGCACACCAGGTTGATGCAGTAGTGCATGCCGTAGGTGAAGTACACGTAGGCGTGCCCCGCATCCCCGTACATCGTCGCGTTGCGGGCGGTCCGTCCCCGGAAGGCGTGGGAGGCCGGATCCTCTTCTCCGGCGTACGCCTCGGCCTCGGTCAGCCGAACCGCCACGAGCCCTTCGGCGCTCTGATGCTCGAGGACGCGGCCGAGCAGGTCGCACGCCACCTCCGGGGAGGGGCGGTCGAAGAAGTCACGGGAAAGAAGGTCCACCGGGCGCCTCCGTGCGATCCCCGACGCCTACTCCCCGGCGGCCCAGCGCGCCTGGGCCTCGACGGCACGGCGCACGTCCGCGAGCTGCTCGGCGACGCGCCCCGGCGCGGTGCCGCCGTGCGCGTCGCGGGCGGCGATGGCGCCGTGGGCCGTGAGCACGTCGCGTACGTCCGGGGTCAGCTGGGGAGAGACCTTGGCCAGCTCGTCGTCGGTGAGGTCGCCGAAATCCTTGTCGTGGACCTGACACCAGACCACGAGGTGGCCGACCGCCTCGTGGGCCTCGCGGAACGGCGCCCCCATCCGGACAAGGTGCTCGGCCAGGTCGGTCGCCAGGGCGAAGCCCTCGGTGGCGGTGGTCGCGAGCCGCTCGGTGTTCACCCGCATGGTGGCGACCAGCCCGGCGAGCGCTGGCAAGACGAGCAGGAGCGTGTCGACGGCGTCGAAAACCGGCTCCTTGTCCTCCTGGAGGTCCCGGTCGTAGGCGAGCGGAAGCCCTTTGAGCGTCGTCAGCAGTCCGGCGAGATGCCCGATCAGCCGGCCGGTCTTACCCCTGGCGAGCTCGCCGACGTCCGGGTTCTTCTTCTGCGGCATGATCGACGACCCGGTCGCGTAGGTGTCGTCGATCTCTATCCAGCGGAACTCCTGGGACGCCCACAGCACGATCTCCTCGCCCAGCCGGGACAGGTGCACCCCGAGGAGGGCGGCGGCGAAGAGGAACTCGGCGGCGAAGTCGCGGTCGCTGACCGCGTCGATGGAGTTCGCGGCCGGGGACTCGAAGCCCAGCTCGGCGGCGACCGCGTGCGGGTCGACCGGCAGCGACGAACCGGCGAGCGCTCCGGCGCCGAGCGGGCACACCGCCGCACGCCGATCCCAGTCCCGTAGCCGATCGGCGTCCCGCGCGAACGCCTGGACGTGCGCGAGCAGATGGTGTCCGAAGAGAACCGGCTGGGCGTGCTGAAGATGAGTCATGCCGGGCGCGGGAACGTCCGCGTGCCGCGCCGCCTGGTCGGCGAGCGCCGTCTCCAGCTCGACAAGTCGCGAAACGATCTGCCGGACGTGGTCGCGGAGGTACAGCCGCAGATCGGTGGCCACCTGATCGTTGCGGCTGCGGCCGGCCCGCAGCTTGCCACCGAGCGCACCGAGCCGTTCCAGCAGCCCTCGTTCCAGCGCCGTGTGGACGTCCTCGTCCCCGACGGAGGGACGGAACTCACCGGACCGGCAGGCCTGGTCGAGGTCGTCGATGACGCCGAGCATCCGCTCCAGTTCTTCATCGGACAGCAGCCCCGCCCGATGGAGAACCCTGGCGTGGGCGCGGGAGGCCAGCAGGTCGTACGGGGCGAGCCGCCAGTCGAACTGCACACTCACCGACAGACGAGCAAGCGCGTCCGAGGGCCCTCCCTCGAAGCGGCCACCCCACAGCCGCAGCGGTGGAACCGCCTCCTCCTCAGGCACCCGTCTCCCTTCCCGAGCCCCGGTCACGCGGCCTCGGCTCGAATCGCCGATCGCTCCGATCGCGCAATGTTAGTCCGCACGGTTGTCGCGTAGGGCCGCGATCTTGCTGGGAAGTCCCCACAGCTCGATGAAGCCCTTGGCCATGCTCTGGTCGAACCGATCGCCGGTGTCGTAGGTGGCCAGCTCGTAGTCGTAGAGCGAGGCATGGCTGCGACGCCCGGTGACGACGGCGCGGCCGCCGTGCAGCAGCATCCGAATCTCGCCGCTCACGTGGCGCGACGCCTGCTCGATGAACGAGTCGAGGGCACCCTTCAGCGGCGAGAACCACAGCCCGTCGTACACCAGCTCGCCCCAGCGCTGGTCGACACCCCGCTTGAACCGGGCGAGCTCCCGCTCCACGGTGACGTTCTCCAACTCCTGGTGGGCGGCGATGAGCGCGACAGCGCCCGGGCACTCGTACACCTCGCGGCTCTTGATGCCAACCAGGCGGTCCTCGACCATGTCGAGCCGCCCGACTCCCTGGGCGCCGGCCCGCCGGTTGAGCTCGGTGATGATCTGCAACGGCGTCAGCTCCTCGCCGTCCACTGCCGTGGGCACGCCGTCGGAGAAGCTGATCACTACCTCGTCGGGCTGCCGTCGCGCCGCCGGGTCGTCGGTGTAGGCGTAGATCTTCTCGTTCGGCGCGTTCCAGATGTCCTCGAGGAACCCGGTCTCGATGGCGCGGCCCCAGAGGTTCTGGTCGATCGAGTACGGCGAGCTCGCCGTGACGTCGATGGGCAGACCCTTCTCCCCGGCGAAGCCGATGGCCTTGTCGCGGGTCATCCCCGAGTCGCGGACCGGTGCGAGCACGTCGAGCTCCGGTGCCAGGCTGACCAGACCGACCTCGAAGCGGACCTGATCGTTGCCCTTGCCGGTGCATCCGTGCGCGACAGCCGTAGCGCCGTGCTCGCGGGCGGCCTCGGCGAGGTGCTTGACGATGAGTGGCCGGGACAGCGCCGAGATCAACGGGTAGCGGTCCATGTAGAGGGCGTTGGCCTTGAGCGCCGGGACGCAGTACTCGGCGGCGAACTCCGCGCGGGCGTCCACCACGACGGCCTCCACCGCCCCGCAGGCGAGGGCTCGCTGGCGTACCGTCTCCAGGTCCTCGCCGCCCTGCCCCACGTCGATGGCAACAGCGACGACCTCGGCACCCGTCTCCTCGGCGATCCAGCCGATCGCCACCGACGTGTCCAGGCCGCCGGAATACGCAAGTGCGACTCGCTCGGCCAAGTTGTTCTCCTTAGGTCTCGATCCTCTTCGCCGTGCTTGTTCTCTTTGGAAGCAAGATCACGGCCGTTCTCTGCGGTTGGCCAGCCCGAGCAGGAATGCCGCGACATCGGCGCCGCCGTTCGGGTCGCGGCAGACCACCAGGACGGTGTCATCACCGGCGACCGTGCCGATCACCGAGTTGGCGTCGGAGTGGTCGATCGCGGAGGCGAGGAACTGCGCCGCGCCCGGCGGGGTGCGCAGTACGACAAGGTTCGCCGAGTACTCCGCGGAGACCAGCAGCTCCTCGGCGACGCGGGCCAGCCGGGCGTCGGCGGTCTGATGCCCGGCGCTGGTGATCACGCGTGGAATGCGGTCGCCGCCCTCCCCGGGCACGGCGTACACCAACGACCCGTCCGGGCCGCGCAGCTTCACCGCACCCAGCTCGTCGAGGTCACGGGACAGGGTGGCCTGGGTGACGTGTACGCCCGACTCGGCGAGGAGGCCGGCCAGCTCCGCCTGGGACCGCACCCGTCTACGGGACACGAGCTCCTCGATACGGGCGTGCCGCGCCGCCTTGGTCATCGGGACGCTCGCGGACTGGCCAACGGTCATGGTTCGCTCCCTTCCAGGAGGAAGCTCAGCAGAGCCTTCTGGGCGTGCAGACGGTTCTCCGCCTCGTCCCAGACCGCGCTGTGCGGACCGTCCAGCACGGCGGCGGCGATCTCCTCGCCGCGATGGGCCGGCAAGCAGTGCAGCACTACGCACCCGGCGTCGGCGAGGGCCAGCTTCTCCTCGTCCACGGCGTACGGAGCCAGCCTCACCCGGCGCCGCTCCTGCTCACTCTCCTCCCCCATGGAGGCCCACACGTCAGTGGCGAGCACGTCGGCGCCCTGGGCCGCCTCCTTGGGGTCGTGGAGCACGGCGACCGAGCCCCCAGTGTCGCCGGCGATCTCTTGGGCGCGCGCCAGCACGTCCGGTCGAGGTCGACGATCCTCCGGGGCGGCGATGCGGACCTGCAGGCCGGCCGCCGCCCCACCGAGAAGGTACGAGTGCGCCATGTTGTTGGCGCCGTCCCCGAAGTACGCCAACCGCAGCCCGGAAAGTCTCCCGTTGCGCTCGCGGATGGTCTGCAGGTCCGCGAGCACCTGGCAGGGATGGAATCCGTCGGTGAGCGCGTTGACCACCGGCACCGACGCCGCGTCGGCCAGGGCGCGGATCCGGTCGTCGCCGAAGGTACGGATGACTATCGCTGTCACGTACCGGGACAGCACCCGTGCGGTGTCCTCGATCGTCTCGCCCCGACCGAGCTGGGTGCTGCGGGCGTCGATGACGATCGGGTGGCCGCCGAGCTCGGCGATGCCCGCCTCGAACGACAGCCGCGTCCGCGTCGACGGCTTTTCGAAGATCACCGCGACGGATTTCGGACCGGCGAGCGGGCGATGGTCGAACCGCTCCCGCTTCATCCGGTCGGCCAGGTCGAGCACCTCGAGGAGCTCGTCCGGGGCGAGGTCGTCGTCGCGCAGGAAATGTCGCGGAGTGAGTCGGCGCATCGTGCTACCTCGCCGCCTCCAGCGCGCCCGGGAACGCGGCGAGGAAACGGTCGACGGCGTCGTCGGAGATCACCAGCGGGGGTGCCAGGCGTACGACGTCCGGGCGCACCGTGTTGACGAGCAGCCCGGCGTCCCGCGCCGCCGCCTCGACATCCGCGGCGACCGGGCGGGTGAGCCGGATGCCGAGGAGCAGCCCCGCGCCCCGAACCTCGGCCACCAGCGGGTCGGCCAACTCCTGGATGCCGGATCGCAGCCGTTCGCCCAGCGTCTTGGCCCGCCCGGGCAGGTCCTCCTCGGCGAGCACGTCGAGCACGGCATTGGCGGCGGCGCAGGAGACCGGGTTTCCGCCGAAGGTGGTCGCGTGCTCGCCCTTGGCCAGCAGGGTCGTCGCGGCGCCGAACGTCACGCACGCGCCGAGCGGTAGCCCACCGCCGAGCCCCTTGGCGAGGGTCACCACGTCGGGGGCGACGTCGCTGGCCTGGTGTGCGAACCACGCGCCGGTACGGCCCATGCCGCACTGCACCTCGTCGATCACCAACAGCGCGCCGCGACGGGTCGTGATCTCCCGCGCGGCGGCGAGGTACCCCGGTGGCGGGGGCACGACGCCGCCCTCGCCCTGGATCGGTTCGAGGAACACCGCCGCCGTTTGCTCGCCCACCGCCGCCTCCAGCGCGGCGGCGTCGCCGTACGGGACGAACCGGACCCCGCCGGGCAGCGGTTCGAACGGCGCCCGCTTGGACGGCTGTCCGGTCAGCGCCAGGGCACCCATCGTGCGGCCGTGGAAGGACTCCTCGGCCGCGACCACCTCCGGCCGTCCGGTCTTGCGAGCGATCTTGAAGGCCGCCTCGTTGGCCTCCGCGCCCGAGTTGCAGAAGAACACCCGGCCGCCCCGGCCGAACAATCCGAGCAGTCGCTCGGCCAGGATGACAGCGGGCGGCGAGATGTAGAGGTTGGAGATGTGGCCAAGCGTGGCGATCTGCTGGGTCACCGCCTCGACCACCCGCGGATGGGCGTGCCCGAGCAGGTTGACGGCGATGCCGGAGAGAAAGTCCAGGTACTCACGGCCGTCGGCGTCCCACACCGTGGCACCTTCACCGCGCACCAAGGCGATCGGCGGGGTGCCGTAGGTGCCCATCACCGCCGCGTCCCAGCGGGTCCGCAGCGCCCCGTTACTGACACTGTTGCCGGCGCTGCTCCCGGTCCCGTCGGTGGTCATGACGTCACCCCCTGGCTTCCCCGCTTCTCCGGTACGACCATCGTTCCGATCCCTTCGTCGGTGAACACTTCGAGGAGCAGGGCGTGCGGCACCCGGCCGTCCAGCACGTGCGCCCGGGACACGCCGCCGTGTACCGCCCGCAGGCAGGCGTCCATCTTGGGCACCATGCCGGTGGACAGCCGGGGCAGCATGGCCTCCAGCTCGCCGTCGGTGAGCTGGCTGATGACCTCTCCCTGCCCGGCCTCTTCCGGGTCCCAGTCCGGGTACAGGCCCTCGACGTCGGTGAGCACGACCAGCTTCTCCGCCCGCAGGGCGACCGCGAGTGCTGCCGCCGCGGTGTCGGCGTTGACGTTGTAGACCTGGCCGTCCGCGCCCCTGGCGATGCTGGACACCACGGGGATCCGGCCGTCGGCCAGCAGGCTCCGTACCGCGCCGGTCTCCACGTGCACGATGTCACCGACGAGCCCAATGTCAACCGGCTCGCCGTCGACGAAGGCCGGGCGGCGCTCGGCGGTGAACAGGTTGGCGTCCTCACCGGACATGCCGACCGCGAACGGCCCGTGCCGGTTGATCAGCCCGACGACGTCCCGGCTCACCTGGCCCACCAGGACCATGCGGACCACGTCCATGGTCTCCGGGGTGGTGACCCGCAGCCCGCCGGTGAAGACGGTCTCAACGCCGAGCCGCTCCAGGTGGGCGGTCACCTGCGGGCCCCCGCCGTGCACGATGACCGGCCGGATTCCCACGTAGCGCAGGAACACCACGTCCTCGGCGAACCGCTCGCGCAGCGACTCGTCGGACATCGCGTGTCCGCCGTACTTCACCACCACCGTCTTGCCGTGCAGGCGCTCCAGCCACGGCAGCGCCTCGATGAGGGTCGCGGCCTTGGTAAGGACGTGAGAGCGGTCGCGGGTCATGTCGAGTACGCGGAGTTCTCGTGGACGTATGCGGCGCTGAGATCGGTGGTCCACACGGTCGCCGAGGAGGGGCCGGCCGAGAGGTCCACGGTGATGGTCACCCGGCGCGACCGCAGATCGACCTTGCCGCGGTCGTCGCCGGGCGCGCCGCCGCGGCATACCCAGACCCCGTTGATGGCCACGTTCAGCCGGTCCGGCTCGAACGAGGCAGGGGTGGTGCCGACGGCCGCGAGCACCCGGCCCCAGTTCGGGTCCTCGCCGTGGATGGCGCACTTGAGGAGGTTGTTGCGGGCCACCGCGCGGCCGACCTCGATGGCGTCGTCCTCGCTGGCCGCGCCCATCACCTCGATGGCGACCTCCTTGGTGGCGCCCTCGGTGTCCGCGACCAGCTGCCCGGCCAGGTCGCCGCACGCCTCGGTGAGCAGCGCCGCGAACGCGTCATAACCCGGCTCGGTCCCGCCCGCGCCGCTGGCCAGCAGAAGCACCGTGTCGTTGGTGGACAGGCATCCGTCGGCGTCCACCCGGCCGAAGGTGACCGCGCTGGCCGCTCGCAGCGCGCGATCCAGATCCGAGGACGACAGCGCCGCGTCGGTGGTGAGGACGCAGAGCATGGTCGCAAGCGACGGCGCCAGCATCCCCGCCCCCTTCGCCATGCCGCCGATCACGTAGCCGTCGCCCTGGCGAACGGTGGTCTTGGCGACGGTGTCGGTGGTACGGATCGCCTCCGCCGCGGCGGTCCCTCCGTCGCGGGACAGGCCGACCGCCGCGGCATGGATGCCGTCGAGCACCCGATCCATCGGCAGCCGCTCGCCGATGAGTCCGGTGGAGCAGACCGCCACCTCGGCGGCCGACCCGCCGAGCACCTCGGCGACCTCCTCCGCGGTCCGGTGGGTGTCCTGGAACCCAGGGGGGCCGGTGCACGCGTTCGCCCCTCCCGAGTTGAGCGCGACTGCCTGGACCCTCCCGCCCTGCAGCACCTGCTGGGACCACAGGACCGGGGCGGCCTTCACCCGGTTGGTCGTGAAGACGCCGGCGGCGGCGAGCGACGGGCCGTCGTTGACGACCAGCGTGAGGTCCGGGTCGCCGCTGGCCTTGATGCCGGCACGGACCCCGGCGGCCCGAAAGCCAAGCGGCGCGGTCACAGTCATGGCGCGACCCCCTGTGCGCTCAGGCCGGTGGCTTCGCCCAGCCCGAGCAGCAGGTTGCCGTTTTGCAGGGCCTGACCCGCGGCGCCCTTGCCCAGGTTGTCGAGGGCGGCCACCACCACCGCGCGGCCCACGTGGCTGTCGTACGCGAGCTGGAGGTGGACCGCGTTGGACCCGAGCGTCGCGTCCGTCCTCGGCCAGGTGTTCTCGGGCAGCATGTGGACGAACGGCTCGTCGCGGTAGGCGGCGAGACAGGCCTCGCGGAGCTGCGCCTCGCCCACCCCGGACTGCACCCGGGCGGTACAGGTGGCCAGGATGCCGCGCGGCATCGGGGCGAGCACCGGGGTGAAGGAGAGGGTGACGGACACTCCCCCCACCTCGGTCAGGGCCTGCTCGATCTCCGGGATGTGCTGATGGACGCCGCCGACCTTGTACGGAGAAAGCGAGCCCATGACCTCGCTGCCGAGCAGGTGCGGCTTGGCCGACCGCCCGGCACCCGAGGTGCCCGAGGCGGCCACGGCCACCAGGTCCGTTGGCTCGACGAGCCGTTCCGCGAGCAGCGGCGCGAGGGCGAGCGTCACCGCGGTGGCGTGGCAACCGGGGTTGGCCACCCGGTTGGCGCCGACGATGCTCTCCCGGGCGCCGGGGAGCTCGGGCAGGCCGTACGTCCACCGCCCGGAATGCGGAGAGCCGTAGAACCGTTCCCAGGCCTCCCGGTCGGCCAGCCTATGGTCGGCCCCGAGGTCGACGACGGGTGTGGAGGCGGGAAGCATCGAGGCCAGGCCCGCGGACTCGCCGTGCGGCAGAGCGAGGAAGACGACGTCGGCCTCCGACAGCACGTCGGGCTCGGTCGATTCGAACGTACGACCCCCGAGCCGCAGCAGGTGGGAATGCACCGACGTCACCGGGGAGCCGGCGTGTGAGCCCGCGGTGATCGGGCCGACATCGAAGCTCGGGTGGTCGAGAAGCAGCCGGAGAAGCTCGCCCCCGGCGTACCCGCTCGCGCCCGCGACCGCCGCACGCACACCCATCCGATCTGCCTCCTCCGCGCTGAGTCCTAGAATGAGTATGCATTGGACCGAATGAGAATGCAATCGCCTCGAATCCGCGAACCGGCCTGGTTACCGGCCCTGGCGCGCCGAGGGACTCCCGCTCGTTCCAAAGAAGGCGCGGCAGGATTCGAACGACATCATCGAGACGGATGGGCGACGACGCCGGTCAGCGAGGCCGGCTTCGTCCGGGTATCGAGCAACCGCGCCGCCATCCCAACGGCAACCACGCCCGACCTGGCCATGCAACTCCTCGGCGAGATGACGTACATCGAAGGTCACGAGTTCTGGATTGATGACCTCAGGATCGTGACGGGTGAAGGTGGAGATCCGAACCTGATCAAGTCGCACCGGGACGTGACCGACGCCCACCTGCTGGCGCTTGCCGAACGATACGGCGGCAGGTTGGTGACGTTCGACTCCCGGATCAGCCGGCTGCTCGGCGACCGAGATCCGAGCCTGGTCGACATACAGAGCTGATCGCGGCTTACTAAGGCGATCGAAAGTAAGTCGACTGATGTGTGTTTATGCGGTGATGTAGCGCAGGTGCGGGTCGCCGAAGAACGCCCGGACGAGTGCGGGCAGTTTCTGCAGGCGTCGCAGGGCGGAGACAGCTTTGTCTTTGA
>WHSR01000086.1 GCA_009379995.1 Streptosporangiales bacterium
CTGCGTCGCAGCACGCCCCGCCGCGCGTTCCTCGTCCGCGTCCGCGGGCGGAAGGGCCGGACCGCGCGCCGCGGCCGGCAACGGGCCGGTGTCCGGGGGTGGTGGCGGGTACAGCCGCGGCTGCGGCTCGGTCACGGCGACCCTCCCCGGCCCCCGGCCGACCCGCCGGCGAAGGGAGGCAACACCTCGACGGTCCCTCCGTCCGGCAGCGCCACAGAATCCGGGTCGCGGGACCCGACCGGCTGCCCGTCGACGAGGAAGGAACTCCGGCGGAGTACGTCCGCGAACGCTTGGTTCTCGGCGTGTTTCGCCCGTGCGGCGGCGAGGGCCTCGCCGAGCGTGACGGCGTCGTACGGCTCCTCGGCGAGGCCGGCGGCTTCCCGGGCCGCGGCCCAGTACCGGATGGTGCCCCTGGCCATGTGGGCTATCCTCCCCCATGACGGGACCTGAGTGCGTCGTAGCCTGTAGGTCCGGTGTGAGGTGAGCGCCGCGCGAGGCGGGTGAAGCAGAGACCGGCAGGGTTGGCGGGATGGATCGCGAGGAGGGGAAACGCGTATCGGCCACGTAGCAGCGGCCGTAGGCCCGACCCCGAGTCGCTGCGCCGCCTCCGGCGCCGGGACGTGAGGAGGTCGGTCGGGTGAGCACGTTACTGCTGCTGACCAACGCTCTGCAGCCCTCCGGTGAGATGGTCCCCGCGCTCGAGCTGCTGCTGCACTCGGTACGGGTGGCGCCCGCCGAACCGGCGGCGTTGGTGGACGCACCGTCGGCCGACGTCGTGGTCGTCGACGCGCGTAACGACCTCGCGCACGCCAAGAGCCTGTGCCGGGTGCTCCGCACGACCGGCCTGGACTGTCCGCTGTTCGCGGTGGTCACCGAGGGCGGGCTCGCCGCGGTCACCGCCGAGTGGGGAATCGACGACGTGCTGTTGACCACCGCGGGTCCGGCGGAGGTCGAGGCGCGGCTGCGGCTTGCCCTCGGCCGGCGGAACGAGCCGGCCGACGAGGAGGTGAACAGCGAGATCCGGCGCGGCGACCTCACCATCGACGAGGTCACCTACACCGCGCGGCTGCGCGGACGGGTCCTGGACCTGACGTTCAAGGAGTTCGAGCTGCTGAAGTACCTGGCGCAGCACCCCGGACGGGTCTTCACCCGCCAGCAGCTCCTCCAGGAGGTCTGGGGCTACGACTACTTCGGGGGGACCCGCACCGTGGACGTCCACGTGCGACGGCTGCGCGCGAAGCTCGGCGCCGAGCACGAATGGCTCATCGGCACGGTGCGCAACGTGGGCTACCGGTTCGTATCGGATCGGGGATCGTCCAACGCCATGCGGCGATCACCGACCACCACCGCCTGACCATGCCGGACGACACCGTGCGAGCATGACAGCATGGGCGAGCCACGAGTCGTCGTCGCGGAGAAGCTCTCATCCCAGCAGGTTCGAGCGGTCACCGAACTCGTTGATGGCGCCACCGAGGAGGATGCCGTACGGCCGCTGTCCGAGCACGTCATGCTGCATCTGCGGTACGGCGGCGAGGTCCCCGCGCGGCACCTGCTGGCCCTCGTCGACGATCAGCTCGTCGGGTACGCGCACCTCGACCCGACCGACGAGGTCGAGGGGCCGAGCGGGGAGTTGACGATCGACCCCAGATACCGGGGCCGGGGCTACGGCAGGGCCCTTGCCACCCGGATGCTCGCCGAAGCACCCAACGGCCGGCTGCGGCTGTGGGCGCACGGTCACCATCCGGCCGCGGCCGGGCTCGCCGCGTCGATGGGGTTTCGGCGCATTCGCTCGCTGTGGCAGATGCGCCGCTCGCTGTTCGCTCCCCTGGAGCCGCCGGTGTTCCCCGACGACGTACGGCTGCGCACGTTCGTCGTCGGCCAGGACGACGCGGCGTGGGTGGATCTCAACGCGCGGGCCTTCGCCGACCACCCGGAGCAGGGCTCCTGGACGCTCAAGGATCTGCGCCAACGGGTTCGGGAGCCGTGGTTCGACACCGACGGCTTCTTCCTCGCCGAACGCGCCGGCCGGCTGGTGGGCTTCCACTGGACCAAGGTGCACGGCGGAGACATGGGGGGTGGGCCCGAAGGACAGGGGGGCGGGAAAAGGGGCGGGCGGCACGGCCACGAGCCGATCGGTGAGGTCTACGTGGTCGGGGTCGATCCGGACGAGCGGGGGTACGGGCTGGGCAAAGCCCTCACACTGGTAGGTTTGCGATATTTGCGATCCCGGGGCCCCGCACAGGCCATGCTGTACGTGGAGGAGACGAACATCACGGCCATCCGGCTATACGAGTCGCTCGGGTTCACTCACTGGGACAGCGACGTCATGTTTGCATCCCAGAACAGGGCTCCGCGTCGCGGCGCGGATCCCGACGTGCACAGCAACGACGACGGGCAACGAGACAGACACTGAGCAGCGCGAGGAAGCCGGGACACCTCGGGAGGACGCATGGCCCTTCCGCGCGACTTCGACCTGCGCACACTGCTGCGGGCAGGAGAGAGTCAGCAGGCGAAGACCCCTGCCGACCTGGCAGCAGTCGAGCAGGCCGCGAGGGAGGACCCTGCGCCCCGAGCAAGGAGGCGCTCCCGGACGGGTGGGGACCGCACGGGCCGACGGGCCGACAGGTCTAACGGCCCCGGCCCGAGGGGCAGTGGAGCCAACGGCCCTGGCCCGGACGGCGCCGGATCCAGCGGCCCCGACCTGGGTATCGAACCCACCGGCCACGTCGAGCGGCCGGACGGCGGCGCCGGACGACCCGCCGACCACGCGGGCAGATTCCTCGACCGCGCCGTCAGCTGGCTGCGCGCGAGCGGGCGGCTGCTGGAGCGAACGCGCTACCTCGCCGTCCTCGCGGCCAACCTCGACGCGGCCTTCGCCGGCGAGATCGACGGATGCCCGACCGCGCGCTCCCCGGCCGCCCGGGAGCTGGTGATCCGGCATGCGTACTGCTTCCATCACGTGGTCCTGCCGGAGCTGGCAAGGGCCGGGATCGAGCTGGTGCGCTGGGACAACCTGACCGCGCAGGAGAGGGAGTCGCTGCACGCGCTGTTCCGGGAACGGGTCTACCCGGTGCTCACCCCGTTCGCCGTCGACCCCATCCGGACGCTGCCGAACGTACCCACGCTGTCGGTCAACCTCGCCGTCCTCGTCCGGGACCCCGGGTCGGCCGCCCAGTACTTCGCCAGGGTCGGCGTGCCGCCGGCCCTGGCGCGGTTCGTCAGGGTCGGCGGCTCCGGCCCGGACAGGTTCGTTCCGCTCGAGGACGTGATCGCCGCCCACCTTCCGCAGCTCTTCTCCGGCATGCAGGTGCTGGAGCACCACCCGTTCCGGGTGACCCGGGCCCGCGCCGAGTCGCCGGGCACAACCGGCCCGCCGGTGCGGCTCGAGGTCGAGGAGTCCATCACCCCCGAGATGCTCGACACGCTGGTCCGCGAGCTCGGGGTCACCGAGGACGCCGTCCACCGGATGCCCGGCCCTCTCGACCTGACCGGGCTGGCCTGCGTCGCGAACCTGGACCGGCCAGACCTTTCCTACCCCCCGTTCGTCCCCGGCACCCACCCCGACCTGCTCCGGGTCGCCGAGAAGGGCGGCCGGGATCTCTTCGCGGCGCTGCGCGGCCGGGACATCCTCCTCCACCACCCGTACGACTCGTTCGCGACGAGCGTGCAAGCCTTCGTGGAGGCCGCCGCCGCGGACCCGGACACCCTGGCGATCAAACTGATCCTCGGCACCGGTGATCCTCGCATCGTGGAGCCGCTCGCCGCCGCGGCACAGGCGGGCAAGCTCGTCGCCGTCGTGGTCGCCGGGGCGGGACGTGCCCCGCGCCGGTGCGCGGCGTCGGCGCGGGTACCGACCGACAGCTCGCCGGGGTGGGTGCGGCTGCTGAACGACGCCGGCTGCCAGATCGGGTACGGGGTCGACGGCGCGCGTACGTGCGTGCACGCGGCGCTCGTGGTTCGCCGGGAGAGCGGCGGGAGGCTGGGCCGCTACAGCCACATCGGCACCGGCGACTACGGCGCCCGCGACGAGCGGGCCTCCACCGGACCGCCGCGGGAGGACATCGGCCTGCTGACCGCGGACCAGGAGGTGGCCGAGGACCTGGCCGACCTGTTCAACCACCTGACCGGGTACGCACGGCCGCCCGGCTACCGGAGGCTCCTGGCCGGGCCCCGCTCGCTGCGTCCCGGGCTGGTGAACCGCATCGAACGCGAGATCGGTCACCACCGGGCCGGGCGGCCGGCGCGGATCCGCGTCAAGACCAACGCCGTCGCCGACCAGGCGGTCGTCGAGGCCCTGTACCGGGCGGCGCGGGTCGGTGTGCCCGTCGAGGTGTGGGTACGGGACGCCTGCGTGCTGCGGCCCGGGGTGAGCGGGCTGTCCGAGACCATCCGCGTCCGCAGCGTCCTCGGCCGGTTCCTGGAGCACTCGCGGATCCTCGCCTTCGCCAACGGTAGCGAGGAGGAGGTGTGGATCGGAAGCGTGGATCTCGTGCCGGAGGACCTGGACGGCCGGGTCGGCGTGTTCGTACGGGTGGTCGCGGCGAAACACCGCCGGCAGCTCGCAAGGCTGCTGGACACGGCGCTGGACGGCCGGACCCTCGGCTGGAGCCTGGACGCGGACGGCAGGTGGAGCCGCCCCATCGGCGGTTCCGACGGCCGGACCCAGCTCGACCTGCACGAGCGCCTGACCCGCGCTTATCGGCCGTGATCTTGCAGAAGATCACGGCGAAATGGGGCCAAGGGAGGTCAGGACTCCTTGACCGCGATGCTCTCCACCGTGTTGGCCACGTGCTCGAAGGCGTCGGCGGCCTCTTCGAGCTGGTCGATGACCTCCTTGAGCTTGAGCACGGTCAGCGTGTCGTACTCGCCGCTGAACAGCTTCGCGAGGAGGCGACGGTAGACCTGGTCGGCCTGGTTCTCCAGCCGGTTGATCTCGATCCAGTACTCGGAGAGGTCCTTCATCGACCGCAGCCGCGGCATCGCCTCGCCGGTCAGCTCGGCGGCCCGTTCCAGCACCTCGACCTGGCGGATGACGTCCTTCGGCAGCTCGTCCAGCCGGTAGAGGACGACCAGGTCGGCCGATGCCTCCATGAAGTCCATGACGTCGTCGAGGGTCGAGGCGAGCCGGTAGATGTCCTCCCGATCGAACGGGGTGATGAAGCTCTCGTTGAGCCGCCGCATGATGTTATGCGTGATCTCGTCGCCGGCGTGCTCGCAGACACGCATCTTGCCGGCGATCTCCTCGCGGTCGGAACCGTCGCCTATCAGATCGACGAGCAGACGCGCCGCGGTGATGATGTTGTTCGCGGACTCCGCGAACATGTCGTAATAGCTGTTCTCCTGCGGCGTGAGGCGCAGACGCACGTGGCACCGCTCCCCTCCTGCGCGGCTCCGGCGCGGCGGTTTGTCCGGAACCCTCCGTCCTGGATGGTACGGGCAAGCGACACGAAACCGAACGTTCGGACGATCGTCAACTCAAGGCTACCCTCTTCGGTCATGGGTTCGATGCTTGCCGTCATCGGCCCCGGGGACGCTGCGGACCCGCGGCTCCTCACGGTCGCCCATTCCGTTGGCCGGGAGGTCGCGGAACACGGCACGGCGCTGGTCTGCGGCGGGCTCGGCGGGGTGATGGAGGCGGCGTGCCGCGGCGCGAGGGAGCGCGGCGGCCTGACGGTGGGGCTGCTGCCGGGGCTCGACCGGCGGGCGGCGAACCCCTACGTCGACGTCGCCGTGCCGACCGGCCTCGGTCAAGGGCGCAACCTGCTGGTGGTACGGGCGGCCGACGCGGTGATCGCTGTCGGCGGGAGCTGGGGGACGCTCTCCGAGGTCGCCCTGGCGTGCCGCGACGGTAAGCGGGTGGTCTCGCTGTCCGGCTGGCAGGTAAGCGACACCCAGGGCGGGACCGTACCGGGCGTCACCCCGGCGGCCGATGCCGGTCAGGCGGTCCTCCTCGCGCTTGGCGAGCGCTGACCCGGAAATCGCCATCGCTCACGAAGCGTCACAACAGTTATCCACAGCCTGGGACCGTGCTTATCCACAGGATCATGACGCCGTCCCCCGCACCGGCCGAGGCGGACTAGTGAACCTATCGGCCCCTAGTCCTCCGGGGTGGTGTCCCAGCCGTTCTCCTGATTGATGCCGAGAACCGTGTCCAGTTCCTCGTTGGTGAGCGGCCGATCGGTCGCGGCCACCGCGCTCAGCACCTCGCCGTAGAGTTCGATCTCCTGGAGAGCGACGCGGTCGTGGACGCGCGCGTAGAGGTCCTCCTGTTGCACCGCGTCCACCTCCGTCCATCTCGAGGCTCGCTGTTATCCACAGGCTACGCCGAGAACCGTTACATCGCATGACCCATCAGGATCATTCCTGTGTCATTCCCGGCGACCCGCCGTTACCCATGCCGAGATCCATGTTGTGGGGTGCATTTGTCCGGTTAACCGCCCCCACAACATGGATCTCGGCGGGTGGGCTCAGTACCTCAGTACCAGCGGGCCTCGCGGTGGCGCTTGGCCTTGGCCACGTAGTTGCTCGGCGTTCTCGCGATCATGCCCTTGTCGGCGTCGTTCACCTCGCGGATCACCTTGGCCGGCACCCCGGCGACGAGCGTGCCCGGCGGGATCTGCATACCCGGCGTCACCACGGCGCCGGCGGCGACCAGGGATCCAGCGCCGACCCGGGCCCTGCCGAGGACGATCGCCCCGACCCCGATGAGCGCCTCCCGCTCGATGTACGCCCCATGGACCATGGCCTTGTGGCCGAGGCTCGCCCGGTCCTCCAGCACGGTCGGCTCGCCAGGATCGGCGTGCAGGCAACACTGGTCCTGGATGTTGCACTCCTCGCCGACGGTGATCTCGTCGTCGTCGCCGCGCAGCACGCAGCCGTACCACACGCTCGACGCCCGGCCGATCGTCACCTGCCCGACGACCACCGCCCCGGGTGCGATCCACGCGTCGGGGTGGATGTTCGGCTCGTGCTCCTCCAGGGCGCCTCGGTAGAAGTCGACCACACTCGATCCTTTCCTGGCTTTTCCCTCCGTCCTATCAGGAGGACCGTCCGCCCACGCGGTAGGTCGCGTCATCGGTGATGTCCGCCTTCGACCGGTCGGGCAGGTAGTACGTGCACAGCAGGGTGACGATCGCGCTGAAGAGGATGTACCCGGAGATCGCGTACGCCGTGCCGAACTGGTGCAGCAGGAAGGCCGCGGTGAGCGGGGCGGGTCCGCCCGCGAACACGGCAGTGAGCTGGTAGCCGACCCCCGCGCCGCCGTACCGCAGGCCGGTGGGGAAGCTCTCGGCGATCAGCGATGCCTGCGGGCCGTACTGGAACGAGTGCGGTACGAGGGAGATCACTATCGCGATGAAGGCGACAGCCGCTATACCCGTGCCCAGCAGGGCGTAGTACGGGAACGCGATCAACCCCATGGCGATGGCGCCCAGCATGTAGATCCGCTTGCGGCCGTAGCTGTCCGACAGCCGCCCGGCCAGCGGGATGTTGACGAGCTCCAGCGCCGCGGCGACGAGCACCGCGCTCAGCGCGAACGTCTGGCTGAAACCCCGGTCGACGGCGAGGGTCAGCACGAAGGAGGTGAACAGGTAGTAGGGCATGTTCTCGGAGAACCGCAGGCCCGCGCTGAGCAGGATCTCCTTCGGATGGCGCCGGATGACCTCGAGCACCGGCTGGCGCGCGACCCCCTTCGTCTCGACGACCGACGCGAACATCGGCGTCTCCAGGATGCGCAGCCGGATGAACAGGCCGATGGCGACCAGGACGAGGCTCAGCAGGAACGGGATGCGCCATCCCCAGGCGGCGAACGCCTCCTCGGAGAGCACCGCGCTGAACAGCGTCATTCCACCGGTGCCGAGCACCAGGCCGATCGGCACGCCTACCTGCGGCCACGACCCCATCAGGCCACGCCTCTTCTGGTCACCCCACTCCACCGCGAGGAGCACCGCGCCGCTCCACTCGCCGCCGACCGCGAGGCCCTGTATCAGCCGGAGGGCGACGAGGATGGTCGGCGCCGCGAGCCCGATCGCCGCCGTACCGGGCATGACGCCGATGAGGGTCGACGAGATACCCATCAACAGCAGGGTGATGATCAGCGTCGCCTTACGGCCGAGCCGGTCGCCCCAGTGCCCGAAGATCGCGGCACCGACCGGTCGGGCGGCGAAGCCGACCGCATACGTCGCGAACGACTGGATCACCCCGGCGTACTCGCTCGCCTCGGGAAAGAAGAGCCGGGGAAAGATGAGCGCGGCCGCCGTGCCGTACAGGAAGAAGTCGTACCACTCGATCGACGTGCCGACGACGCTGGCGAAGGCGGCCCGGCGCACCTGAGTACGCCGCTCGGTCTCCGCCGCGGCCCGGGCCCGCCCGGCCTCGTCTGGGTCCAGAACCATCGCTGCCTCTCCCTCCGTTCGCTGGGACAGCGGTCGAACAGGGACGGTGGAGCATTTGGATCATCGCAACCGACGGTGACCGTGTAGTCCACGACGAGTGACCAGAAGCGGCCAGCGAGGGGCGTCAGGCCGCGGCGAGCAACAGCACCCCGCCCATCGTCGCGGCGGCCCCGGTGACCTGGACCGGCCGCAGCCGCTCCCGGTGCAGGTACCGGGCCAGCACCGCGGTCACCACCGGGTAGAGGGACGCGAGCACCGCGGTGATCGAGATCAGACCGTGCCGGCTGGCGACGGCGTAGGCGAGGTTGGCGGCGGCGTCGGCGACCCCGACGAAGGCGAGCAGCGGCAGGTGGGCGAGCAGGAGCCGCCCAGGTGTCCGCCCGCGGTACCCGGCGCCGGCCAGCACCATGGCCGCCAGGACCGCGCCGACGAGGACGACGTTGACCGCGCGCTGGACCACGATGGTGGCGTACGCGTCGGACGCGCCGCCCTCGGCCAGGAAGACGAACACCAGCCCGAACCCCAGCGCGGCGGCGAGCGCGAGACCGATCGAGGCGGCGGTGCCGCCCCGCGCCTCCGGTCCCGCGGCCAGGACGATCCCGACGACTACCGCGACCATCCCCGCGACCTGGCCCGCGCTCGGACGTTCCCCGGACACCACGCCGAACAGCACCGGCACGGCCACCCCCGTCGCGGCCAGCGGCGCGACGACGCCCATCCGGCCGACGGCAAGGGCCCGGTAGAAGGCGAACAGCGCCAACGGCCCGGCGATGCCGGCCGCCGTACCCCAGATCAGGTACGGGCCGCCGGTCTCCAGCGCACCGGTGAGAAGGCCGCCCGCGCCGAACACCACAAGGGCGACGGCCTGCGACACGAAGACCACAGTGAACACGTGCAGACGGCGGCTCAGCGCGCCGCCGTAGAAATCGGCTGCCCCCCACAGTGCGCTGGCCAGCAGTGCCAGCGCCGCGCTCACTGGTGCAGCTCCGCGACACGGACGCGCTGTAGGGTGCAGTGAACTGAAATGTACGCCATGGTGCAGTCAACTGTACTCAGGCCCCGCCGCCCCACAGAAGCGCTTTTTCATGCCCGAGCAGGACGAGATCGCCGCCGCGATAGCGCACAACCTGCGCACCCTGCGGACCCGCCGCGGGCTGACCCTGGAGGCACTCGCCGCCCGCTGCGGCGTCAGCCGGGGGATGCTGATCCAGCTCGAGCAGGCGCGCACGAACCCGAGCATCGGCACGATCATCCGGGTCGCGGACGCCCTCGGCATCTCGGTCGCGAGGCTGGTGGAGCCCGCGCAGACCCCGGCGATTCGGCTCGTCCGGGCCGCCCAGGCCGTCCAGCTTTGGCGGGGAGAGCCCGGCAGCTCCGGCACCCTCCTGGTCGGCACCGAGCCACCGGTCGCCGAGCTGTGGGACTGGCGGCTCGCCCCCGGAGACCACTACGACGGCGAGGCACACCAACCGGGAACACGTGAGTTGATCTACGTGCTGGAGGGTCAGCTGAGCCTCACGCTCGGATCGCCCGCCCGGCCGAGTGAGCGGGCGACCGCCGCCGCGGGCGACGTGGTGTCGTTCACCGCCGACCAGGATCACCGGTACGCCAACGAGACCTCCGTACCGCTTCGGTTCATGCTCACGGTGTCGCAAATCATGCCTTGGCCAGAGCCCTGAGCGGGAAGATGGTGAACCGCGGGCAAGTGACTCAGTTCGGTTACGCAACTCCGCTTGCGCAAACCGTCCGATACGAGAAGAGTCAGCACAGACCGCATCCGCGACATCACACTGGGACCATGAGCAACGAGACAGAGATCCTGCCCGCGCTGAACGAGGACTCCTTTGACATCGTCATGCGCGGCTACAACCGCCAGCAGGTCGACGAGTACCTGACCCGTACCAAGCAGCAGATCCAGGGCCTTGAGCAGCGACTCGCCCAGGCCATGAACGAGGCCCAAGAGACTCGCCGGGAAGGCGAAAAGGCCCGTCAGGAGCTGGCCGCGACCAAGAAGCAGCTCGAGGGCGCGGAGCCCAGCTACGACGAGCTCGGCGAGCGGCTCAGCCAGATCCTCAAGCTGGCCGACCAGGAGGCGGCGTCCAAGAAGACGAACGCCGACTCGGAGGCCGAGCGGGTGCGCAAGGCGGCGGAGGAAGACGCCAAGCGCATCGTTGCGGACGCCCAGGGCCAGGTTCAGCGGGTCGAAAGCGCCGCCCGGGAGCGGGTGGACAAGCTGCTCCACCACCACACCGACCTGGTCCGGAGGCTCACCAACGTCCGCGACAGCGTCGTGGAGCTGCTGAAGGACGAGGACGCCGCGCCACTCGTGGAGGACGGCGAGGTAGTGAGCCGAGCCGAGCCCCGCCGGGACGGCCCCCCGCAGCAGCAGCGGCCCCAGCCGGGTCAGCAGGGTCAGCCGGGTCCCCAGGGAGACGCGCAGCAGCAAACGCCTACGGCACAGGCTGCCGCCGCCCAGGGTGCCCAGGGTGCCCAGGGCGCCCAGCAGCAGGGCGGTCGTGGCGGATCTGGCCAGCAGGGCTAAGGACAAGGTGGCGCGGCAGACTCCCAGGTTTGGCCTGTTTGCCTCGCCGCCCGTACCTCCGCCTCGTGCGGCGAGGCGGAGGTACGACGGCCGCGGCGAACAGAGCCGCTACGCGGACGTCGTCCAGTGGCCGTCGATGCGGTACAGCGAGGCGGCGTTGCGGTAGAAGACCCGCTCCAGGATCTCGCGGTCGATCCCCAGCCCGGTAAGCACGTCCCGGACGGCCTCCGCGTTCACCTTGATGCCCGGCGCACCCGGCCAGTCGGTGGCGAAGATGAACTTGGCCGCCAGTCGGTCCAGGTCAGCGTTCCGGTAGTACGTGGGCAGCCTCTTCGGCGGCAACCCGGACAGCTCGATCCACACGTTGTCCCGGGAGAGCGCCATGAACGCGGCGGCGTCGTACCACCAGCCGCGGCCCCCGTGGGCCAGGATGATCGTGAGGTCCGGGAAGTCCCTGGCGACGTCCTCGATGTAGACGGGGTCGGCGAAGCCGTTGCTGGCGCCGGGGAAGACGCTGGTTCCGCAGTGGAAGACGACCGGCAGCCGATACCCCTGGCACAGCCAGTACACCGGATAGAGCCGCCGCTCGTTGGCCGGGAAGCCGCCGTGTACAGGGTGGATCTTCAGCGCCACCGCGCCCAGCTCGAGCTGGCGCTCGAACTCGTCGGTGATCGGGTGGTGCAGGTGCGGGTTGACGTTGGCGATGAACCGGAGCCGGTCCGGGTCGTACTTGACCAGCGGCAACATGTCCTCGACCCGCTGATCGCCGGTCACCCGCGGGCTGTACTCGCACATGCAGAAGGCCAGGTCGACGCCCTCGCGCTGGAGGAACGCATGCAGCCGCTCGGGGACCGGCATGCCGTCGGCGTCGTAGATCGCGCGGGCGTCGTCGCCGGTACCGAAGACCCACTGGTCCGGCGGGACCTTCAGGCTCGACTCGAAACGAACAACGTGGACGTGCGCGTCGATCAGCGGGATTCCATCGATCATCTGCGTCCTCTGACCCGTCCCGGCACTCCGGGGCCGCTGCCTACCACCGCGCTTCCGTAGCTTGTATCGCTGGAGCTTCCCCGGTCAAACGCGCGGCCTCACGCACCGACGATCTGGAAGACGTCCCTCTTGCTCGCGGAATCACCGAGTTCGGCGACGACGACGTACCAGCCGGGCCGCGCCGATTGCCGCTCTCCCCCGCCGCAGTCGTCCGGGTGGGAACGGATACGGCGCCAGGTCACCTCGGTCTCGTACGGCGCGTGCGGGGAGATCTTCCGTGTGGTGTCACCGTCCGCACGGGCGCAGTCCGCCGAGGACCAAATCCGGTCCGACCCCGAGGTCACCGTGAGCGCCAGGTTCTTCGGCCCCAGGTCGACGGTGCACTTGCGGCCGGAGGTGATGCGTACCCGGAACTTGGGCCGCTGGCCCTTGTCGTAGGTCTCACGGTCCGCCTTGAGGGTCATCCGAAGGTCGCGGGCCCGGCACGCTCCGCTCCGGCGGGCCGAGCCAGGGCCCGCCGACGTCGCGGACGTGGCGGATGCGGACGGACCGGACGCGGAGGGGGAAGCGGAAAGGGAGCCCGAGGGCGACGCCGAGGCGGAGGGCGACGAGGACGCCGAGGCCCCGGCCGTCACAGTGACCGTCGTCGCCGGGGCGGATGTCGCCGACCCGGGGGCGGCCGGCGGCGCAGCACCCTTTGCCCCGACCTGCTGCTGGTCTCCGTCACCGCCCGAGGACGCGCACGACCAGACGATCAACCCGAGTACACCGAGCACCACCGCAAGCGCCCCGGCCCGTCGCCGCCAGTAAACGCTCTCCGGCAACGGACCCACCGGACGACCAGACGTACCCCCCTCCATGGTCGGAATTATGGTAATCGCGCCGCCGCAAATCCCGGCGACGCGCCGGAGTACCCCTCGCCCTCTTGCCGAGGTCACGGGCGAATTGGGCCGGTGGGTACATTTTGCCGACTAGATCACCCTCGCCCGACGGATGCCCCTACAGTCGATCCGGGCAGCGCCGCCGTGGCAACATGACGGTAGGGAATTGGAGCGGGAATGACGCAACGCCGACGACCGGGCAGAAGGAGGGCGCGTCGGCCGCGACTCGGGAGCGCTCTGCTGCTCGCCGCGGCCTCCGCGGTGTTGCCGGGCCTCGCCCATCTGCGGGCAGGGCGGTACCTGGCCGGGACGTTCCTGCTCGGCGCCTTCCTCGCGGTCATCGCCGGGCTCGCCGCCGTTGTGGTCCTGCGGCGCGACGACCTGATCGCGCTCGCCGTCCAGCCCGGCTCGCTCATGGCCGTCGTGATCGCGGCCATGACCGTCGGCGCTCTCTGGGCCCTGATCGTGCTGCGCTCGTACCTGGTTCTGCGGCCGCTCGACCTGGGCCCGGTGCGGCGCGCGGCGGGCAGCGCGGGCGTGACCGTGCTGTGTCTGGCCGTCTGCGCCCCGTTCGTGGTCGCCGCCCACTATGCGTACGTGCAGCGCGACCTGGTGAACAGCCTGTTCTCCGGTGGCGGCGGGGGCAGCGCGGAGCAACGCAACGCGTGGGAGCGGCTGGACCGGCTCAACATCCTGCTGCTAGGCAGCGACGCCGGAAAGGACCGAACCGGCGTACGCACCGACAGCATCCACATCGCCAGCATCGACACCAGTACCGGGCGGACCGTGTTGTACAGCCTCCCCCGCAACCTCGAGAACGCGCCGATGCCTCCTGGGCCGCTGCGCCGGCAGTTCCCGTCCCCGCAGGGGTTCACTGGGTTGCTCAACGAGGTCTACCAGTACGCGGTCGAGCACCCTCATGTGGCGCCCGAGGGCCCCAAGCCCGGCGCCCAGCTGCTCAAACAGGTAGTGGCGCAGATCCTCGGCATCCCGGTGCACTACTACGCCATCGTCGACCTGAACGGCTTCGAAAAGATGGTCAACGCCATGGGCGGCGTCCACATGTGCGTCGAGCGTCCGATCCCGTACGGCCACGTGGGTAAGGTCGTCGAGGCCGGGTGTCGCAAGCTGAACGGGTCCGAGGCGCTGTGGTACGGGCGGTCGCGCACGCTCTCCGACGACTACGACCGGATGAAGCGGCAGCGCTGCCTGATGGACGCGATGGTCCAGCAGGCCGACCCGGTCACGGTGCTGCGTCGCTACCCGAACATGGCGGCGGCCACGAAGCAGATCGTGCAAACCGACGTCCCCCAGCACCTGCTGCCCGATCTGGTCAGCCTCGGCCTCAAGGTGAAGAAGGCCAACCTCACCAGCACGCAGTTTGTGCCGCCGCTGATCGATCCGGCGTACCCGGACTTCTCGCGCATCCACCATCTCACCCGGGAGGCGATCCAGCGCAGCGAGCGGGCGGCCGACGAGGGTGACCGCGGTGACCGCGGTGACGGTACGCGCCAGCAGCAGAAGCAACCCCGGACGGCGCCCAGCGTTGTGCAGAAGCCGATACCGCCGCCCAACCAGGTTCCCGCGGCCGGCGCGCGGCCCGGAGCCTCGCCGCGTGACACGCCCGCGGCCAACCAGGATGGCTGCGGGTAGCTCGCTACACGATCTTGAGCTCGGCGCGGCCGGGCCGGGTCGGGTCGCGCTGATCGTTACCGTCGAGCGTCTGCCTCCTCGGGCAGGTTCAGCTGCCAGGAGACCCCGAACCGGTCGTTCACCCAGCCGAACTTGGCGCTGAAGCCGTAGGACCCCAATGGCATCAGCGCCTCGCCTTTCCCGGAGAGCGACGCGTAAAGACGATCGATCTCGTCCTCGGTATGGCACTCGACGTAGAGCGAGGTCGAAGGGGTGAAGGTGAAGTCGTGCGTCTGGCTGCTGTCGATGCACATGAACTGCTGGCCGGCCAGCGAGAAGGTCGCATGCTTCACGGTCCCCTCGGCCCCGGCTTCACCGGCGCCGAAGCGGGAGATGGCGAGGACCTCGGCATCGTCGAACAGCGACGTGTAGAACGTCATCGCCTCCTCGGCCCTGCCCTCGATCTGGCCAACCCCACAGATGTCCCACGTGAGCGGGGATACACTGCTTCCGGTCTTACACGCTGTGTAATGGCTTACTGACAATCTGTCTTCAAAGGGGGGAGTATCCGTGATGAGGAGGCTTTCGAAGGTTCTGTTCTGCGGCGCCGCTCTGGCCGGGCTCGCCGGGCTGACCGGGCCGGCCCTCGCCGCGCAGGCAGATCAGAGCTGGCAGCACGGTGACCAGCTCTGGGGTTCGGAGGGCAAGGTCACCTGGACCCAGCACGGGGTGAGGATCAACGGGACGGGGTGGGACCGCAGTATCGGCGCGTCGACCCTGATCACCTTCGCGAGCCGGAGCGGAGCCGAGGACACGTACGTGGACAGCAAGGAGCACCATGTCCCACACGGCGAGCAACCGTTCGTCGTTACCTTGCGAGGGAGCGCCCGGCAACCCATCGACGCCGTACGGGTCACCACCTTCCAGCGAGGCATCGGCATGGCCTACTCCTACGACACGTTGCGCCGCCCGTAGGGCTTCGCGCCCGAGTTCGCGCGGGAGGATGAGGGGGTACCCAACCGTCGGCCGGCACCGGCGTCCTTGACCACGAAGGTGCAGGCGGACGCGAGGAGCCGGGCTTGGCGGTGCTCGAGGCGACCGTGAGGGAGAGCGTGGTTCGGTCCGGGGACGAGGCGGCGGCCGAGCTGTTCAACGCGCACTACCCGCGGCTCGCCGGCTGGTGCCGGCGGCTGGTGGACGACGCCGACACCGCACACGAGATCGCGGCCGAGGCGTTCGCCCGGCTGTGGTCGCGCTGGTCCCGGGTGGAGGATCCGCGCGGCTTCCTGTACGTCACCGCCACCAACCTGGTCCGCGACCACTGGCGGAAGGTGGAGCGGGAACGGCGGGGCATGCACCAGCTCCGCACGCTCGCGCACACCGGCGCCCAGCGGCCGCCCGCGGCGGACCCGGACCTGCGTACCCTGGTCGAGGCTCTCCCCGACCGGCTGCGGGTTCCCGTGCTGCTGCACTATTACGCCGGGTTTCCGGTGGCCGACGTGGCGCTGTTGCTGGACCGCAAGGAGGGCACCGTCAAGAGCGATCTCCACGACGCCCGGGCCCGGCTGCGGAAGGCGCTGGAGGGGGCCCGGTGAGCGACGCACGCGAGGCATCGGCGAGAACCGCTGCGGCGAGAACCCGCCGAGCGGGCGGAGAAGCGAACGAGAGCAAACCGTGAGCGACCGCGACGATCTGGATCGCCTGCTGCAGCCCCCGGTCGAGCCGCTGCCACCCCCGCCGGGAGCCTTCGATCGGGTGCGCCGTACGGCCCGCCGCCGCCGCTGGGCACGGGCGGCGATGAGCGCCGGCGCCGCGGCCCTCATCGTCATCGCCGGGGTGCCCGGCACCCTGTTCGTCCTGCAGGGACGGGACGGACGCATCGCCGACCCGCCCGCCACGGAACGGAATGCCTCGTCCTCCGCGGCGGCCTCGGCGACCGCCGAGGCCGCCCCGCCCGTCGCGACGACGGGCGGAGGCGCGGCCCCGGGGCGCGGACCGGGGGGCGGGCCGCCGGGAGGTCCGGTCCCGCCGGGCTTCGCCCCGGAATCGGTGACCTTCGTGTCCTCCGGCCTCGGCTGGGCGCTCGGCGGGGCGCCGTGCTCCGACCCGCCCTGCACGTCGGTCGTGCGGACGGAGGACGGCGGACGAGGCTGGGAGGGGATCCCGGCGCCGCGAACCGGGGGCGAGGACGAACCCGACGGGGTGTCCGAGCTCCGGTTCGCCGACCCCAGCAACGGCTGGGCGTACGGGCCCGGGCTGTGGTCCACCCACGACGGCGGCGCGACCTGGCACGACGTCGACGTGCCCGGGGGCGGACGGGTGATCGAGGCGGCCGCGGCCGGCGGCTGGGCCGTCGCCGTCGTCTCCACCTGCGGCAAGGACCCGGACTGCGGCAGCTTCCGGGTGTACGGGACGCCGGCCGGCGCGGACCGGTGGCGTCCGCTCCCCGGCGGGCGGGGCACGGCCGGCGACGGCGTGGCCGGCGTGTCGCTCACCGTACGGGGTAGGAACGCGTACGTGGCCGGCGGAGGGCCGAGCGGGGCCGCGATCTGGAGCGGCCCGATGGACGGGACGGGCGGCTGGGTGCGCCGCGCCGCGCCGTGCCGCGACGGCGCCTACCCGGCCGGCATCACCTCGGCCAGCGACGGCGAGTTCGTCCTCGTCTGCGCCGGCCGGCCGGGCGCGGGCGGCCAGCCCAAGATCGCGTACCTCTCCGGCGACGGCGGTACGAGCTGGCGCCGCGGCGGGGACGTCCCGTCCGGCGGGCTGGTCACCTCGGTGGCCGCCACGCCGGCGAAGATCTTCGTGGCCACCAACCACGGACTGCTGATCTCCGGGGACGGCGGACGCGGGTGGCGGCGCGACCTCGCCGGCCGCGGCTTCGACTACGTCGGCTTCACCACCGACCAGCAGGGCGTGCTCGTACCGACCGGCGCCGACCCCGGAGAGCTGCTGTTCAGCTACGACGCCGGACGCACCTGGTCCCGGGAGCGGTTTCGCTGACCGCACGGATAGGGCGCACCGACGGCCGAGCACCCAACGCGGCGGCCCCTTTCGTCGTCCTCGGAGATGTCGGCATGTCGTAATCGGGGAGGATCATCATGGCTCTGCAACGACCCGCACCGGCGAGGCGCGCGGCCGCGATCGGGGGCATCGGCGTGCTTGCCGCATTCCTGGCCATAACCACGGCGGCCTGCGGCGCGACGACCCCCGGGGGCGGCTCGCCCGTCGGCGCCGACCAAGGGACGTCCACCTCGCCGAGCGGTGAGGCCGCCGGCGCGCCTGGCGCGTCCCCGAGCGACGGCGGAGGCAACTCCGGCGGAGGTAACTCGGGCGGCGGTAACTCCGGCGGAGGCAGTTTGGGCGGTGATGGCTCCGGAGACGACATCCAACGCTGTCGGTCGGAGCAGCTCGAGGCGAAGCTGGGACGGGAAGGCGCGGCGGCCGGCAACCGCTACGCGCCGCTGGTCTTCACCAACACCGGGGAAGATCCGTGCGGCCTGCTGGGCTACCCCGGCGTGACGGTGCTGAACAGCGACAAGGAGCAGATCGGCCCGGACGCCGACCGCGCCCCGGGCAACCCGGTCGAGCGGATCTCCCTCGCGCCGGGCGAGTCGGCGAGCGCGCAGCTGCACTGGGCGTCGGAGGTCGCCGGTGACTGCCGTACCACGTCCTCGTACCTGCGCACCTACCCGCCGGACGAAACGAAGGCGCTCGTCATCCCGGCCCGCATCCAGCTGTGCGGCGACGTCTTCGACGTCCGCAGCGTCACCGGCGGGAGGGATGGGGTAGCCGGCTAGCGTCGGCGGTCAGGGGCGCTCGGTGGTGAGCTCCGCGTGCCGGCTCAGCAGGAGCGCCCCGAGGACCGCGAGGACGAAGCCGGCTGCGGCGGCCGCGGTGAACCCCTGCCGGGTGTGGTCGCCCAGCGCGAAGATCCCGACGGCCGCCGGGCCCAGGGTCTGCCCGACGATGGTCATCGCGGACGCGGCGGTGACCGAGCCGCGCTGCAGCGCGGTCGCGTACAGCAGGGTGCCGAGCACGCCGCCCAACGCCAGCGCGTACGTGGCCGGGTTCAGCAGCAGCGCGGACGCCGAGGTGAGCTGGTCGCCCACGACACGCGACGCGACAGCGACGATCCCGTAGGTGAGCCCGGCCAGGAACCCGATCGGCGCGGCGCCCTGCAGCCGGCGCTGGCCGAGCGCGAAGACGCCGAGCGCGATCACCGCGCCGAGCAGAGCCCACCGGCCGATCCACGCCAGCGACTCCGCGCGGGCCGCGTCCGTGGACGTGGACAGCAGCGCCACCCCGGCCAGCACCGCGGCGACCGCCAGCCAGTCCCGGCCGGACAGCCGGTGGCGCAGCACGCACCAGGAGAGTACGGCGATGACCGCCAGGTTCGAGGCGATGACCGCCTGGACCACGAACAGCGGCATGCTGCGCAACGCCACCAGGGAGAGCGCGAACGCCACACCGTTGAGCGCGAGCCCGCTGACGTACGGGACCGACCGGACCAGGCGCCACAGCAGCCGTGGATCCACCCTCGCGCAGGTTCCGATCCGCCGGGCCCCGAAAGCCTGGAGGAGCGCGGCGACACCGAGACACAATGCGGCGCACAGCGCGCCAAGAAAACCGAGCGTCATCGGTTTCGACGCTACCGAAGAAATGGCCTCTTTTCCTCACTTCCGGCAGACCATGTGCACGGACGACTCGGCCGGCGTGTCACCGGCGCGCCGACCTCGAGGTCCCGGCGCGGTCGCCCTAACCTGGGATTTCGTGGTGTCCTGCGCGAACTGCGGGGTGGACTTCGACCCCGCCCGTACCCGCTGGCTCTGCCCGTCCTGCGGGTGGCACGAGCCCTGCTGCGACGGAGAGCCCCAGTGAAGGGTGCCGCACTATGTCGCCGGCTATCCGCCTCTAGGTCTCGTTCGAGTCCGGGCCGGAGCGCTCGAACTCCAGCGCCATCTGGTGGAGGATCTCCTCCATCGACTTGTAGGTCACCGTACTGAGCCGGTCGAGCAACCACACCATCACCTGGGACTGGCCCGCGGCCATCTTGGTGACCTCGTCGTTGATCGGCACCATGATGTCGGTCCTCAGCGACTCGACCTGCTCCGAGGTGAGCCCAGGAGGCTGCCGGACCTCGAGGGGTGGGAACACGGTCCTGAACAGGCTCAGGAAGTCCTCTCGCCCCTCGCTCCGCACCAGCGCGGTCAGGATGCCGATCCAACGTCGGCGGTACTCGTCCGGCTCCATGCCGCCCGAATCTAACCAGGGGGTAAACAGTGGGGGCAGCGTACACGCGTCGTTTCCCGTTGATCAACGGATGGTTCGCGCGGCGGCTCCGGGGACTTCAGCGGGCCGGTCCACCTGCGACTCTTCACCGTCGTTGACCGAGTCCGGCCGGAGTTGACCCGGGGTTGACCTGGGTTGACCGGTGGGCAAGGATCGCGCGCATGGAGGCGGGGGCGGTTCACGCGGAGCCGACCGGCGTCTACCTCGAACTGGGGAAGCGCCGGGTGTTCGCCTGCGCCCTCGACTGGCCGGGCTGGTGCCGTTCGGGCAAGGGCGAGGAACTCGCGCTCGAGGCCCTGGCGGAGTACATCCCGCGCTACGCGCTGGTCGGAGAGCTGGCCGGGATCGCGTTCCCGGAGGACGCCGGGAGCTCCTTTCGGGTCGTCGAGCGACTCCCCGGGTCCGCCACCACCGACTTCGGCGCACCGGGGGAGGTCGCGGCCGGCGACGCCGAGGCGCTGAGCGGCACGGAGGCCGAACGGTTCAGCGCGCTGGTCTCCGCGTCCTGGGAGCTCTTCGACCGGGTCGCCGCCGAGACGTCCGCGCAGCTGCGCAAGGGTCCCCGCGGGGGTGGCCGCGATCGGGACAAGATCATCGAACACGTACTCGGCGCCGAGGCATCGTACGCCCGCAAGCTCGGCGTGAAGCACCGCCAGCCGGACCTCGGCGACACCCACGCGGTCGCGGCGCTGCGCGGCGCCATCGCCGCGGTACTCAGGACGCCCTCGGACGGTACACCGCCGGTGCCGAAGGGATGGCCGCCCCGCTACGCCGCCCGGCGGATCGCCTGGCATGTCCTCGACCACGCATGGGAGATGGAGGACCGCCGCGAGATCGTCGGCTGAGCGACGATCCCGTTCAGTCGACGCCCGCGTCGAGGCCGGCGACGAGCCTTTTCGGGGCCGCCAGCCGGTAGCTCTCCTCCACCCAGTCCAGCAGCACCTCGACCGGAGGAAGCGGGCCGGTCAGCGGGACCGTCACCCCACCCGGCCCGGCCGAGACCGTAGCGCGACGGCGCCGCGCCCTCGACGGCGAGCGCCTGCGGGTGGTACTCGCGCAGCTTGACGCTGCTGCGATCACGTGTCATTACCGTTGATCCGTGACGGATGCGGAGCTGGCGCGGCGGTGCGCCGAGACGATGTACGCGCGGGACCGGGCGGCCCGGCACCTCAGCATCGAGATCACCGGAGTGGCCCCGGGACGAGCACAGGCCCGGGTGACCGTCGCCGACTCGATGGTCAACGGCCACGACGTCGCCCACGGCGGCTATGTCTTCCTGCTCGCCGACACCGCGTTCGCGTTCGCCTGCAACACCTACGGCCAGGTGACCCTCGCGTCCGCCGCCGACGTGGTGTTCGTCGCGCCGGCGCGGAGCGGAGACGAACTGGTCGCCGAGGCCGTCGAGCGCGGAAGGTACGGCCGCAGCGGCATCTACGACGTGACGGTGCGGCGCGTCGGGGACGGCGCGGTCGTCGCGGAGTTCCGGGGCCACAGCCGCAGCCAGAACGAACGGCTGCTCGACGACGGCTGAGGCGGCGGGCATCGACACCGCCGTGAGAACTCTCTCACGGCGAGCTCACAGCGGTCCCATGTCCGGCTCCCAGCCTTGGGATCGAGGCCGCGGAACGGCCGCGGCCCGACTCCCGAAGGAGGAGCCATGGCGATCCTGCTACGGAGGTTCCTGATCGCCTTCGCCCTGGCCATGGGGCTGGCGACGGCCGCGGAGACGACGACGGTGGCCGGGACGACGACCGTGGGGATGACGGCCGCCCAGCCGAGCAGCCGCAGCCGCAGCCCGAAGACCCGGTGCCGGGGCGGCTGGCGGTCAGTCGTCCCCGTCCTCCCGGTCGTCTGCGTCGCCGTCGTCCCTGTCGTCGTCAACGGCCGTGTCGTCGTCTCCGTCTCCGCCACCGCTCACCGGGCTCCTCTGCGCCGCGTCGTCGTCTTCCCGTGGATCGTCATCGCGCCGATCGTTCGCGTCGGCGCGCTCCGGACGCTCGGGACGCTCGGGACGCGCGTCGGCGGGAACTACCACCTCGATCGGCTCGACCGGTTTCGGCTCGCCGAGGGCGGGGAGTGCCACCCCCAGCAGGAGCCCTCCGAGGGCGCCGACGGACGCGATCGCGGCAATCCACTGAGGCTTCACCCGTCCCAGCCTCCGGGGAGCCGGTGAGCGTACGTTGAGCCCTCCATGAGAGTTTTCTCATGAAGGGCTCGGCGGCCAGCGCTGCTCCGGCCCACTGTGCCACCACAGGCGTCATCCCTCACCGCACCCGGGACCCTAGATGTCCAGTATGACCTGCGCGGCAATGGCGGCATCGGCCGGCGGGACGGCCGATGCCGCGGTCCGTCACGCTGTGCCTTGGGCGTCGTCCGTCCGCTGTCAACCATCAGGTCGACCGAACGGTCTAAATGTCCGCGATTGGACAACGCGGTCGTACCGCCCTTGCGTGTCGCCTCGTCGCCCCCTAGCCTCTCCCGGAGCGGAGAGGGCGGTGCCCAGTACGGCCGTCCTCAGGGTCATCGCGAGGATGCCATGACCCCTTTACGCGGCCCTACGAGAATCGCTCAGGCCGGGAAGGAGGGGTAGGAGAGCCCTCCAATTCGTATATCGAGCAGAGCGTCGGGGCCGTCGCTCGATGGTTGTGCTGGAGCGCACTTCCACCATCGCTGTCCGTGTCGTAGCCGCGGGCTGTATAGCAACAGATGATATCCAGCTCGGAAGGCTTGCACGGAAGGCTTGCATGGTGTTTGTCGAGCCTCGTTGCCCGGTGCCCAGCCGGGAATACCGGCGCACAAGCAAAGCCCAGAAGAGTAAGGAATTGCGGTTTTGGTAGGAGGGGAGAGGAGCCCGCATGGCTGAATCCACGGCGACGGAAAGCCGTCGGTTCGCTCCCGAGCTTCCGAGCAAGTACCTGCCCGCGGTGCCGTACCGGGACCTGCCGGAGCCCCGCAGGCTGAGGAACTACATCGGCGCTAGCGTGATCATCACCGCCACGGCGCTCGGCTCCGGCGAGCTCGTCCTGTGGCCCTACATCACCTCGCAGGTGGGGCTCGGGCTGGTATGGCTCGCGGTGCTGGGGATAACCATGCAGTACTTCCTGAACATGGAGGTCGAGCGCTACACCCTGATCACCGGCGAGACCGCCGTCACGGGTTTCTCCCGCTTGTGGCTGCCCTGGGGGGTCGTCTTCGTCCTCGGCGCCCTCCTGCCGAACACCTGGCCGGGATGGGCCTCCAGCGGGGCGACGGAATTCACCTTCATCTTCGGCCTCGAGAGTTCGGCGGTGCCCGTCATCGCCACGATCTTTCTCGTCTCCATCGGCCTGGCGATCACGGTCTCGCCGGTCATCTATCAGACGCTCGAGAAGGCCCAGGGCGTGATGCTGATCTTCGTGCTGGCCTTCGTGGTGATGGCGATAGTCGTCGCCACCGACGCGAGCGCCTGGACCGGTACCGTCACAGCGATTCCCCAGGGCGTCGGGGATCTGCCCAACTCGATCACGGCGCTCGGGGCGGCGTCTCTCTTCGGCGCGATCGTCTTCGCTGGCGCGGGCGGGGCCAACAACCTGTGCCAGAGCAACTACATCAGGGACAAGGGGATGGGCATGGGCGTCAACATCCCCAACATCGTCTCTCCGATCACCGGTGAAGAGGTGGCGGCGCCGTCCCTGGGCTTCATGGTGCCCTCGACCGCGGAGAACGAGCGTCGCTGGCGGCGGTGGTGGAAGATCGCGAACCAGGAGCAGCTCATCACCTTCTGGTTCATCGGCGCGCTGCTGCTGGTCGCTCTCTCGGTGCTGGTCTTCTCCACCGTGGGGGTCGGGAAGAACGTCGGGGAGGAACTCGACTTCCTCCAGGCCGAGGGCAGGGCTCTCGGAAGCCTCATCGGGCCCTGGTTCGAGGTTGCCTTCTACGTCGCCGGCTTCCTCATGCTCTTCTCCACCAACGTCGGCGTCGTCGACTACGGGAGCCGGCTGGCCGGCGACTCGCTGAAGGTGACGTTCCTGAAGAAGAGCGAGTTCTGGAGCGAGAGCAAGGTCTACATCACTGTCGCGTGGCTCATGATCATCGTCGGCTCGGCCATCATCTGGACGGGCATCGAGCCGGTCGTGCTTTTGGTCATTTCGTCGGCCGGAGGCGGCTTCGTCATGGCCTTCTACTCGGTGTTGCTCATCGTGCTCAATCGCCGCGCGCTGCCGGAGTTCGCCAGGCTCAAGGGCTGGCGAGTTCCGATATTGGCGTTCATTTCCTTCTTCTACATCGCCTTTTCACTGTTCCTGATCTACCAGATGATTACCCAGGGACCAGGATCCCTGGCATAGGCAGGAAGAGCGAGCTTCTAGGACCAAAAAATGCAAGGTACGCTCAAACGGCTCTGGCTGACGATTCTGCTGGGCCTGACGATCTTCGCCGCCCTGACCTCGGTGGCCTACCTGCTTGGGCTGCTGAACTAACCCTCCTCGCCGAGATCCATGTTGTGGGGGCCGTTTTGTCCGGTTCGGTGCCCCACATCATGGATCTCGGCGTGGAACTGGTGGGCCGTTCGCTGGCGGCTGTGCTTGAGCAGCGCGGGGTAGTCGACGGCGATGCCCTGCAGGAGCGTTTCGACGGCGCGCTCGATCTCCGCCTCGGTGGTGGGTGCGTGGCCGAACAGGGCGCGGTAGTGGACGACCGACCCGAGTAGGTCGAGCGTGAGCTCAAGGTCGAGGTCCTCGCGCAGGTCGCCGCGGGCGATGGCGCGGGTGAGGGTCTGCCTGACCGCGGTTCGGGGTGGGTCGAACAGCGTGGTCATGAAGTCCGCGCGGAGCTCCGGGTGGGCGGCGCAGTCGGCCAGGAGGGGGCCGAGCACGTCCGGAGGCATGCGCTGGAAGGCCGCCACGAAGACGATGATGCCCTCGGCGAGGTCGCAGAGCGTGCAATCGGTGTCCGGCGCATCCGCCTCACCTAGGCGGCGGGCGAGCGCCGCGAGCACGAGGCGCTGGCGCGTCGGCCAGCGACGGTAGATCGCCGGCTTCGTCGTGCCGGCCCGCCGCGCGACCTCTTCGAGGGTGAAGTGGCCGTACCCCGACTCGTCGAGTACGGCGAGGGTCGCATCGAGCACCGCGGTGTCGATCTGGAGGTTCCGCGGCCGGCCAGCTCGTACGACTGGTTCGGCCGCGTCGCCACGAGGTTGCATGGATTCATTCTAGCCATTAAGTTACGTTACGTATCGGAACATAACGGTGGCCGTCGTGCTGCCCACGACGGGAGGAACCCATGCCTTCTTCGGACGCTCCGCCTCGATCCGGCCCACGCGCCGGGCGCCGGGAGTGGATGGGGCTGGCCGTGCTCGCCTTGCCCGTCCTGCTGCTGGCCCTGGACAACAGCGTGCTGTTCCTGGCGCTCCCGCATCTGGACGCCGACCTGCACCCCAGCGGCCCCCAGCTGTTGTGGATCATGGACATCTACGGGTTCATGATCGCCGGGTTCCTGATCACCATGGGCACCCTGGGCGACCGGATCGGCCGCCGCCGGTTGCTGCTAGTCGGGGCCGCCGCGTTCGGCGTCGCCTCGGTGTTCGCCGCTTACTCGACCTCCGCCGAGATGCTGATCGTGGCCCGCGCGCTGCTCGGGGTCGCCGCGGCCACGATGACGCCCTCCACCCTGGCGCTGATCAGCAACCTCTTCCAAGACCCAAAGCAGCGCGCCTTCGCCATCGGCGTGTGGATGGCCTGCTTCTCGGGCGGCACCATCATCGGCCCGGTGGTCGGCGGGGTGCTGCTGGAGTCGTTCTGGTGGGGCTCGGTGTTTCTGATGGGCGTGCCGGTGATGGCGCTGCTGTTGGTGCTCGGGCCGGCGCTACTGCCCGAATACCGCGACACCCTGGCCGGCCGGCTGGACCTGACCAGTATGGCCATGTCGCTGGGGGCGGTGCTACCGATCATCTACGGTCTCAAGGAACTGGCGGGCGGCGGCCCGCAGGGCCTGTCGGCGCTGTCCATCGTGGCCGGCGTGGCCGTCGGCGCGGCGTTCGTCCGCCGCCAGCGCCGGCTGTCCGATCCCCTGCTGGATCTACGCCTGCTCGGCAACCGCACATTCGGCGCGGCCCTGGCGATCCTTCTGGTCGGCATGGGGATCGTGGGCGGGATCTACCTGGTCGTCACCCAGTACCTGCAGCTCGTCGCGGGGCTGTCCCCGCTGCGGGCGGGGCTGTGGATGGTGCCCGCCGCCGTCGGCGAGATGGGGGTTGCCATGCTGGCCCCACTCATCGCACGCCGGGTGCCGCCCGCCTCCGTCGTCGGCGCCGGCCTGGCGATCTCGGCGATCGGCGCCCTGATGCTCACCCAGGTCGGCAGCACCCTCCAACTCGCCGTCCTGGTGACCGGCGTCGTGGTCGTCTTCCTCGGCACCAGCCCGATGATGGTGCTCAGCACCGACGTGGTAGTCGAATCCGCCCCGCCGGAGAAGGGTGGAGCGGCGGCGTCGATGCTGGAGACCAGCGGCGAGTTCGGCGTCGCAATGGGCGTCGCCGGGCTCGGCAGCATCGGCACCGCCATCTACCGCAACCAGATCGCGGACTCGGTCCCGGCGGCCGTCCCGCCGGAAGCCGCCGATGCGGCCCACAACACCCTCGCCAGCGCGACGGACGTGGCCGGGCGGCTACCCACCGGGATCGCCGCGGAACTGCTCACCTCCGCTCGAGAAGCGTTCACCACCGCGCTCAACACCGTCGCCGGCGTCAGCGCCGTCCTCGCCGCCGTCCTTGCCGTCGTCGCGGTGACAGTGCTGCGGCACGTACGCCCCAGCCACGAGGCGACGGAACACTCCGCTGAGCTCCAACCGGCCGGCGAGTAACTAATGTCGTGACGTATGTTTTTCTTTAGTTTTTGTTTCTTGTGCGTGATAATGGTGTATGCCGAATCGCGTACGGGTGCTGACGGTGTCGGATAGCGACCGGGTGGAGCTGGAGCGGCGGGCCAGGGATCGGGGGGCCCC
>WHSR01000130.1 GCA_009379995.1 Streptosporangiales bacterium
GCCCTGGAACAGGACCTCCGTGAGTGGACCACGACCTGGAACGACAACCCCAGGCCCTTCACCTGGACCAAGACCGCCGACGAGATCCTCGAACGACTCGCCTCATATCTTCAACGGATCCCCGGCGCAGGACACTAGACGTACACTGCGGATCTCGGCGGGGCGTCCGGCTTGGACTTCGCCGGTCGCGTCGAACACGGTACGCAGGAACTCGGCGGCGGCCGTGTCACGGACGAACAGACGAACATGCGCGGCGTCACCGTGTGAAGCCCCTCGGGAGGGGGCGCTGTCATCGCCATGGCTGAGTCTCTCTCCCTGGACATCCCGGCCTCGGGATCGCCAGGTATACCCCCTCTGAGGTACTACTTACCGTTGGGTTAGATTTGTCGCTGACCGGCCGGGTGGGGCAGCCAAAGAGACCGGGTGATGGGCAACCTCGCATACACCGTTACCGACCTCATACTCGGTCTCGCGGTGGTGACGTGTGCCGTCCGCCTGCTGACCGTACCGGCTGTGCATCGGTACTGGCACATGACCTTCTGGTTCGCCGGTGCGGGCGCCTTCGCCGGGGCGGCTCATCACGGCCTGTTCAATACGGGTGCGAGCTGGATAGCCGTCGGCGTGCTGGTCGTGATCGCCATCTCCTACTACCTCATCGCTTCGGCGCGGGAGGTTCTCAGCCGGCGTTGGACGCGGATCGTCGCGGTGATTCGTGGCGTGGGTGTGGCCGCCTACGGGGCAGCGGTGGCGGTCGGCGAGAGCGGCCTCCTGCCGCTGCTTCTGTGCGAGAGCCTGACGATGGCCAGCATCCTCGGGCTGTGGCTCTACGCGGGCCACGTCGGGCACCCCATGGCGGTGCCAATGGCCGTCGCGATCAGCGTAAACGCGCTGGCAGGCGTGGTCTTTGCCTTGCCGGCCTCGCTGACGACACCGATCGGCCTGGACTCGACGGCGCTGTCCCACCTCGCCCAGATCCCGGGCATGTTGCTGCTGTATCGCGCGGTCGTCCGAGGGACCCGCTCACGCCAGTTGCGATAAAAAGGGATCGCCAGGATCTCCTGCGACCGGTTGTCTGTTTGTTTCTGGGGTTGTGTCTATGCCTGAGTCCGTCCCCGTGCGCGGTTTCCATACGTCGGCATCTACCGCCCGCATACTTTCGGCGGCGGGCGGCCCGCTCCTAGCCGGGGCGTCGGATACCGGAGGGCGCTTCACCCTGATCCAGACCACGATCCCGCCGGGCGACAGCACACCGCTCCACTGTCACACGTCAATGGATGAGTCGTTCTACGTTTTCAGCGGCAGTTTCAGGGTCACCTGCGGCGAGGACGTGTTCCACGCGTCGCCCGGCGATTTCGTGCACCTGCCAAGAGGCATTCCGCACAAGTACGTCGCGGAGCCGGGTGGAGGCCAGATGCTGATCCTGGCAACACCGGGTGGTCTCGAGGGATTCTTCGACGACTGGGAGTCAGGAATGGTCCCCGAGGAACTCGCACACAAGTACAACATCGAGTTTCTTGACTGAGACGGTCGTAGCGCGCAGCTGAGCAATCTGACAGGACCACCGGAGGGGTCGGTTTCATGAGGCTGGTGACCTACCACAGCCAGGGCACGGAGCGGGTGGGCGTCCTCGACGCCGAGCGTGAACTGGTCTTCGGTATCGACGCGGCCCACGACCCCGGTGCGGGTGGGGTCCTGGGACTCATCGAGAGCTGGGGCTCGGTCGGTCCGCGCGTGGACGCCGGGGGTGATGCCGTGCCGGTGGACAAGGTGGACCTGCGAGCGCCCTTTTTTCCCCGACGCAACGTCTTCTGTGTCGGCAAGAACTACCGGGAGCACTCGACCGAGTTCGCACGCAGCGGCTTCGACGCCTCGGACACCGAGCGCAGGAACGACGTTCCCGAGCTCCCCATCTTCTTCACCAAGTCGACCGGAAGCATCATCGGTCCCGGCGTACCGATCGACCCCCATCCGGAGCTGACCAGCTCCCTCGACTACGAGGCGGAGCTGGCGGTCATCATCGGCCGGGGCGGATGCGGCATCGCGGCCGACCGGGCGGCTGAGCACATCTGGGGCTACACGATCATCAACGATGTCACCGCACGAGATCTCCAGCGCGCGCACAAGCAATGGTTTCTCGGCAAGTCCCTGGACACGTTCTGTCCCATGGGCCCTTGGGCGGTGACCGCCGACGAGGTCGACGTCACGAACCTCGCGGTCAGGTGCTGGGTGAACGGGGAGCTGCGGCAGGAAGGCAACACCGGTGATCTGATCTTCGACGTACCGACCCTGGTCTCGACCCTTTCGGCTGGCATCACGCTGCAGCCCGGCGACGTGATAGCGACCGGCACGCCTGCCGGCGTCGGCATCGGCTTCCGTCCGCCCCGCTTTCTCGGGCCGGGGGACGTCGTGTCGGCGGAGATCACTGGACTCGGGACGCTTACCAATCCGGTAGCCGGGACCTGATCCTGGCGGAATGACGAGCGGGGGTTCACATATGCAGATGACCCGGAATCGTTTGATACTCGCCGTGGCCCTGGTGGTAGTGGTTCTCGTGGCCGGGGTGCTGCTGTGGGCCAGCCGGAATCCGCTGAAGCCCTTCACCGGCTTCCCGGAGGGCACCGAGGTGGTGGCCGACGACGAGGGGGGCGTGGAGATCTCGCAGGCCAAGGGCGCGTCGGTGGGGGACGTCGACCTCGACAACGTCGAAGAACTGGGTACCGCGCCCGACGGACGGCTGGCGGTCAGCGGCTTCGGCTGGGGCCTGGTGGCCGGCCCCGACGGAGCCGTGCGCTTCGGCACGGAGACCGGCAGCAGGGCGCTAAGGCTGATCCCCACCCCCGAGGACGAGGTAGTCGTGTCGTCCGGGTGCAACCTGGAAAGGGTCGACGCGTCCGGGCAACGGACCCGTCTGCTGGGCCGGGAGGAGGTATGTCCGGTTTCCGAGTGGGCGAAGATCTACTCCGACCCAGGGATCCCGGCGACGTTCGAGCGGATTGGTCCCATCATGGACCTCGACGTGAGCGCCGAGGGGACGCTCTACCTCGCGGACGCCGCCGGGAATCGCATACTCCGCCTGGACGGAGGCGGCGACCTGGAGCAGGTCGCCGGTTCGGGAGCGCCGTGGGGGTCGATCGAGGACGGCCAAAGGGCTGTCGACGCATCCTTCAAGCCTGGGGAGGTGGCCGCGGGCCCGGACGGAAGCGTGTTCCTGCTTCCCGACCCGACCGAGCAACGCACCGGTGGAGTCGTGTATCGCATCGATCCGGGTGGGAGCATCGCCGCCGTCGGCGGCGGAGGCTACGCCCAGCCCTCGGACGGGGTGCGGGCGACCGACGTGGAGTTCGCCATGCCGTCGGACCTGGCCGCTGACGACGCCGGCAACGTGTACGTCGGCCTCAACTGCTGCAGGGAGGAGGGCGGTAGCGGCTTCCGGGGAGTCGTGAGAATCACCTCGGACGGACGACTCGACGTGGTGTTCGAGCCCCGCCTGAACAAGCCCGAGGACTTCCGCGAGGTCGAGCCCTTCCTCGGCGGGGTGGCGGCCGACGACGAATCCCTGTACGTCTCCCTGACCGCGGGTTCGAGCGACGAGCACTACGGCAAGGTGATGCGCGTACCCCTTGGATCTTGAGCTCCGACGCCGACGATCGCTAGGTTCTCTTGCGGCTTGCGATTTCGTGCGGCGTACCGAGGGGTGCCTGTGGCGGACGGATCGACCGCGATGCTGGAGAAGCTGGCCGCGGAGCCGGTGGAGACGCGCAGCCTGCCGGCGAGCCCGTGCTCGGCCGACCAGGTTCGCGGCGCCGGCTGGCGGCTGGATGACCTGTGGCTGCCGGCGGTGGTCCTGCGCTGGGACGCGTTGCGGCACAACCTGGACCGGTTCGCCGCCTGGTGCGCGGAACGTGGCCTGGACCACGCCCCGCACGGCAAGACCACGATGGCCCCGCAGCTGTGGGCGGCCCAGCTCGAGCGGGGCGCCTGGGGGATCACCGCGGCCACCGTCGCCCAGGCCCGGGTGATGCGCCGCTTCGGGGTACCCCGGGTGCTGCTGGCCAACGAGGTGGTCGAGCCCGGCCCGCTGCGCTGGATAGCCGAGGCGATCGCCGAGCCCGGCTTCGAGCTGCTTTGCCTGGTGGACAGCCCGGCCGGGCTGGACGCGATGGAGAAGGCCCTGGCCGAGGCCGGCTCCCCGCGTCGGCTGCCGGTGCTGGTCGAGATCGGCGTCGCCGGGCGCCGCACCGGCGTCCGGGACCGGGGCGCGGGGCTGGAGCTGGCCGAGCGTGTCGCCGCGAGCCGGTGGGTACGGCTCGCCGGCATCGAGGGCTTCGAGGGTGTGTTGCAGCAGCGCCGCGACACCGAGGCGCCCGACAAGGTACGGGCCTACCTGGACGACCTCGCCGCGCTGGCGGTCGCCGCCGACGAGCGTGGCGTCTTCGATGACTCCGAGGAGGTAGTCGTCACCGCCGGCGGCAGCGCGTACTTCGATCTCGTCGCCGATGCGTTCGCCGCGATGCCGCGGCTGTCCCGACCCGTCCGCGCCGTGCTGCGATCGGGCTGCTACCTCACCCACGACCACGTCTCGTACGAGCGCAGCTCACCGCTGCGCAGCGGTGTGGACCCCGATCCGCTGCGGCCGGCGCTGGTGGCGTACGCCCGCGTGCTCTCCTGCCCCGAGCCGGGGCGGGCCCTGCTGGGCGGCGGCAAGCGTGACCTGCCGTACGACCTCGACCTGCCGGTCCCGCTGGCGGTGCACCGCGAGGGAATCACCACTGATGTGCCGGGCCGGGCCCGGGTGGTCGAGCTCAACGACCATCACGCCTTCTGCGACCACGAGGCCGGCCTGCTCGCCGTCGGCGACGTGGTGGAGCTGGGGCTGTCCCATCCCTGCACGACCTTCGACAAGTGGGCTCTGATTCCGGTCGTGGACGCGGACGGCAGGGTCGTCGACGCCGTCCGCACCCTGTTCTGAGCCAGGAAGGGAGCCCGCATGGGCAACCAACCACCCCGAACGCACGAGGGATGGACCGAGGACCCCCGGTACTCGGTCTCCAACCGAGAGTTCGTCATCACCGCCGCGTTCTTCGTGGTCTACACCGTCGTCACCATCGGCGTTGCGTGGCTGCTCGGCGGCGGCAAGGACGCGGACGAGATCGGCATCGTCTGGGGCTTCCCCGCCTGGTTCTTCTGGTCGACGTTGGTGCTGGGCGCGGCCTTCTGCGTGGTTCCGTACTTCATCGTCCGGTACCTGTTCACGGACATGTCGCTGGAGGCCGACCCGGAGGAGCTGGAGGATGAGGGGGCGGCGCGATGAGGTGGAGCGTCATCCTTCCGTTGGCCGCTTACCTGGTCATCCTGTTCGGCATCGGGTACTGGGCCTTCGGCCGGCGCCGCGCTACGGCAGCCGGCCACAAGTCGGCGCAGTACTACGTGGGCGGGCGCGCCCTGGGCTGGATGGTGCTCGTCTTCACCATCCTCGCGTCCGGTGCCAGCGCCGGGACCTTCATCGGCGCTCCGGGGCTCGTGTACGACGAGGGGTACGGGTGGATCCTCGCGGTGATGGGCCAGGCCCCTGCCGCGTTCCTGGTGTTGGGGCTGCTGGGCAAGAAGTTCGCGATCCTGGCCCGGAAGCTGAACGCCGTCACCGTCACCGAGATCTTCCGCCACCGTTACGAGAGCCCGGTCGTGGTGGGGCTGGCCTCGCTGGGGATCGTCGTGTTCCTGATGGTCTACATGGTGGCGCAGTTCACCGGCGGCGCCCGGATCCTGCAGGCGGTCACCGGAATTCCGTACACCGCCCTCGTCGTCATCTTCGCCGGGGTGGTGGCGCTGTACACGGCCTTCGGCGGCTTCCTGGCCGACGCGGTCAGCGACACCGTGCAGGGGTTGATCATGCTTCTCGGCGGCGTCGTGCTGTGGGCCGCGATCTTCGCGAGCATCGGGGGTATGGGTCCGGTCACCGCCGATATTGGCGAGAGGTGGCCGGAGCTGCTGCTCCTGCCGGGTGCCGGCGACTTCGCCACCTGGACGATCTTCTCCTACTTCGTCGTCTTCGGGCTGATGGCCGTCGCGCTGCCGCACCTGACCGTCCGGGGAATGAGCTACCGCGACACCGCGGCGATGCACAAGGCCATGTACATGGGCCCGGTGATCATGGCGATCTTCACGCTCGGGTTCACCACTATCGGGGTCGTGGCCCGGGTGCACTTCCCGAACCTGGAGAGCGGCGACCTCGCCACCCCCACGCTCATTCTCGAGGTGCTGCCCGGGCCGCTGGCCGGCGCGTTGCTCGCCGCCCCGCTCGCCGCGATCATGTCGACGGTCGACTCGATGATCCTGGTGGTGAGCTCGACCATCGTCAAGGACCTGTACGTCAACTACGTGCGGCCGACGACGACGGACTCCCGGGCGTCGGTCCTCGGCTCGGTGGTGAGCGGTGCCCTCGGGGTCGTCGTGTTGCTGCTCGCGCTGAAGCCGCCGGCCTACCTCGAGTACTTGGTGATCTTCGCGATCGGCGGCCTTGGCTCTATGTTCTTCGTCCCACTGCTCGCCGGGGTGTACTGGAAGCGGGGGAACACGCTGGCGGCGATCCTCAGCATGGCCGGCGGACTGGTCTTCTACATGCTGGGGACGCAGTGGGCCCCGGCCCTGGCGCTGGGCATGGACCCCGTCGTGACGTCTCTCGCCGTGTCCGCGGCGCTCTACGTTTTCGGTGCGTACGTCGGGCCGCCGCCCCGCGAGGAGGTCCTCATCCGGTTCTGGGGGACCTACCGCGACGTGACCCGGGTCCTCGAAGCGCACCGCTGACCATGGACGAGAGCCGCATTCAATAGCGTCATCGATCGGCCTGCGGCCGCTCATCCGGACGAGTCACAATGCCGGGTCGAGTACAGAGCGACCGACTACGGCCATTTCTGTGTCATCGGTAATCCAGGGTATCCGGACGAGCCGACGGCTACCACAGTTGCCCGTGGATGGGACAGCACCGGGCACGTCATAAACTGGACGACCGAGCTCGCCCAGGGAGAATGGCGGGTGGTCTTGTGGCTGAACCACTAACCGCGAAGAAGATGGCTTGCACCATTTCATCGGCGCTTCTGGCCAACGGCGCCGTACGCATCCACCTCGTCCGGGAGTCGTCCGTGCGGGCCCGGCTCGGGTCGCCACCGCGAACACGAGACCAGGCCGGGCTCCACCAACTCCAGGCCCTCGAAGAAGCGGGCGATCTGTTCGAGGCCACGCAGGCGGTACGGGACCGCGCCGGTCTCGTCGTAGCCACGTTGCGCCTCCGTGATCGCGTCGCTGGTGTTGGTGCCGTCGCAGAGCGCCAGGTAGCTACCGGAGGGCAGCGCGTCCAGCAACCGCTGCACGACTCCGTACGCCTCGTCGTCGGGGATGTGACCCATGACCCCCATCAGCATGAGCGCGACGGGTCGGGTGAGATCCAGCGTCCTCCCGGCGGCGTCCAGGATTGCCTCACCTTCGCGCAGGTCGGCGTGGATGTAGTCGGTGACGCCCTCGGGGGTGCTGGTGAGCAGCGCGCGGGCGTGCGCTAGCACCAGCGGGTCGTTGTCGGCATAGACAATCCGCGACTCCGGAGCCACTTGCTGAGCAATCTGGTGGGTGTTGTCGGCGGTCGGCAGACCGGTGCCGATGTCGAGGAACTGACGGATACCGGCGTCGGCGGCTAAGTACCGAACGACGCGGGTGAGAAACCCACGGGACTCACGGGCAACGTCAACGATCCCGGGGAAGACCTCGACGTACCGGTCGCCCGCCTCGCGGTCGACGGCGTAGTTGTCCTTGCCGCCCAACCAGTAGTTCCAGATCCGCGGGGAGTGCGGCACCGTGGTGTCGACCCCGCTCGGCGGCTCCGGCGAGGAAGGATGCGGGGAAGAGTCGGTCACGGCAGCCCCTCCTTCGCGCCGAAGATGGATGGGGATTCGGCCACCCGTATTATCCGCGGCGCACTGGCCGAATGGAAGTCCGGGTATCAGCCTGTGTGCTCGCCGATGCAGAACTCGTTACCCTCCGGGTCGCTCAAGACGATCCAGACCAACCCGGGCACGCTGTGTTCTCCCTGGATTGTGGCGCCCAGGCCTACCATCCGCTCGGCAGCTGCCCCACGCGGTTCACCTCCGAGGTCGAGGTGCACGCGGTTCTTGCCGACTCGGGGCTCGGGCACCTTCTGCAGACCGATATTGATCGGCGAGCCTTCGCGGCCCAGGAAGACGAACTCGCCGTAGTCACCCAAGACCTGCATATCCAAGGCCTGCGACCAGAACTCGGCCAAGCGCTGTGGGTTTTCGCAGTCGATGGTCACCATGCCGACATTGAGAGCCATGTCCTCGCGACCCCGATCCAGACTGCCGTGACTCGTCGAACCCGATCGATCGTAGTCGCAGGTCTAAGCTACGGGCAGGCTGAGTACGGAAGGTAATGGATGAATTACGGTGAGTTGTTGGACAGTTCCGGCCAGGTAGGCTCAAATCGTGTCCGGGATGCCAGCTTGCCGCGACGTAGGTTCCTGCGCACGACGGGGATCGTGGTTGGAGGCGGCGTCGGGCTGTTTTCGCTCGCCGGATCGGTGGGCGGATCGCTCGGCGGTGCCGCGGTGACCAGCATGGCCGGCACGGCCGGGCCGGGCGACGCATGCGCCGTACCGAGCCCGGCTCGGGCGCTCGACCGCCTGCTGCGGGGAAACGCGCGCTGGGTCGCCGGCGAACTCCGGCATCCCCACCAGTCGGTCGAGCGCCGGGAGGCGCAGGCCGCCGGGCAGTGCCCGCTCGCGACGGTGGTCACCTGCATCGATTCGCGGGTGTCGCCGGAGGTGCTCTTCGACGCCGGCATCGGCGACCTGTTCGTGGTCCGCACCGCCGCGCACGTCCTGGACGACATCGCCACCGGCAGCGTGGAGTACGGGCCGCACGAGCTGGGGACCCCGCTCATTTTGGTGCTCGGGCACGGGCGCTGCGGCGCGGTGACCGCCGCGGTCGAGGCCATCCGCGACCGTTCGAAGCTGCCGGGGCACCTGCAGACCATCGTCGAGGCGGTACGCCCCGCGTACGAGTCCGCCTGCCGGCCGGAGCCGACCCGAGACTGCGTCGACCGGACCATCCACGCACACACCCGCCGAACCGTCGGCGAGCTGCGGCGCGATCCCCTGCTCGCATCCTCCGTCGAGAAGGGACGGCTGCGCATCGTCGGCGGCTACTACGCCCTGGACACCGGCCGGGTGAGCCTCCTTCGGGGCCAGTAGGTCACGACCAGCGATCTGACCTAGACGACCTCCATGTTGGCCATCATCGCCATGTCCTCGTGTTCGAGGTTGTGGCAGTGGAAGACGTAGCGGCCGCGGAAGCCGGTGAACCGGGCGATGATCTCGGACATCTCACCGCCGGGCAGGTCGATGGTGTCCTTCCAGCCGGCGTCGTACCGGCCGGGGTCCCTGCCGTTTCGGGTGAGGACCTGGAAGTGCGCGAGATGCAGGTGGACGGGGTGGTGCACGTCGGTGACCAGCCGCCAGACCTCGGTCGCGCCCGACTGCGGCTCGGCGTCGATCCGCTCGGGGTCGAACGGCCTGCTGTTGACCATCCACATCAGCCCCCCGTTTCGCGGGCCCTGGAGGAAGTTGAACTGCCGGGTGACTGTGGCGTCCGACCGTGTCAGCGGCTCGAAGTCGACGAGCCGGGACGGCACGGAGCTGTCGTCGGCCGCCTTGCGGACGACATGGAAGCGCATCACCTGGCCGGTGGTGTCGTCGCCGAACTGGTTGGTCAGGGTGACCTGGGTGCCGACCGGGTAGGCGGAGAAGTCCACGATCACGTCGAACCGCTCCGCCTGGGCGATGTCGATCTTTTCGAGGTCGACGGGCCGTCCGAGCAGCCCGACGTCGCTGCCGATCTGGACGAACGCCGGGCCCTCGCGGGGCGGCGGGTCGAGCGCGAGCCGGTAGCGGCGCGCGTTGGAGGCGTTCAGGATCCGGAGCCGATACCGGGTGTTCGTCACCTCCAGGTACGGCCAGGGGGCGCCGTTGACGAGGATGACGTCGCCCATCACCCCCGACATGAAGTCCTGGTCCACGCCCGGCTCCCCCTGCAGCGTCGGGTCCAGGGAGGGGTATCGCAACGAGCCGTCCTCCGCGAAAGGACCGGTCGCCGATCATCAGCGGGATCTCCCGCTCACCTCGAGGCAGCGGCAGAGCGTCCTCCTCGTCGTCCCGGACCAGGTGGAACCCGGCCAGGCCGCGGTAGACCTGCGGCCCGGTGAAGTCCATCCGGTGGTCGTGGTACCACAGCGTCGCGGCCGGCTGGTCGAGCGGATAGACGTACTCGTAGGATCCCTCGCCGATCACGTTCATCGCGGCATGCGCACCGTCCCCGCCGTGCTCGGCCTCCCCACCGCCCGCCGGCGTCACCAGGTCGGTCGGGTAGCCGTCGTGGTCGGACGACGTCTTGCCGCCGTGCAGGTGCACCACCGTGGGGACCGGCAGTTCGTTGCGGTGACGTACGACAACGCGCCGGCCGCGGCGCGACTCGATCGTCGGCCCGGGAAAGATGCCGTTGTACCCCCAGATCTCGGTCGCCAGCCCCGGCAGCACCTCGGCCTTGGCCGCCCGTTGGGTGATCTCGTAGTAGTCGGCCGCCGCGTCGCCGCGCACCGGCTTCAGGGCCTGCGGCACCGGCAGCGGAACGCGGAACGGCTCCGGCAGCTCCGCCGTGCTGCGCAGCACCTTCCCGGTGCTACCCGAACCACCGCAGGCGGACGCCAGCGGCAGCACGACGGCTGTGGCGCCGGCCAGCCGCAGCAGATCCCTACGACCCAGCATCACGACCGGTTCCGCGTCGGACCAGCACGTACACGACGGGCGCGATGATCCCGCCGAGCGCCGCCAGCGTGACCGGGTTGAGCGCCGTCGCCCCGGCGGTGCCGAAGAGCCGGTAGCCGATGTCGCTGACCACGATCCCGACGACGAATCCCCCAACGAGGCCGAGCAGCACCATGCCGACCACTTTCATTTGGGGTTCCCCCTTCGATCTCCGCAATTATGTATCGCTGACCTACATGTAGGCAGGCAACTAGAACGTACCATGCGTAGACTGGCTACGCACATCGGGGTGCCGGTCGTCCAGGGAGGTGGTGTCGGATGCCCGTGTCATCCGCCGTACGGGAGCGCGTCCGGCCGTTCTTACTCCCGGACGAGGAGATCCGCTACGTCCTTCCGGCATCCATGCCGAGCGTCGCCCTGATGTCGGCTCATTTCCTGGTCGTGGTGACCGACGCCTCGATCGTCGTGTTGAGCACCGGCGTCCTCAGCCGTACCAACCCGAGGTCGGTGTGGGGCCGGTACCCGAGGAGCACCCGGATGGGGCCGGTGGATACGAGCCTGACCCCGTCCTTTTCCCTCGGCGGAACGTTCTTCGAGGTCGACGAGGAGTACGTGTCGGTCATCAACGCCGCGGACGCCGAGCTCGCCTCGCCGGACACGTTGCCCCCGGACCCGCTGCCCGATCTGTAGCCGGCCGCGGACCCTCCGTCCGCTCAGACCTCGAGCTGCATCGCCACGGCCCGTACCGGAGCGCCGTCGGCCCCGGTCAGCTTGATGGGGAAGAACGCGACGAAGGGGTCGGGGAAGTCGATCCGGTCCAGATGGGCGAAGTTCTCGCCGATGACGCCGTTCGCCGCCGCGACGAGGCGGTGCACGGGGAAACCCTCGCCGGGATGATCGTCGTCCGGGGTCTCGTCGATGTTGATCGTGTCGAGGCAGATCGTACGCACACCGGTGCGCAGGATCCGCCGGCACGCCTCGGCGTCGAGGAAGGGATGATCGAAGTAGGCGTCGCCGCCGTAGCGCCGGGACCAGCCGGTGCGCAGCAGCACGACCACCCCCTCGCCGAGCCGGTCGGCGACGGGGGCGATCTCCTCCCAGGTGATCCGGTGTCGTGGCGCGGGCTCGGGGATGTCCACGACGACCGCGGGGCCGGCGAACAGGGCGAGCTCCATCCGGTCGATGCCCGCCCCGTCCGGCGCGAAGTGGTACGGAGCGTCGCAGTGCGTGCCGGACTGCGAGCCCATGCTCACGTGCAGCAGGTTGTAGCCGTCCCGCTCGATCGTCGAGGCCGCGGCGAACCGCGGCACGGGGTCGCCGGGGTAGACCTGTGTCCCGGCGTCAACGGGGTGGGACAAATCGACGATCTTGCGTATGCGCATGGCGCAGCGTACCCGGTGCGGCGGACACGCGACGGGGGCGGCGAGGAGACGACTTACCGCCCGGCCGGGGGGCCGGTGGGAAGGAGCGGATCGCAGGTCTCCAGGGCCTTCTTCACCTTCGGGTCGTCGGTGGACAGGTTCCGAAGGTCCTCCCCTTCTGACAGCTTGGCGCCGTTCTCGTTCATGCAGTTACGGAACGCCTCCAGGGCATTTCGGCGGGACCGACGGCCGGTCGCCCGGCTCGCCCTCCGGGCGACCGCGGCGCGGTTCGTTGGGATCGATCCCGTGCTGCTTCGGGTCCGATACTGGGGCGGTGGACAAGCGATGGCTTGCCGGGTTAGCGGTCGCCGGTGCCGCCGGGTACGCCGGCGTCGCGCTGCGCAGCCGGCTGAAACAGGCGGACGAGTACCACCTGGATGGCGAGGCCCTGCACGTCGGCGAGCCGGGATTTCTCCGGGCCGCCGAGACGTTGACCGGCGCACCGATCTCGACCGGCAACGAAATCGAGCTGCTGATCAACGGGGACAGGATCTTCCCCGCGTTCCTGGACACGATCGCGGGCGCCGAGCACACCCTCAACCTGGTCACCTACGTGTACTGGCGCGGGGACATCGCCGGCGAGGTGGCTTCGGCGCTGTGCGCCAAGGCCACCGACGGCATACGAGTCAACGTGCTCCTCGACGCCGTGGGCACGGCCAGGATGGACAACGCTCTGCTCGACCAGATGCAGCGGGCCGGGGTTAACGTGGTCCGTTTCCGCCCGCCGAGATCGTACGCCGTGCGGCGGCTCACCCACCGCACCCACCGCCGAATCCTGATCGCCGATGGGCGGGTGGGCATGACCGGCGGCGTCGGCATCGCCGAAGAGTGGACCGGCGACGCCCACGACCCCGACCATTGGCGCGACACCCACGTCCGCGTCCGCGGGCCGGTCGTCCGCGGCCTGCAGGGCGCCTTCGCGGAGAACTGGCTGGAGGCCACCGGCGACGTCCTGGCAGGCCCTGACTACCTTCCCGAGTTCCGCTCCGGCGACGGCGGCGGCCCGATGCAGGTGGTTCGTTCCGCGGCCGGGGTCGGCGACACCAACGTGGAGGCCCTGTACTTCCTCGCACTCGCCTCCGCCCGCGGTACCCTCGACCTCACCGCCGGCTACTTCGTCCCCCGCGTCGCTTTCGTGCGGGCGCTGTGCGACGCAGCACGGCGCGGTGTCCGGGTACGGGTTCTCGTACCCGGACCGCACGTGGACAAGGAGTTCGTGCGGGTCGCCGGCCGTTCCACCTACGCCGATCTGCTGGACTGCGGGGTCAGGATCTGGGAGTACCAGCCCACGATGCTGCACGCCAAGACCCTGTGCGTGGACGGCGTCTGGTCCTCGGTCGGCTCGGTGAACTTCGACAACCGCTCCTTCCGGTTAAACGACGAAGCGACACTCTGCGTACAAAGCGACGCCTTCGCCGCCCAACTCACCGAGCAGTTCGAACGCGACATCGTCCACTCCGAAGAATTCCCGCCCGAACGCTGGCACACCCGCCCCCTGCGGCAGCGTGCCCACGAGCAGCTGCTCCGGCTCACCCACCGACAACTCTAAGTGGGCAAACGCAAATGCGCCTACCGGGACGGGAGGATCCCCCGGGAGGTTCCACGGAGGATGTTGGGTAGATGTTCGGCGTGTCGTGTTCGACCGGATCGTAGAGGGGAGCCGTGATGGGCGCGCCGTCTGCGGGGGGTCGGCTGGTAGGCGGTCGGTATCGGCTGGAGGAGCCGCTGGGGCGCGGCGGCATGGGGATCGTTTGGCGTGGTCGCGACGAGTTGCTCGGCCGTGCGGTGTCGGTGAAGGAGGTGCTGCTTCCGCCCGGGCTGAGCGCCCAGGAGCAGGATGTGCTGTACCGACGGACGCTGCGGGAGGCCCGCGCGGCCGCGCGCCTCGACCACCCGAACGTCGTGCTGGTCTACGACGTGGTGGAGGAAAACGGGCGGCCCTGGATCGTCATGGAGCTGGTCCGTGCCCGGTCGCTGGGAGATGTGATCCGCGAGGACGGGCCGCTGCCGCCGCACCAGGTGGCCGAGATCGGCCAGCACGTGTTGGCCGCGCTGCGGGCCGCGCACGGTGCCGGCGTCCTGCATCGCGACGTCAAGCCGAGCAACGTGTTACTCGCCGATGACGGACGGGTGGTGCTCACCGACTTCGGGGTCGCGGCAGTCGAGGGCGACGCGACCCTGACGGGGTCGGGGACACTGCTCGGTTCTCCCGCCTACATCGCCCCCGAACGCGCCCGAGGGGCACGGGCGACCGCGGCGTCGGATCTGTGGGCGCTGGGAGCGACGCTGTACGCCGCCGTGGAGGGTCGCCCGCCACACGACCGAGGTGCCGCGATGGCCACGTTGACCGCTGTGGTCA
>WHSR01000153.1 GCA_009379995.1 Streptosporangiales bacterium
CATCTCCAAATACCAGGCCCGCGGCCCTGGCATCGACCGCACCAGCTACAAAGCCACCGTGGGCATCGACATCCTGGCACCACCCGACACCTTGACAACCACCACCAACCCCCTAACTACACGGCCTTGCGGCTAGCCCGGACGGGCATCCACCTGCGGGACTGGGAAGCGGTGACGAGCCTGCCCGGCACGTGCCTCGACGTCTTCGCCAACGCGAGCGCTCGGGTCTCTTGGGCCAGCGTCGACCGGGCGTCCCTGTATGAGTCGGTGGCCGCCGAGCTGGAACTTCGAGGGGCCGTGGTGAAGCCCGAGGGTTCCCGCTTCGGCTTCGACGACAGGCTGACGGTTCGCGGAGAAGACGGCTCCGCTGGTTTGGTGCTACAGCTCACCGGGGGCTGTTGGTCGGTCGCGTACGATCACACGCCGCACATGACGGTCAAGCTGGTCGTCCTGCGCAGCCACGGCGCCGAGGACATCGCAGAGATGATCTGGCAGGTGCTGACCGGCCGCCTCGCCCTGAACCTCGCTGGGTGATGCCGCCGCGGCCGAAAGCCTCCGCGTGAGCCATCACACGCGACGGCCCCCGTCCGCCGAAACGGACGGGGGCCACTCGCCCGAGAGGGAGATTCCACTTCGCCCACCCACAAGAGCCGCCAACCCCGGCGACAGATACATCCGGCACCCACCCTTTACGGACTGCGACCGGTCCAATACGTTCGGTAGAGGACCATCGTCGCAAAAGGGAGATAAGAGGAGCGACCATGGACGGCTGCTCATGCGGGCATGGGTCATCCTGCAACTGCCCGAAGGGCTGTAGCTGCGGCTGCAACGGCTGACAGCCGCCCTGACACATGGCGTGGGGCCTGAGTACGACCCAGATCACCCGATGAGCTAGGCCCCGAGATAGCGATGCGCGGCCAGGGCCGCGGTCGCGCCGTCGCCGGCCGCCGCGACGGCCTGGCCCGCGCTTTTCGCGCGGACGTCCCCAGCGGCGAAGACGCCCTCCAGCTCGGTTCGCATCTCGATGTCGGTGGGGATGTGGCCGCCCTCGCCGAGGCTCAGTCGGCCCCGCAGGAACTCCGTGTTCGGCTCGCGTCCCGTGTACACGAACACGCCGCTCACCACCAGCTCCGCCACCTCCTGGGTGTGGAGGTCGCGGGTGCGGATCGCGCCCACGGTCCCGTCGCCGAGAATCTCCTCGACGACGGCGTGGTGACGCACCGCGATCGCGGAGTTTTCGAGTACGCGGCGCCGATACGTGTGCTGGCCGGACAGTGCCTGCTCGCGCTCCAGTACGGTGACCTGTATCCCGAGTTTGACCAGCTCCAGCGCTTCCACCAGGCCGGAATCGCCGCCGCCGACAACCGCAACCGCCCGGTCCCGGAAGAGTGGCCCGTCGCAGCTGGCGCAGTTGCTGATGCCCTTGCCCTCGAACTCCTTCTCCCCGGGAACCTCAAGCCGCCGGGGCCGTGAGCCGGTGGCGACGACGACGGCCCGCGCGAGGAAGCCGCCCGAGTCCGCGCCCACGAGCCACCCACCGTCGCGGCGCTCGAGGTGCTGAGCGTGCTCCCCGCGGAACGCCGCACCTTCCGAGGCGGCCTGCTCCTGCAGGAGCGGCCCGAGCTCGAAGCCCGCGACACCGGCGGGAAAGGCGGGGAAGTCCTCGATGTGCTCGCAGTTGAGCAGCGTCCCACCCGGGCCGAGGGACTCCAGCACCAGGGTGCTCCTGCCGCAGCGGGCCGAGAACAGACCGGCGGTGAGCCCCGCCACCCCGCCGCCGATCACCACCACGTCGTAGTCGTCCATGCACCGTCCTTTTCGCCGGGTCCGAGGTCATCGCCGTTCATCGACGGAGAACGTCCCGTGGTAACGCCCGCCGATCATTCTCCAGGTTCCCCATCGTCTCGCCCCCCGGCCACAACGACCTTGACGAGTTCTCGCCGCAGGCACCGTACGGCCACGGTACCGTTGGCGACTTCTATGAAGACACTTCTGTTGCGCTACGACCGCGTCCGACACCTCGTGCCCGAAGCGCTCAGGTTCGCCGCGGTGGGCGGCGTGGGCGCGGCCGTGTACATCGGCGTGTTCAACCTGCTGCTGCTCGGACTCGGAGCGGAGCCGCTCACCTCGACCGTCCTGTCGGCGATCGTCGCGGTGACCGTCTCGTACGTCGGCAACCGCATCTGGACCTTCCAGCACCGCGGCAGCCAGGGGGTTGCCCGCGAGTACGTGCTGTTTTCCTTCTTTAGTGCGGTCAGCCTCGCGATCCCAGTCATCTGCGTCGGCATCGGTCACTACGTTCTCGGCTTGACCGGTCCGCTGGCCGACAACATCGCGGCCAACGTAGTGGGCCTCGGCCTCGGGTCGCTGTTCCGCTTCCTCTCCTTTCGGACCTGGGTGTTTCCGGCCGGATCCAAGCAGCCGGCCGCCGCCCGCGGGTCCTAGCCGCAACCGTCGGGAGTTCGCCGGGACTCTGAGGTTTTGGGCTGGGCAGTCCTGGGCGCTATGATTTGGGCAGTCAACTAAGTCAGACGCCCAAAGAAGGCCCTTTGCGAGGAGGCGGACATGACGGCAACCTCGGTCGAACGGGGCCGCGCGACTCGGCAGCGGCTGCTCGACGCCGCGGTCCCCTTGATCGGTGAGGTCGGCTGGAACGGGGTCACCACCCGGCTGGTGGCCGAACGGGCCGAGGTCAATCCCGGGCTGGTGCACTACCACTTCGCCTCGGTGTCCGATCTGCTCGCCGCGGCCAGCATCGGCTTCGCTCGCGAGTTGCTGGGCAGGACCGCAACGCAGCTCGCCGACCAGCCCGACGTGCCCCGCGGCATCGATTGGCTGCTGGCTGAACTCAGCGGCTACACGGGCACCGATCCGGCCTCTTTGCTGCTCATCGAGTCGTTCCTGGCCTCCACTCGGCTACCCGAACTGCGCGCCCAGCTCGGGGACCTGGTCGCCGATTTCCGCGCCTGCGTCGCCGACTGGCTGCGCGGGCACGGTTACGACGCCGACGCCGAGGCGGCCGCCGCGCTGCTGGCGGCGGCCGTGGACGGCCTCATACTGCACCGGACCCTCGACCCGGCGCTGGACCTCACAGCGTTCGCTGGGCTGCTGCGCCGCATGGTGCAACCGTGAAGGCCCTCATCTGCGGAGCCGGCATCGCCGGACTGACGCTTGCCTGGTGGCTGGAGCGCTCGGGCTGGGATGTCGAGCTGGTGGAGCGTGCCCCCGCGTTCCGTGACGGCGGGTACATGATCGACTTCTACGGGGCCGGTTACCAGGTGGCCGAGCAGATGGGACTGCGCCCCCGGCTGCTGGAGCTCCGCTACCCGGTCTCGGGGCTCAGCTACCTCGATCGCAACGGGGCGGCAGACGAGCCGCCTGGACACTCCCCCGAGCTTCGGCCCGCTCGTCAGCCTGCTGCGCGGCGACCTGGCCCGCATCATCCACGACGAGGTCCGCGCTCCGGTGCGGTACCACACCAGCGTCGAAGGGATCGAGCAGATCAACGACGGGGTCATCGTTCGGCTCACCGACGGCAGCCAGTGCGAGGTCGACCTGCTGGTGGGCGCGGACGGCGTGCACTCCCGAGTCCGGGAGCTGGTCTTCGGCCCCGAGCACAGTTTCTTCCGCTACCTGGGGCATCACGTGGCCACCTACCTCGTCACCGACGAGGACCTCAACCGCGAGGTCGGCATGCGGTACCACGCGGTGGTCGTACCGGGCCTGATGGCCGGCGCGTACGCCCTGCGCGACGACAAGGTCGCCCTGCTGCTCCTGCGCCGCGAGGTAGATCCGACACTGCCGGAAGACCCGGCCTCCGCACTGCGCCGACACTTTGGCGACCTCGACTGGATCATCCCGGACGTGTTGCGCAGCTGCCCGCAGCCGCCCGAGCTCTACTACGACCAGGTGGCCCAGATCGAGATGGACCAATGGAGCCGTGGGCGCGTGGTGCTGCTGGGGGACGCCTGCGGGGCGGTCTCGCTGTTCGCCGGGCACGGTGCGTCGATGGCCATGGCGGCCGCGTGGATGCTCACCGACGAACTCCGCCGAGCCGAGGGCGACCTGCCCACCGCCTTGGCCCGCTACCAGCAACGGATGCAGCCAACCATCGCCGAGGTCCAACAACTCGGCCGCCGAGTCGTCAAATGGATGGCGCCTTCCAGCCGGTCCCGCATCGCCGCGCTGAACTGGATCATGCGCCTGGCCGCCATACCCGGAGCCAACCGGCTGGTGTTCAGGTCCCTCTCCCCGGGAAGCAGCCACACCCTCATCCCCAGCCGCCCTGCCCTCCCCGAGCAGGCGAGCGGAAGGTAGGCCGCACGACCAAGGGACGGCAGCGCGAACTACCCGAGCTAGACGCATCCGCCCCGCACCGGGAGGCACTCAGCCATGGAGATCCTCGAAAGGCCACAGCGGCCGAGTGGGCTACGCCGTCTGCTGTGGCGGCTGCCGATCCAGCTGTATCGGCTGCGTCTGGGTTGGCTACTCGGCGGCCGCTTCATGCTTCTCACCCACACCGGCCGCATCTCCGGCAAGCGGCGCCAGGCCGTCGTCGAGGTAGTCGACCACAGCGCCGACGACGGCAGCTACACGGCCGCCTCCGGCTTCGGCCCGCGCGCCGACTGGTACCAAAACGTCCTCAAGACGCCCGAGGTCACCATCGAGGTTGGCAGGCGCACCATGCCGGCGACAGGGGCGCCGCTCACGGCCGACGAAGGAGCCGAAACCATGGCGCGCTACGCGCCCCGCCACCCCACCGCGGCGAAGGCACTCTGCCGCGTCATGGGCTTCACGGTCGACGGCACCGAAGCCGACTACCGAGCCGCCGGACGCCGCATCCCCTTTCTGCGATTCACCCGGGCGGCCCTACCTCTTCCCAAGGAACCTGAACGACGCGTACGCACTGGTCAGGTGAGGGCGGCCGGGTAGGCCGAGTCCGCGGCGGGAGTGCCCTCGCATGACTATCGACTTCCGCGGCGATGTCATCGGCTCGTCGCCGCTACCGCGTTGCGTGTCGGAGACGCGGACCGCGATGGACGCGGGTCGCCCTGCGCTCCTCCACGCCAGTGGATCTGTGCTGACCATTACACAGGGGCGAGTGCTATCGCTAGCGGACCCGCCTCCTCGCCGAGAACAGCAAGGTGAGCGACCGCCTGCTGGAGCTCATCGACGAGGTCGCCTGTACCGGGACGCAGATCCACGACGCGAACGTGGTGGCCACGGTGGGGCTGTGTCGCAGCCACAGTCGTTGGCGGTACGCGAGGCGGCGCAGCAGGATCTCCGCCGGACCCCGGTATCCGACGCGCCGCATGAAGTCGGCGATCAGCAACGACACCAGCCACGTTGCCGTGGCCACCTCCGTGGCACCCGCAAGTCCGAGATCATCCTGCAGCCCGAATCCGTACGGGTAGAAAACCACGACGAACACGATGGACTGGAAGAGGTACAGGCTCATCGAGCGCTGACCGAGCGCGTGGATGGCCGTGGTCAGGCGACTCCGCCGCCGGGCGGCCATGCCGTATCCGGTGGTTACTGAGACTCGGGGTGACGTGACTGGAGGCGGTGCCGAACAGCCATGGCTCGGCCTGCGGGCAGGCTGCCGATCAGCAGCAGGGCCAGGCCCGCGACACCGATCGCGAGAGCCACCGACCCGACGTCGCCTGGCAGGGCAAACGCAACGATCGTGACCGGACTGCTCGCGATCAGCGACCACGCCCCCCACCAGGGGACCACCCGAGCCCGGCGCAGCGCGAGGCCGAGGAGCACGTAGGCCACTAGGTGGCAGACGATGTACACGATCAGGTACACGCTCATCACCACGTCGGTGGTGAACCGGTCAAGCAGGTCTGCGGCGGATTCCCCGTACGGTTGGTGCGATATGGCGCGGACGAGGTCATCAAGGGCCGCCAGCGCGGAGAATGGCAGCCATCCTGCCACACCGAGGAGGCCACCGATCGTGGCGAGCCAGGGGGTTCGGTCGTATGCAAGGAACGCGAGTCCGACCGCCCCGATGGGCAGCAGGAACGAGGCGACCACGAATGCGGCGATGTGCAGGGCATTGGTGAGCGGATTCGCCTCCGCGTACGCGGCAATGGTCGCCTCCCCCGAGACATGGACGGCGGGGGAGAATGCACCGCCGACGAGGTACCCGAGTGGACCACCGACGATCGCGGCCGCCAAGACGATCTCGAGCAGCCGTTCATAACCCGGCACCGCGCGCACAGTCACGAGGGTTCATAGTGACAGGAAGCGCCCTGCAGCGCCACGTGGCTCAGACAGCGACGCCGGGGACACAGACACCGAGCCGGACGACGCCCCAGGCGAGGAGGAGGACGGCCCAAGTCGGTAGGGTCATGACGCCGGCCGTCCCTCGGCACGTATTTGGGGCTTGCTTCCAGGTCCGCTTTCGCAGAGTGGGTGGTCCACAGCTCACCGTTCTGGACGTAGTTCAGAGTCATGCCTCGGACCGCCGGCAAGGACGCGCCGACGAGGAAGAAGGTCGCCTGGCGCATCGCCCCGCGCGCCAGAATGTGGCGCCAGCCCGCAACCTCCAGCCGCCGCGCGGCCGCACGCAGTTCGCCGGCCATCACCGACCGGTCCGAGGGGTCACGTGGCTGGCATCGTGTTGCCGCGGTGTCGCCCTCGTAGAGATTCACCCAGTGGACGGCCTCGGTGGCGTCTTCGGGGCGGATCACGATCGATTGCTTGGACCAGCAGGACCGCCCGCGGGTCGCCGGCTCGGAGCTCAAGGGGTTTAATGGCAGGCAGTGATCATCGACCTCTCCGTCTCCGTCGACACCGAGACCAAGAGCCCGCCCTCGACCGACCTCCGCGTCGAGCTCACCACCTATCGCCGCGGACCCGGCCACTGGCAGGCGACCGCCGTCTCGCAGGGCCTGCACACCGGCAGCCACATCGATGCGCCGCTGCACTGCTACGAGGATGGCGGGACCACCGCCGAGATCCCGCTGGACCGGGTGATCGGGAACGCCGTGGCCGTGGACTGCACCCGCGTGGAGGCCGAGCAACCGGTGGATGTGGCGGTCCTGGAGGATGCCAACGCGGACATCGCCGAGGGCGACATCGTCGTCCTGCACACCGGGTGGTCCGACCGGAGTTGGGGCCGGTTCCCGGAGTACTTCACCCAGTCGCCCTACCTGACGCCGGAGGCGGCCGAATGGCTCGTCGCGCGGCGTCCGAACGCGGTCGCCTTCGACTTCTTCGAGGAGTACTGCGCCCGGCTGCCGGACTTTACCTCCGAGGATTTCGTCTGCCACCGCATCCTGCTCGGCGCCGGAATACCGCTGCTGGAAGGGCTGACGAACGTCGGTCGGGTCGGGCGTCCCCGCTTCGACTTCTACGCCCCGTTCTACAAGATCGCGGGCTGCGACGGCGCGCCCGCCCGCTTCTTCGCCTCGGTGGCCGGGTGACGCTGGTGCCCCCTCCGGTCGACCTGAGCATCGAGGGCGGGACGGTCGTCACCGCGGCCGGGCGGGCCCGGGCGGACGTACACATCCGGGACGGCCGCGTGGTCGGTGTGGGGCCGCGGCGGCCGGACTCCGCCAGCGCCGTCGACACCGCCCGTATCGTCGACGCCGCCGGGCTGTACGTGTTGCCGGGGATGGTCGACACCCACCTACACCTGATGGACCCGGGGCCGACCGAGCGCGAGGACTTCCCGACCGGCACCGCCGCGGCGGCCGCGCGCGGTGTCACCACGGTCGTGGAGCACACCCACGGCCATCCGATCCGGGAGGCCGCCGATCTGGTGACCAAGCGCCGTCATCTCGATGGGCGGGCGAACGTCGACTACGGCCTGGCCGCGCACGTCTGGCCGGACCGAATCGACGAGCTCGGTGAGCTGTGGCGGGCCGGGGTCACCTACTTCAAGATCTTCACCTGCACCACGCACGGGGTGCCCGGCCTCGACCCAGCCATCCTGTACCGGGCGTTCGAGGCCATCGCCGCCTTCCGGGGAAGCTGCCTGGTGCACTGCGAGGACGAGAGCCTGACCGCGGAGGCGGAACGCAGGCTACGGGCGGCCGGCCGAGCCGACAACGCCGTCATCATCGAGTGGCGCTCCCGGCCCGCCGAGCTCGTCGCCGTCCAGGTGGCCGCCCTGCTCGCCCGGCTCACCGGGGTACGCGCGACGATCGCCCACGTGAGCAACCCGTCCGTGGCGGCCATCGTGGCCGCGGAGCGCTCGGCCGGCGCGGACCTCGCCGCCGAGGCCTGCCCGCAGTACTTCCTGCTCCGTGAGCACGAGGTACTCGAGCATGGCGCGTTCCGGAAGTTCACCCCGCCGGCCCGAGCCCGTACCGCCGCCGACGAGGAGGAGATGTGGGATCTCCTCCGCACCGGCGTCCTCAGCCACGTGGCGACGGACCACGCGCCGGCGACCCGCGAGCACAAGACCGAGGGGGACATCTGGGACGTGCACTTCGGCCTGCCCGGACTCGACACCACGCTCCCGTTGCTCCTCGACGCGGCGTTTCGGGACAAGATCGCCCTCGAGGACGTGGTCCGGGTGTACGCGGAGGCCCCCGCGCGGCGCTACGGGCTGTACCCGGCGAAGGGGCACCTCGGCGTGGGGGCGGACGCGGATCTCGTGCTGGTCGATCCGGCTCCCGAGCGGGTGCTCACTGACGGTGACGTCATCTCGAAGGCCGGGTGGACGCCGTACGCGGGACGGTCCGTGCGGGGAGCGGTCGTCGCCACGTACCTGCGGGGTGAGCTGGTGGCCGAGCACGGCGTGCCGCGCCGCGAGCTCCTCGGCCGCTTTCTCCCCGGCCCGGGCGGCCGCGCCTAGGTGTACCGGGCCATGACGTTGGTGGCAGCGGGATGATCTTGACGTAGGGAGAGCCTCCGGTTGGGGTGTGGCCTGTCTAGGACCCACGCCAGGCCGGAGGCTCTCGTGTCTCACCGTAATGCTCGTACCACGTTCCAGGGCAGGCTGCTGATCGTGGCGCGGCACCGTGAGGGGTGGCCGCAGGCCCACATCGCGAAGGCGATGGGGGTTTCGCGTAAGTGTGTGAAGACCTGGCTGGATCGGTATGCCGCCGAGGGTGAGGCCGGTCTGCATGATCGGTCCTCGCGACCGCATACGGTGTCGAGGCGGACCAGCGCCGAGGTTGAGCGGCGGATCATCGAGCTGCGGCGCCGGCAGTGGCGTGGGCCGGACTGGATCGGCGCCGAGCTGGGTGTGCCCACGCGGACGGTGTCTCGGGTGCTGGCCCGGCACCGGGTGCCGCGACCGGACGACCACGGTGGGGTTCGACTACGTGCACTCCCTCGTCGATGACCACTCCCGCCTGGCCTACTCCGAGATCCTGCCCGACGAGAAAGGCCCCACCTGTGCGGCTTTCCTGACCCGGGCCGCAGCCTACTTCGCCCGCCACGGCATCACCCGAATCGAGCGGTTCATGACCGACAACGCCTGGGCCTACCGGCACTCCCTACGCGGCGTCTGCGCCGACCTCGGCGCCACACAAGTGTTCATCAAACCGCACTGCCCTCTCTTAACCGGCTAACCGTGGTCTGGTGAGGTGCCCGGACACGCCGTTTTGTTGACTGAGCGCGATCATCCGCGACGGCAACGCCCTCGCCGTCGAAGTCAACCTGTTCCGCCACATCTACAACACTCTGCGACCCCACCAGGCCCTCGACGAACGCACACCACGCGCGGCTTACCTCGCCGTCGAACACTGCGATTAGCGTGTGGCCTTTGGCGGACCCGCTACTTGACTGGGAGGTCCTGACCGGAAAATGACTACCTCAGCCATGCGTGCGGCAGCGGACCCCGGCCGGTGGCGGCTGGTTCGGGGTCTGGTGCCTGGGGTGTCAGGCGGCGGTGACGGTGACGGTGAATCCGAGGGCTTCGAGCTGGCGGATGTGC
>WHSR01000081.1 GCA_009379995.1 Streptosporangiales bacterium
CATCTCCAAATACCAGGCCCGCGGCCCTGGCATCGACCGCACCAGCTACAAAGCCACCGTGGGCATCGACATCCTGGCACCACCCGACACCTTGACAACCACCACCAACCCCCTAACTACACGGCCTTGCGGCTAGCCCGCCGCCGCCGAGATCTATGTTAGGGGCCGGCTTTGGGGGGTTTTGTGCCCCCACAACATAGATCTCGGTGGTAGTGGGCGAGGGGGTCACTCCAGCGGCTCGAAGCGGCGAGGGGCGATCGCCACCGCCAGCAGGGCCAGCACCGCCAGGACGACCAGACCGACGAAGACCCATCGGCCCGCGTGGAAGAGCCCTTCCCGGACGTAGGCAGCGGCGGCCGGGTCCAGCCGGTGCGACCCGCCGCTCAGCGCGCGGCTCGCCTCGTCCAGGCCGCCCGGCAGCCTGCCACGCAGCGCGCGGGGAGCGGCGGCGAACCACGCGGCGAGCGTGGAGTTGGCGATGGCGCCGTACAGGCTGGCGCCCAGGGCCATGCCGATCATCCGGGCGAACATCGCGCTCCCGGTCACGACGCCCCGCCGGCCCCAGCCGATGACCGACTGGGCGCCCACCAGCATCGAGGTCGCGGTCAGCCCCATGCCGAGTCCCATCACGAAGCTGGCGACACCGAGGTAAGCGAGGGATGCGTCCTCGGCGGTCAGGCTGAGCATGACCGCCGAGGCCAGGGCGAAACCCAAGCCCAGGAGCGTGGTGTCCCGGAAGCCGAGGCGCAGGTACAGACGCGCGGAGTTGGCGGCGGCGAGCGTCCAGCCGATCGACATGAACGCCAGCGTGACCCCTGCGGCCACGGCGCTCGCCCCCAGCACACCCTGGGCGAAGGTGGGCAGGAACGACGTCAGCCCGATCGACAGCACGCCAACCGCGCCGTTGCCGAGGTTCGCGCCGGCCAGCACCCGGTGCCCGTACACCCAGGGCGGCAGCACCGGATCGGCGGCCCTGCGTTCCCACCACACGAAGGCCGCGACCGCCACCGCCACCACGGCGAACAGGACGGCGCTCGGCGCGGACGCCCAGCCCCAGCGGGTACCGCCCTGCAACAGCACGAACATGAGCACCCCGGTGCCCAGCACGAGCAGCAGCGCCCCGGCCACGTCGATGCGGTGACGGCGGCGCACCACCTGCTCCCGCAGGTAGATGCCCACCATGAGCAGGGCGGCGGCACCGACCGGCAGGTTGATCCAGAAGATCAAACGCCACGAGACGTACTCGGCGAAGGCTCCGCCCAGCGCCGGGGCGGCGACCGCCGAGACCCCCCACACGCTGGAGAACCATCCCGCCACCCTGCCCCGTTCCGCCACCGAGTACAGGTCGCCGACGACGGTCTGGGTGATCGGCTGGATGGCACCCGCGCCGATGCCCTGGAGGGCGCGGAACACGATGAGCGCCACCATGTTCCAGGCAAGCGCGCACACCAGGGATCCGACCAGGAAGACGACGGTGCCGGCCAGCAGGACCGGTTTACGGCCGTACAGGTCGGCCAGGCGGCCGTAGATCGGGATGGTCACCGCCTGGGCCAGCAGGTACGCGGAGAACACCCACGGGAACAGCGCGAAGCCGCCCAGGTCGGCGACGATCGACGGCACCGCGGTGGCCACGATCGTGGCGTCCATCGCGGCGAGGGCGGTGCTGAGCAGCAGTCCGATCAGTACCGGACGTCGCCCGCGCCGGCCGACACCGGTTGGCTGGGCCGCGCTCACGCTAATCGGCCACCACTAGTCGGCACCGCGGAGCGGGGCGGTCAGCTCCTCGTAGGCCTCGCGTACGTCGTGAGGGGTCAGCGTGGTGAGATGGTCGGCGGTGGCGCTGACGCCCAGCCCGGCGATCCGAACGTCCCGGGCGGCGCACGCCCTCTCGTACATCGACCGTACGAACCGCCCGTTGCCCAGCTCGTCGATCCAGCCCTGCTCGCACACGTGGCCGAAGACCCCGGCGAGATCCTCCGCGGCCTCCGCGTTCCAGCGGTCGCCGGACTCCGCGGCGAGCAGCAGCGCGATCTGCCGCAGCGCCTCCGGGCCGTGGCTGGGGAAGGACACGCGGGTGCCGAACCGCGACGCGAGCCCCGGGTTGGCGGCCAGGAAGCGCTCCATGGAGTTCCGGTAGCCGGCGAGCACGACCACCAGCCTGTCGCGGTCGTCCTCGGCGCGCTTGAGCAGGGTCTGCACCGCCTCCATGCCGAACGCGTCGCCGCCCGCGTACCCCTCGCCCACCAGGCTGTACGCCTCGTCGATGAACAGCACCCCGCCGAGCGCCCGGTCGATCAGCCTGTTGGTCTTGATGGCCGTCGAGCCGAGGTGCTCGCCGACCAGGTCGGCCCGCTGGGCCTCCACCACCTCGGGGCGGGCGAGCAGCCCCAGCGCGGCGAAGATACGCCCGAGGATGCGTGCCACCGTCGTCTTCCCGGTCCCGGGCGGGCCGACGAAGACGAAATGCCGCATGGGCGGCTGGGTGACCAGGCCCTGGGCCTGGCGCATCCGCGCCACCTGGAGCTGCGCCGCGATCGCGTGCACCTGCCGTTTGACCGGCTCCAACCCGACGAGCCGGTCGAGCTCGCCGAGCGCGTCCTCCAGCGAGGGCGTCTGCGCGTAGCCCCGAAACTGCGCGGTCACCTCGCCGAACGCCGACGTGACGTCGTCGCGGCGGATGGTGACCAGCTCCTCGGGCGGAGGTTGCCCGTAGGCGCTGACCACCCGCACGTCCCGCGCCACCGCCGCCGCTTCCACCAGCGACCGGACGAACCGGCCGTTACCCAGGTCGTCGACGATGCCGCGACGCGCAACGTCCTCGAAGCCGTCCCACAGCGCCGGAACCGCGTCCGGATCCAATTGGTCGTCGCGCCAGGCGATCAGGTACTCGGCTATCGACAGCAGCTCGGCCGGCCGGTAGCTGGGGAACCGCACCCGGGTGCCGAACCGCGACCCGAGGCCGGGGTTCGAGGCCAGGAACTCCTCCATCTGGTTCTCGTAGCCGGCCAGAATGATCACGAGCTGGTCGCGGTCGTCCTCGGCCCGCTTGAGCAGGGTCTGCACGGCCTCCGCGCCGAACCTGTCGCCCTGCCCGTCGCCCTTGTTGCTCAGGCCGTACGCCTCGTCGATGAACAGCACCCCGCCGAGCGCCCGGTCGACGAGCTCGTTGGTCTTGATCGCCGTCGCACCGAGGTACTCCGCCACCAGGTCGGCCCGCTGGGCCTCCACCACATGCGGCACCGGAAGTAGCCCGAAGGCGTAGAAGATCTTGGCGAGGATCCGGGCGACAGTCGTCTTGCCGGTCCCCGGCGGGCCGAGGAACACGAAGTGGCGCAGCGGCTTCTCGGTGGCGTACCCCGCCTCCGCCCGCAGCCGCGCCGCCTCGATGGAGGCGGCTATGGAGCGGACCTGCGCCTTCACCGGCTCGAGCCCGATCATGTCTTCGAGCTCCGCCATCGCCTCCTGCACGGTGATCGGCGGGGGTGGCTCCTCCCGTCCCCGGGCGTCCCCGGCGCCGCCGTACGAGCCGTCGCCGCCCGAGTACGACGCCGCACCCACGTCGTCGGCCTGCGCGGCGAGCCGGCGGGACACGATCCAGCGGTAGACTAGGACAACGAACGCCGCCACGTACGCGGGGATGACGCCGACGACGGGGAAGATGAGCACCGCGGCGGTCCCGATCAGACCCGCCGCGGCAAGCGCCATCGCCGCGGTCTGCCAGGGCGGCAGCCGCCGGACCAGGTGGGCACCGAGTCCCACCAGAACGCCAAGCAACCCGAGCGCCAGCTCGCTGGTCCAGCCGCCGGGATAGGCACCAGCGAGCAGCGACAGCAGGGCAACCCAGCCCACGAAGACGAGCAAGGTCGCCATCGCGCGCGGATGGTGCATGGTCAGGGCGACGGCGGCGAGCAGCGCGACCACCCCGAGAAGCGCCTGCGGCAGCGGCCAGTGCGCGATCGTGGCGAGAACCATGAACAGGATGAGCACGACGGCCGCCGTCCCGATCCGTACCGGAGGCGGCACGCGGAAGTAGCGCAGGCGGACCCGCTCGAACGCCTCCCGCGCCGCGGGCCGGCCCGCGGACTGTGGCCGGTCGTACTCCTGCATCGCCCATCGGCCCCTTCGTTGGGCGCCCCACGCCTCTATATGCCTTCGCCCTTGTATAGCGCACAACCGCACACTCGGTGCAGACCGTCGAGCGCACGTGCGATTTTCCGCAATTCGGGCGGCCCGATGTGATCTAGGCCGCCTTCAACCCCCACGTCGGGCGGCGATGATGCTTTGGTACCCGAAGAATTCTGACGCAAAAGGAGACCGCGTGATGCACCTCTTCGCCACGGTGGCGGCGGCGCTGGCCGGCGGATGGATAGCCGAACGGCTGAAGCTTCCGGCGGGATCCCTCATCGGCGCGATGGTGGCCGTGGCCGCGCTCCGGTTCACTCCGATCAACGTCGTGGAGCTGCCCAACGGGGTGCGTTTCGTCGTCTTCTGCTTCCTCGGCTGGACCCTCGGCCAGGGAGTGACACCTGACCTGCTCGCGACCATCCGCCGGGCGGCCGTGCCGGTGCTCGTGTGCGTCGGGCTCTTCATCATCTTCGGCGCGGTCCTCGCCGTCGGGCTCTGGCGGTTCGGCGGATTCGACCCGGCAACGGCGATGCTGGCCACCGCACCGGGCGGGCTCGCGCAGATAGGAGCCCTCTCGGTGGCGACCAACGCACAGGTGCCCGTTGTGCTGGCCATCCACCTGCTGCGGGTGATCTCGGTGGTGGTGATCGCTCCCGTACTACTGCGATACCTCGGCGGGTACTAAGGTCACGGGGGGTCAGGTCGGTTCGGCGGAGGAGTCCGGATGAGCGTCGCTGATCTCTACCGGCCACGCTGGCGGGGGCAGCCCGGCCGGTTGGAGGTGTGGTACGCGACGCTGACCGATCCGGCCTCGAACACCGGCATGTGGCTGCACCACGAGATCGTGTCGCCGACGGACAGCTCGCGGCCGTACGCCCACGGCTGGGCGGCGGTCTTCCCGCCCGACGGGCCGCCGGTCCTGGAACGCTTCGGGCCGGCCGCGGTTTCGGCCGGCACGGTCGGCAACGACACGTACTTCCGCTTCGCGGAGGTCGTCGCGGAGGTCAGCGCCTCGGTTTACTCGCTGACCGGGTCCGTCGGCAGCATCCGCTACCGGCTGGAGCTGGAGACCAAGGGCGAGCCGCTCTACACCTTTCCCCGCTGGGCGTGGCAGCGGGAGACGCTGCCGGCGGCGCAGGTAGTTCCCGCGCCGGCCGCTGCCTTCACCGGGATCATCGACGTCCGCGGCCGGCAGCTGCCGCTGATGGACGCCCCCGGAGAGGTGGCCCGGGTCTACGGGAACGGCAACGCGCGCCGCTGGGCGTGGCTGCACGCCGACCTCGGCGGCGGCGACGTGCTGGAGATCGTGGTCACGGCCGCGCGGGAGTCGCGGTGGGCACGGCTGCCGCCCCTGGCCTTCGTACAGCTGCGTCGCGGAGGCAGGGATTGGCCCGTCGACCCGCTGCTGGCCGCACCCTTGTTCCGCAGCCGCATCGACCTGCTCGACTGGTCGGTCCGCGGTTCGGTGGGTCGGCGCCGGCTGCGTGTACAGGTGCGCCAAGAGCAAGACGCGTCCGTGCGCCTCGTCTACCGTGACCCCGACGGGTCGACGGCGACATGCTGCAACAGCGAACGGGCAAACGCCGAGATCCTCCTCGAGCGGTGGAGCCGCAGCTGGCAAGTCGAGGGCCAGTGGAAGCTCGACCACACAGCACACGCCGAGGTGGGCACCCGGCCATGAGTTCCCGCTTATCGGCTCACCCGTGGCGCACGGTGGGTACCAGCTCCGCGGCGACCCGGATCGCGGCCACCTGGCCGGACGCGTCCGCGACCCCGCGACCCGCGATGTCGAACGCTGTGCCATGGTCGACCGAGGTACGGATCACCGGCAGGCCGAGCGTGCAGCTGACAGTCCCGAAGAAGTCGAGCGTCTTCGCGGCGATGTGACCTTGGTCGTGGTACAGCGACAGCACACCGTCGTACCGGCCGTGCCGCGCCTGGTAGAAGACCGCGTCGGCGGGCACCGGACCGGTGGCGTCGATTCCCTCGTCCCGGGCGGCACGCACGGCGGGTTCGAGGATCTCGCGCTCCTCGGAGCCCAGCAGCCCGTTCTCCCCGGCGTGCGGGTTGAGCGCCGCCAACGCGATCTTGGGCCTTTCGATGCCCAGATCGACGAGAAGCTCGTCTACCCGGCGCAGCCCGCGCAGGACGAGCCCGGTATGCAGCAGGTCGACGAGGTCACGCAGCGAGTGGTGACGGGTGAGGAAGAAGATGCGCAGCTGATCGAGGACGAAGGCGGTGACCACCCGATCGCCCGGTACCCCGAACAGCTCGGCGAGCATCTCGGTGTGCCCGGGAAACGGCGAGCCGGCCGCCCGGATCGCCTCCTTGCTGATCGGCGCGGTGACTATCGCGTCGATCCTCCGCTCTCGGGCGAGGGCGCAGGCAAGCTCGATGGAGGCGACTGCCGCCTTCCCGTACGCCGCGGCGACCTGCCCGAACTCTACCGAGCCGACGGTGGCCAGGTCGAGGACGTCGATCCGGGCCGGGTCGTCAGTCACCTCTTCCGGCCCGGCGACCCGGCGGACCGTCAGGTCGACGCCCGCGACCTCGACGGCCTGCTCGACCACGCCGACATCGGCGAGGAGGAGCGTACGCGCCCTGCCACGCGTCGCGGGGTCGGCGAGCGCCTTGACGGTAATCTCCGGTCCGATGCCGGCCGGGTCACCCATCGTCAGGCCAATGAGCGGTGTGGTCACTGGGTTCCCTCCACAGCGCGTCGACGAGCCGGGCCAGAGTCTCGGTGGTCCCGACGAGACCACCCTTGGTCACGACCCGCAGCCCTGTCCAGGTACCGCCGCGCAGGCGCGCGTACGGACACAGCGGCGCCAGCTCCCCGCTGGGGTCGAGCCGGCGTGCGTCGAGGACGTCCATGAGCGCCGAGGCGGTCTGCCCGCCGCTGACCACGATGCCCGCGCACCGGCATCCGGAGTCGAGGCCGTCCTCGAGGACGTACCCCGCGGCCCGGACGGCCACCGAGGCGAGCAGCCAGGCCTCCGCCGTGTCCCGGGCCGGCGCGGAGAGCGTCTCGACCACGACTACGGGGCTTCCCCGCGGCGCCTGCGGCCACTCCATCCGGCTCTCCCCCGCCACCAGCGCGCGGGCGTTCAACACGACGGTGGCGCGCCGTCGGCGCAGCTCGGCGAGCTGATCGTGGTTGGTCCGGGTCGCGCTGGACAGGACCACGAGCAGGTACCGGGCGCCGCCCGGCGGCATGCCGATGTACCGCAGCCACGCGCCGGGCGAGGCAGTCACGAGCAGAACATCCCGATCGACCAGCGAACCGGCGGCCTCGGCGAGCGCCCTGAGGTGATCCTCGGTCGTCGCGTCGGCGAGGAAGCGGCGGGCTCCCGACGCCGCGGATTCCCTGATCGCGTCGGCGACCGCCGCCGCACCCCGGTCGGCGAACGACACCGGCAGATGGTGCACGGCGGCACCGGGGAAGAGGATCTGGGCGATATCGGTGCCGTGACCCGGTGTGGCGGGGTCGGCGAGCACCAGCCGTCCGTCCACCACGTACCGGGCGGCCTCGGGAAAGGCCGGCACGGCCAGCACCCAGGGGTCGGGCATAGCCCAGCCGGACAGCGCCCCGTCGAGCTCGTCCGCCGGGGCACCCCGCAACGTGGAATCGGTCCGCAGCTCCAGTCGAGCGCAGCCCTGCGCCCGCAGATGCGCCGCCCACGAGCGGGCGCGCAACCGGGGGTCGCTGCGGTAGTCGCGGGTACGCATGTCGGCCACGACGGCGGTGGCGAGGGCCGGGACGCGTTCCGTCCGCCACTGCACCACCGGACGCAGTCCGCCGTCCCGCAGCCGGCCCGCCGAGGCGAGCGCGCCGGTCAGGTCGTCGGCGAGCACGCCGATCAACGGGTACACGCCGCCCCCTTCACAAATTCGCAGATGGGAGGGAGTGTGGCCGTATCGTCACCCCGTTTCGGCCGTCCCACAGGGAGGTCGTCATGAACCAGACCCGTACCTGGGATCTGCACGTCCACATCGTGGAGAAGGACCGGGAGACCACCGCCAACATCCTGGTGACCACCGACGGCGGGACGGTGATCACCGGCCGCGGAGCCGCGCACCGCAACCCGCGGGATTCCGACGTACCGGAGATCGGAGACGAACTCGCGGTGGCGCGGGCGTTGTCCCAGGTCGCCGGGAAGCTCGTGGACGCCGCCGCGCATCGGATCAGTCACACGGAGCAACGTACAGTCAAGCTCGGCCACTGATCGCGTCAGAGGCGCCCGAGCACGAAGTCGGCGGTGACCTGGCCGAGCCGCTCCCCCGCGTCCTCCTGGAGGAAGTGCCCGGCGCCCTCGATCGTGGGGTGGTCGCGCCCTCGGGCGCCCGGCACCGCCTTCTGGAGGATGGGCGCCATGCCGCCGGTGATCGGATCGCCGTCGCTGAAGGCCACGAGGAACGGCTTGCGCCACTCGCTCAGCGCCCGCCAGGCCGCCCGGTTGGCCTCGGTCGCCGGATCGTCGGGCGCCGTGGGCACCAGCGACGGCATGGCACGCGGCCCGGCCTTGTACGACTCGTCGGGAAACGGCGCGTCGTAGGCCCGACGGACCTCCGCCGGGAGTGTGGTACGGCAGCCGCTCTGCACGAAGCGGGCTACGTCCAGGGTGTCGGCCCTCTCCACGGCCCGGCGGAAGTGCCACCACACCTCCGGCATGTCCTGGTCGCCGGTGGGAAGGCCGGTGTTGGCGGCGACCACACGGGTGAACCGATCGGGATGCTCGGCGACGAGCCGCAGCCCGATGAGCCCGCCCCAGTCCTGGCCGACCAGGGTGACCTCGCGGAGGTCGAGGGCGTCGAAGGCGAGGCAGCGGACCCATTCCACGTGGCGGGCATAGCTGTGATCCCCCGGCTCGGCCGGCTTGTCGGACCGCCCGAACCCGACGAGGTCGACGGCCACCGCGCGCAGCCCGGCGTCCGCGAGTACCGCGATCACCTTGCGGTAGAGAAACGACCAGCTCGGCTCGCCGTGCAGCAGCAACACCGGCGGGCCGTCGCCCGGGCCGGACTCGACGTACGCCATCCGCAGCCGACCGCCGTCGCCGTCGCCGTCGGGCACGTCGGCGTACTGCGGCCGGTACGGGAAGTCCGCCAGGCCGAAGAACCGCTCGTCGGGGGTCCGCAAGATCCTCACGGCTCCATGATGACGCCCTGTGGGTCGCGCCGTCCCGGGCTCGGTCAAGACCGGTTACCTACCGCCGTAGACGGGACGGCGGTTGCCTCCGTTGTGCGAGCACGACCCCTGGCGTTCGCCGGAGGGGTTGACCGTGCGGTCCTCGCACTGATCTTTTATCCCGTGCCGGGAGGCCCGAGGACCGCGCTTCGTCGAATCCGCCGAGCCCTTCGTCTCCTTTGCCGCCGCCCTTATCGGGTCCGCCACAGGTGATCTCTGCGCCCGTAGCGACCGCGTGGGCGACTGCGAGGCCGGACGTGACGGCGTCGCCGCAGGGGCAGCGGCGGACGGCCCGGTATTGCCGGGGCTCGCCGACGTGGGCGGGGACCGAGACGGGGTCAGTGGAGCCGCAACCGGCTCGGCCGGCGCGAGGAGCGAGACGACGAAGGCGAGGATGAGCAGGCCAAGGAGCCCGGTAACGGCAATCATGCCCGCACCCTGAGCCGCCCGCAGGGCGGGCGGCCTTCCCGGGCTGCCGAAGTACAGCCTCGCGACCAGATCGAGCGAGCCCGGGGCGTCGGCTGGATAGGCGGCGGCAGGAACCGTCGAGCGAAACCGTTGGTGGTCGGCCCGCAGCCGCGCGAGGTGCGCGACGAAGCCGTCCCGTTCCCCGGCCCAGTCGGCGAGCGCGAGGGTGAGGTAGAAGCGGAAGTACGCCACCTGTCCGGGATCGAGCGACAGCCCGGACGTCTTCTTGCGGTTGTTGACGTTCAGATAGGTACAGGTCGACGTCGTGTCGTGGGCAAGGCCGACCAGCTTCGGGTACGCGAACTCCCGGTTCAGGCGTCCACCACGGAAGACCACCCGGCGGGTCGTGACGAAGACGTTGCCGTGGTCGGCCACGGCCGCCGACGGCGTCCGCGGCTTCGGGCGCGTCGCCGGCAGAGCGAACGCCCGGTGAGCCGGCTCCGGTAACGGCACCGAGCCTGGCAGCTGTACGAGGCTGACCCCGGTGCTCGTCCACAGCACGTCTTCGCCGCGCCTGAGGTCGAGCGGCGGTAATACCGAGGGTGAGATCGTACGGTCGTCGCCGACCGTCGCGATCATCGCCGTCAGCTCGGCGTCGTCCGCCTCCCACGTCGCCAGCGCGGTCTCGTAGCGGCGATGCCGTCGCGCGTTCTCCCGGGACGCCCAGCGCTCGCGGCGGCTCGACGCGAGCCCGCTCACAAGGCTGTTGATGCCCACAGTTCGTCCCCTTGCCGATCGAGCTAAGCGCCGTACCGCTCGATCGACCGGCACCCCCCGGGGGGCGAACGCCCAAGCAACCTCTTATCGCCGCGGATTAATGGGCCGTTTCGCGAAGATCGGGGATCGGCTCAACCCAGCAGATCGCCGACCGCCTCGGCGAGGGAATCGTCGTCGATCATGCCTAGCCAGTGCATCACCCGAGCTCGTCCGTCCGCGCCCGTGACGGCGACGACCTCGTGTGCCTCGGGTGCCACCTCGTCGTTGGTGATGACGAGCAGGTTGCGTCCCTGCCGGACGAGTTGGAGCAGGGGACCGAGGTCCCAGCCGCGGTACGGCCCGGTGTTGGGCCGTACGTACCTCGTCTCGACGAGCAGCGTCTTGCCGTCGACCTCGACGACGAAGTCGGGCTCGTCCCTTGTCCACACCTCGGGATGGTGGATCTCGGCAGCCGGGAGGACCCGGCGCAGCGCCGCGGAGACCGCGGCATCGAACTGGACAGGTGGCGTGACGGGATGATCGGCACGCGGCACGAGCGAGGCCAAGTCCCGCTTGAGATCCTCCAGCACGGCGACCGCCGGCTCCGGAACGTTCTCGATCTTCTGGTCGATCACCTCGGTCACGGCCTGGTACGACAGCTCGTGCCCGCCGACCCGGAGCCGGGACGGCAGCCTGCCGATCAGGGCGGTGAGCACGGCCGCCGCGCCCAGCACGATCAACGCGACCGAGGCGAAGTCGTTGCGCGCCAGGAAGGCGCCCGTCCCGCCCACTGCCCAGGACGCAAGCCCCAGCAGCCCCGCCGCCCACCGCTGCCAGCGGCTCAGCGCAACCTCGTTCATCGCGGTGTTTCTATCAGCCCGCGGTCAGGATGGTGGGCCGTCGGGCGCATCGGGACCCGAATACAGCTCCTCCTGATGCGACCAGAGCAGGTAGCGGTCGGGTGTCCGGCGCGCCTGGCCCAGGACGACACGCACCAGGCCCTGCTCGCGGTTGACGCAGTACGGGACGAGTACGACGCCCGGCTCCGTCGAGCCGTCGCGGAGCGGCAGACCGGGAAACGGAAGCGTCGGCTGGGTGGGTTCCAGGCGACGCAGGATGGCGTTTTCCTCGCGCCGGAACCGGTAGTCCGCGAGCCGGGCCGAGCGCCGGTCGCCGTACTTGAAGGGGTAGACCAGGACGTCGTCGAGCTGGACGACAAACCTGTTCTCCGGCCACCGGGGCACGGCGCCGGGCACCCAGCGCTCCAGCTGCGCGCCGAACATGTGGCAGAAGCAGTGGTAGCGCTCGACGCCGTACGTCGTCTCGTTGGCCCAGATCGCCCGGCCGTGGCGGGCGAGGGCCTCTTCGTGGGCACGCTGCAGGGTAGGAACCGTGTACCGGCGCAGCACCTCGGCGGCGCGGACGCCGACGAGCCCGGCCAGCCAGTCTGTGCCCTCCGGCCAGGAGGCGGCGTTTTGGGCCACAGCGCTCCCCTGAGACGAACCCCGAAGACTCCGCCCAGTATGGGCCGGAATCTTCCCCTCTGCCAGGAGCGGCCCGGCTCCCTGTGAGCAGCCCGGCCCGTGCGCGGAGATCAGATGGCCGAGTGGGCCGCCCAGTGGTCGAGCACCTTCCGGTCGCCGGCGACGGCGAACCGCTCGTCGTCAGGCCTCCACCGGCCCCACATCAGCAGGTACAGGTCGGCGGCGGCACCCTCCACGGTCACCGCGCCCTCCGCAGTCACCGCGCCCGGTTCCTCCAGGTGTGCCCAGGTGAAACGGTCGCGTTCGAGCCGGATCAGCCAGCGAACCCCGGCGTCCGCGGCGACCAGCGCCAGACTCTCCCCGTTCCCGCGCAGCTCCTTGCGGTGCGGCGCCCACCGGGCGCAAGGCAGGTTCTCCAGGAACTCGTCCACGCCGTCCACGGCCACGGCGGTGTCGACGGTCGGCGCCAGGCCGAGCGCGAGCTGCGCGTCCACCCGGTGCACCGTCGTCTCGTGCAGCATGCGCCGGGGCCAGAAGCGGGCGTGCTGGTCCGCTCCCCACGCCCACATGGGCGCCTCCGGGTCGGCGCGGCGCAGTGTGTCCACCAGCGCCTCGCCCCCGGCGGCCAGCCACACCGGGTGGTCGGCGGGGTGATCGGGCAGGTCAAGCTCCTCCCGCTCGATGTCGAGCCGTGCGGGTGCGACCTTGGCGACCATTCCGGCGGCCCAGCGATGCACCCAGCCGGTGTGCACCAGCAGCTCGGACACCGGCCATTTCGGGCAGCTCGGCACCGGGGTGGCCGGATCGGCATCCTTGGTGAGGCCCGCGAGCAGCGCGACCTCAGCGGCCACGCCGTCGCAGTAGGCGTCTTGGGTGAACCTGTGGCAGTTCATTCATCCTCCTCGACCTCCTGGAGGTTCGTTGAGGAGGATGCCGGGGCGGAGCCCGCGGGGCTTGAACTTTCGTGCGCGAATAGCCGGCGCAGCGCGCTCGGCGGGTGGCCCAGCTCCTTGCGGACGGCGCGGGTGAGGTGGGCGCCCTGGCCACGACCGTGGCCGGCCGACCGGCCGCCACCCGCTCCGGCACCGCCTGACCGAGCGCGCCGGCGACCAGCCGGACCACCTGCTCGGCCAGGTCGAAGGCGCAGCGGTTCCCGCCGCCCCGGGCGACCAGCAGTCGGTGGGCCAGGTCGAGGCCGGGCTCGCTGCGGATCGGCCGGTACGGAAAATCGAGGTCATCGCCGGTAAGCACGCCTATCAGGGCCGGGTCGAGCCGGATCGACGTACATCGGTCCGGCTCGTCGGTGGGATGGGCGAACTGCTGTTCCTCACCGGGACGCTGCAGGTAGCCGACGGTGGGATCGACTACCTGCTCCACGCCGCCGGTGCGCCGGCGGAACACCCCGGCACGTACCAGAACCAGGGAGGACCACCGGCTGGTCTCCGGCTCGGCCCACGGCAACGCCGGCTCGGTACACAACATGTCGTGGACCGCGAAACCGGCTCCGGAACCGAGGGGCGCGACCCTGCGCATGCCGCCAGCCTATTGCGGCCCGTCGAGCCGCTCCGTGACAGTGTCGAGGTACCGTCCGGTCGCCGGAACCGCGCGGTACGACAGATTGGCGGACGAGATGGGTCAGCGGCTCGGGCGGGGGATCAACTTCGGCAATGCGTTGGACGTCCAACGCGAGGGCGAGCGGGGGTTTCGGCTCGAAGAACCGCACTTCGACACCGTGAAGAAGGCAGGGTTCGACACGATCCGCCTGCCGGTGAAGTGGTCGGCCCACACCGACGAAACGCCGCCCTACGCGATCGACCCGGAATTCTTCGGACGCGTCGATTGGGCGGTAGACAACGCTCTCGGACGTGACCTGAACGTGGTGCTGAACGTCCATCACTACGACCAGTTCTGCGACGCGCCGGAGGAACATATGGCGCGGTTCCTCGCCCTTTGGCGACAGATCGCTACGCGATATGCCGATTGTTCCGGGCGGCTCTACTTCGAGTTGCTCAACGAGCCGCGTGACCCGATGACGGCGAAGCCCTGGAACGACGTTCTTCCGAAGGCGCTCACGGCCGTCCGCGAGTCGAACCCGAGCCGCTTCGTGATCGCTGGATCGGCGCAGGCGAACCACATCGACGCGCTTCCCGAGCTCGAACTGCCCGAGGACGACCGCGTGATCGTGATGGTCCATTACTACTCCCCGTTCGAGTTCACCCACCAGGGCGCGGACTGGCTGGCGGGCGCCGATCGCTGGCTCGGTACGACGTGGGGCGGGGAGGCCGACCAATACGCGGTGCGCCGCGACCTCACCAAGGCCGCGGCATGGGCAAAACAACAAAACCGCCAGTTGTTCGTCGGCGAGTTCGGAGCTTACTCGAAGGCCGACATGGCCTCTCGATCAAGATGGACGACGTTCGTACGCTCGGAGGCCGAGCGACTCGACATGAGTTGGGCCTATTGGGAGTTCGGCTCCGACTTCGGCGCGTACGACCCGCAGAGGAACACCTGGCGGGAGCCCTTGAGACAGGCCCTACTCGGGAAATAGCGCGCTTCAGGTGCCTTCCTGCGGCGAGGCCGACGTCCTGGCACCATGACCATCTTCGGCACCCCGATGGATGTCACCGTTGCCGAGCTCGCCATCGAGTCGGTTCTTGCCCGCCGATCCCGACATGCGGCCATACCGCACGCCGGGGCCGGGACGTTAGCTGACCGGCCTACTGAACGAGGCTGTCGAAGTCGCCTTCCTTGGCACCCCGGATGAACGCCTCGATTTCGGCGCGGCGGTAGATCAACGCGGGGCCGTCGGGGTGCCGGGAGTTGCGGAGGGCCACCCCTCCGTCCGGCAGCTCGGCCACCTCGACGCAGTTGCCCCGGGAGTTGCTGGCGCGGCTCTTCTGCCAGGTCACGCCCTGCAGGCGGGTAGCTGGCATGCCGTTGTACGTGCGCACCTTGGTGCCTCCGATGGTCTGCACGCTCTCTTGCACGTGCATGTGGTCTTGCTTATGCACCGTATGAAGACGATGATAACGCACGTGCACCCTTACTTGCACGGCTATAAATACTGACGGGGGCGCCCGCGGAGGGACCACACAGGCCGCGACGGCGGGGCTACACCGGAGGTCTCGTGCGACTGCCGGGCCTAAGCGGGCTTGCCGGGCCTGCGGAACCCCGGCTTGTCGCGCCCACACCGGGCCGGTTTCACTACCATCGGCGCAGTGAGCCAGGATCCCCCGTCAAAGCTCGAACGCCGGGTCGTTGCCGCCGCGGAGGCCGCGCTGTCCCGGCAGAAGTACGTCGCGCCCCTCGACGTGCTGATCGGCATCGGCTGGCTGCCGTCGACGCTGGTCGACGGCTGGCGGCAGGGCCGCGTGCCCCATCTGGAGGAGCGCCTGCCGGTGGGCCCCGACAAGCGGGCCTCGGCCCTGGAGTTCCTCCAGCGCTGGGCGCAGATCAACGGCCTCGAGCCCAGCGAGACCGACTATGTGGCCGGGAGCCGGGACCGGCGGAACCTGCGCTTCACAGCGGATGGAGCCCCAGCCGTCGAGCGCGCCTACCGTACGCATTGGATCTCGCCCGAGTTGTCTGCGGCCAAGCGGGAACGCCTGGCGCAGCGCCAGAGCGCGCCGCCCGACATTGTCGTGGTCCTGCCGATCAAGGACTGGACCTGTGCGGGCTGTGGCGGCTCCGACGAGTTCCTCAAGATGGAAGACGCGGGACCACTGTGCTTGACCTGCGTCGACATGGACCATCTCGTTTTCCTGCCGGCAGGGGACGCTGCGCTCACCCGCCGCGCCAAGAAGGCGAGCGGCCTGTCGGCGGTCGTCGTACGGTGGAGCCGCTCCCGCAAGCGGTACGAGCGGCAGGGCACCCTGGTCGAGGAATCGGCGCTCGAGCGGGCCGAGGAGCAGTGTCTCGCCGACGAAGAGGTCCGCATGCGGCGCCGCGAACGGGACCGGGCGCGGCGGGCCGACGAGGATCTCGAGTTCCAGTCCCGCCTGACGAAGGAGATCGTGCGGCTATTTCCGGGCTGCCCTGCCCCGCGGGCCGAGGCGATCGCCCGCCACACCGGCATCCGGGGCAGCGGCCGGGTCGGACGTACCGCCGCCGGACGGGCTCTGGACGAGGAGAAGATCACCCTGGCCGTCGTGGCCTCGATACGCCACGAGGACACCGACTACGACTCGATCCTGATGTCCGGTGTCCCCCGAGAGACCGCTCGCGATCGGGTACGAGACGACATCGACAGGATCCTCGAGCACTGGCGCGGGTAAACGTCGTCTTTGCGCAGCCGCAGGCTGTCGGACACACGAATATTAGGTCGGCGCGGACAGCCTCCGCCTGACCGCGGCCACGCCGAGACGTCGGGCGGAGGGCGTTGCCGCTGCGCACCCTCCGCCCGACGTTGCCCCGGATGGTAGGCCTCCCGTATTCAGCTACAGCCGCTGGTGGAGCCACACCCTTCGCAGACGTAGCAGCTGCCGGCCGGGCGCATCTTCGTGCCGCAGGTCAGGCACAGCGGCGCATCCGCGGTACGACCCTGCCGGGCCTCGACGAGCTCGGTCGACGAGGCCGACCTCGCCGGCTGCTCTTCGGAGTCGGAACGCTCCTCCGCCGCCCGGTGCCGTTCGACCGGCGCGGTCTGGGCAAGGTAGGCGGGATCGCTCTCCGTTTCGTCGGACGGCAGCGGCTCGTACGATCCCGTCTCCATCGCGCGCGACCGCTCGTCGGCGGTGTAGACGCCCATCGCCGCCCGGGTCTCGAACGGCAGGTGGTCGAGGGCGAGCCGGCGGAAGATGTAGTCCATGATCGACGCCGCCAACCGGATGTCGGGGTCGTCGGTCATGCCGGACGGCTCGAAGCGCATGTTGACGAACTTCTCGGTGAACGTCTCCAGCGGCACCCCGTACTGCAGGGCAACCGAGATCGCGATGGAGAACGCGTCCATCAACCCGGCCAGCGTGGACCCCTGCTTGGACATCTTGAGGAAGACCTCGCCGAGCCCGTCGTCGTCGTACATGTTGGCGGTCATGTAGCCCTCGGCCCCGCCAACCGAGAACGACGTCGTACGCCCGGCACGGTTCTTCGGCAGCCGCTTCCGGGTCGGGCGCAGCGGCTCCTCGCCGGCCTGCTCCGGCTTCTCGGCCTCCTCGGTCTTCCGCTTGGCGACCGACAAGGGCTGTCCGACCTTGCAGTTGTCCCGGTACACCGCGAGCGCCTTGAGGCCGAGCTTCCAGCCCTCCAGGTAGACGTTCTCGATGTTCTCGACCGTCGCCCGCTCCGGGAGGTTGATGGTCTTCGAGGCAGAACCGGACAGGAACGGCTGCACGGCGGCGATCATGCGCACGTGGCCCATCGGGCTGATCGCCCGCTCCCCCATCGCACAGTCGAAGACCTCGTAGTGCTCGGGCCGCAGTCCGGGCGCGTCGATGACGTGACCGTGCTCGGAGATGTAGGAGACGATCGCCTCGCTCTGCTCCGACTGGTAGCCGAGGTTCTTCAGGGCCCGCGGCACCGTCTGGTTGACGATTTGCATCGACCCGCCACCGACCAGCTTCTTCATCTTCACGAGCGCGAGGTCCGGCTCGATGCCGGTCGTGTCGCAGTCCATCATCAGCCCGATCGTGTTGTGGCTGACGAAGCCGCCGGCCACATAGGTGACGTTGGTCGGCACCGACAGGTCGTACGTCGGCTGAATGCCACCGTCCTCGTTCGCGGCCACCCGCTCGAACAGGTAGTCCAGCGCGTTTCCGAGACGTGGATCGAGCGTCTCCTCGAAGATTCGTCGTGCCACCGTACGGCTCACCCCGCCGGTCTTGGCTAGCGACTGCACGACGGCGCCGCGCAGCTCGTGCTCTGGTCGCACCAGCTCATCCCAGACCTGACGCGGCAGGTAGACCCGATCGCGGTTGCCGGACTGGGAGGGCTCCAACTCGGGGAGCAGGCGAGCCTTGCGTTCTCCGATGAACCCGACGACCTCGTCGAAGTTGAGGGCGTGGTCGAGGTTGCGCAGGCGTATCTGGAAGATCGGCCCGCCCCAGCCGCTCGTCGTCTCACGCGTAGTCGTGGCCATCCCGAGGGCGAGCAGGACCGTACGGACCTCGGCGGCGAAGTCCTCGGATGCGGTCGACAACGACGGCACACCGCCGGTGACGGTGCCGTCCGCCTCGAACAGGCCGCGGATAAAGGCGGCGTAGACGACCGGGTCGTTGCTGTCGAGGACGGCCGACGGTACACGAGGGCTCCAGCCCTTGCCGGCATGGTCGACACCGGGCAGATCCTTGGCGAATCCGGCGGCCTGCCACCACCTCGCCAGTCGCACGGACTGCAGGACGACCTCGTGGTACCCAGCCTGCTGCGTGACGGCGGGCTCGAGCCCGAACAGCTCCTTCGAGAGCACCCGCAGCCGCTCGACGACGTCGAGGTCGCCGTCGGCCACGCAGAGCCGGACACCCCTGGCGTGCAGGCTGCCGTCGCCCATGAAGTAACCGACGAGCTCGGCGAGCTCCGGACTGACCGCGTCGGGAACACCGAGGTATCGATCACCGGCGTAGTAGGCCTGGTCGAGAACCGGCAGCGGTACCCTGCGCGGTTCGCCCACCATCGTGCCGAGCTGCATGGGGACCACGTCGCCGGACGCGATGTCGGCGAACCGCTTCCAGACCCACATACCGGTGCCGGCGTCGACGACCTTGATCCGGTGGCCGAGCGTGCCCTGCAAGCTGTAACCGCCTTCGGTGCGGATCAGTCGCGTGGGCTCCTCGCCGTTGACGAAGAACCTGGTGGCGCGCTGCGGCCCCTCGTCCGTCGAGACGGTGAGTCCGAGGTCCTGCCAGCGGTCGCCGTAGACGTCCCCGAGCTCCGACAGACGAACCAGCCCACGATCCGTTGTGATCATGGTGTTGCCCACGAGGCAGCCGGTGGGTGCCAGCACCGAAGCCTGCGCGTTTCGCCAGCCATTTTTATCGCCGATGTCGAGGCATTCCCGCCAAGCCTTCGCGGCGGCCCGGAGAATCGTCTTGTCGTCCTTGTTCACCGAACGCACCGCGTCGTTCGCGGCCGCATGCTTGCGCATTATCCGCTTGTGTGGTTCGGCGTTGCGCGCGTATCCCTCGTACGGCCCCACCGAGCCGGCCAGCTCCGCGGAGCGCTTGTACGCGACACCGGTCATCAGCGAGGTGATCGCGGCGGCCAGCGCACGCCCGCCGTCGGAGTCGTAGGCGTGCCCGGTCGCCATCAGCAGCGCGCCGAGGTTGGCGTAGCCGATGCCGAGCTGCCGGAACGCCCGGGTGGTCTCCCCGATGGCCGGCGTGGGGAACGCCGCGAAGCAGATCGAGATGTCCATCGCGGTGATGACCAGCTCGACGACCTTCTGGAACCTCCCGACATCGAAGCTGTCGTCGTCGCGCAGGAACTTGAGCAGGTTGAGCGACGCCAGATTGCACGACGAATTGTCCAAATGGAGGTACTCACTACATGGGTTACTTGCGGTAATGCGCCCGCTCTCCGGGGCGGTGTGCCAGTCGTTGATCGTGTCGTCGTACTGGAGGCCGGGGTCGGCACATTCCCACGCCGCCTGCGCCATCTTGCGGAACAGGTCGCGCGCCTCGACCCATTCGGCGACCTCGCCGGTCGTACGAGCCCGCAGCGCGAACCTGTCGCCGGACTCCACCGCCCGCATGAACTCGTCGGAGACCCGGACCGAGTTGTTGGCGTTCTGGTACTGGACGCTCGCCATGTCCTTGCCGCCGAGGTCCACGTCGAACCCGGAGTCGCGGAGGACGCGGATCTTCTCCTCCTCGCGGGCCTTGGTCTCGATGAACTCCTCGACGTCGGGGTGGTCGACGTCGAGGACCACCATCTTGGCGGCGCGCCGGGTGGCGCCGCCCGACTTGATGGTCCCGGCGGACGCGTCAGCGCCGCGCATGAAGGAGACCGGCCCGCTCGCCGTGCCGCCCGAGGACAGCAGCTCCTGGCTGGACCGGATGCGGGAGAGGTTGACCCCGGAGCCGGAGCCGCCCTTGAAGATCAGCCCCTCCTCCTTGTACCACTCCAGAATCGACTCCATCGTGTCGTCCACCGACAGGATGAAGCACGCGCTGACCTGCTCCGGCGAGGCGGTGCCGACGTTGAACCAGACCGGGGAGTTGAAGCTGAAGATCTGGTGGACCAGCGCGTACTTCAGCTCGTGGTCGAAGATCTCGGCGTCCTCCTCGGTGGCGAAGTAGCCCTCCGCCTTGCCGGTCTCCACGTACCTGTCGACGACGCGGTCGACGAGCTGCTTGAGGCTCCACTCCCGCTGCGGCGTTCCGGGGGCGCCACGAAAGTACTTGCTCGCGACGATGTTGACGGCGTTGACGGACCAGAAGTCCGGGAACTCCACTCCGCGCTGTTCGAAGTTGACGGAGCCGTCGCGCCAGTTCGTCATCACGACGTCGCGGCGCTCCCAGGTGAGCTCGTCGTAGGGGTGGACGCCCGGTCTGGTGTGGATGCGCTCCAGCCGCAGTCCCCGGCCGCCCCCTCGTCCGGCCGACGTCGAGCCACGCAGCGTCTCCGTCATCACTGGTCCCTCTCTATTGGCTACATCCCCGTTGCGCCGGCCAGTTCGGCGGCGCACTCTCTTGTTCCGCTCGGCCGTCACGGCCTTGTCGTCTCCGGCTCCCGGGCCGCCCGCAGCAGGGCGATCTCGGCCTCGAAGTCCTGCAGCGACTCGAAGCCCCGGTACACCGACGCGAACCGCAGGTAGCCGACCTCGTCGAGCACCCGCAGCGGGCCGAGAATCGCGAGGCCCACCTCGTGGGCTGGCACCTCCGCGCAGCCGGTAGCGCGGATCGTCTCCTCCACCTGCTGGGCGAGGAGAGCCAGATCATGGTCATCGACAGGACGCCCCTGACACGCCTTCCGGACGCCAGCGATGATCTTCTCTCGCGAGAAGGGCTCGGTGACCCCGCTGCGCTTCGTCACCATGAGCGTCGCGGTTTCCAGCGTGGTGAACCGTCGACCACACTGGGGGCATGCCCGGCGGCGACGGATCGCCGTGCCGTCCTCGGTGGCGCGGCTATCGATCACTCTGCTGTCGGAGCGGCGACAAAACGGGCAGTACATCGGTCACCCCCCTTCTCGCTGCATACCCGATGAAGCAAGCTCCGTCGAGCGAAGCTCGCCACCACACACAACTTATTGCGAACTCACATCAGTGTAACTACTAGATGTTGTGGTCTACACTAGGCACGTCATCGACCCAACGCAAGCGCGACATGCGCGGTGCGGCGTGTCGTGTCTCCTGTCGCGGCGGCTGTTACGGCGGCTGCTACGGCGGCCGCTACGGCGAGGGCGGCAGCGTCACCCGCTCGCCCGGCTGCACGATCGGGCTGGTGAGCCCGTTGAGGTTCATGATCCGCTCGACGGCGATCCGCGGATCGGTGTCCGGGTCGGCCCGAACCGCGATCTCCCACAACGTGCCGCCCGGCGGGACCGTTGCCGTCCGCGCGGTGTCCTGCCCGCCCGTGGACGCGGTGCTGGCCTGGTGCGTACCCAGCCAGAAGGCGCCGAGCAACAGCCCCAGGACCACAACGACCACCACGGCCCGGCCACGGCGGGTGAGCCGCACGCCGGACACTGCGCTGCGCTTGCGGTAGCTTCCGGTCGCACCCATGTCGACCTCCCTGACCTCGAACGGAGGTTCGATCGAACGGACGTACGACTTTCTACCTCACCCCGCCGACAAAAATCCACAGAAACGTCGAACGGGTGTTTGATCGTGTCTTGCGGGGGCGGTAGCGTTCCAGGCGAACAGCGAGCACATAAGGGAGGACGCCGTGGTTCAGGACGACGCCAAGAACGAGGAAGCAACCGTCAGCGAAATGCCCGACCGGCAGAGCGACCGCAAGCCGCTCACGCCTCGGCAGCGACGGGTGCTCGAGGTGATCCGCGAGTCGGTGCAGCGCCGCGGCTACCCCCCCTCCATGCGGGAGATCGGCGAGGCGGTCGGGCTGAACAGCACCTCGAGCGTTTCCCACCAGCTCGTCACCCTGCAGCGCAAGGGGTACCTGCGTCGCGACCCCAACCGGCCGCGCGCGGTCGAGATCCGGATGCCCGGGGAGCCGGCGGTTCGCGTGGAGGCCGCCGAGCTGGAGGGCACCGCCGAGGAGATGCACCCGGCGCCGGCGTACGTGCCCCTCGTCGGCCGCATCGCGGCCGGTGGCCCGGTCCTCGCCGAGGAGGCCGTCGAGGATGTCTTTCCGCTGCCCAAGCAGCTCGTCGGAGAGGGCACCCTCTTCCTGCTCAACGTCACCGGCGACTCGATGATCGATGCCGCCATCGCGGACGGTGACTGGGTGGTCGTGCGCCAGCAGCCGGTCGCCGAGTCCGGGGACATAGTGGCCGCGCTCATCGAGGGCGAGGCCACCGTCAAGACGTACAAGCGCCGTGACGGGGGGCTCTGGCTGGAGCCGCAGAACCCGGCCTACGCGCCGATACCCGCCGAGCAGGCCACGATCCTTGGCCGGGTCGTCGCCGTGCTGCGCCGGGTCTGAGAACGGCCCTGTCTAGCCGGGGACGATGTTGACCAGCTTGGGCGGCACCACGACGACCTTGCGCACTTGGCGGTCGCCCAGCGCCCGCTGTACGGCGGCCGATCCCAGCGCCAGCTCCCGCAGCTCGTCCTCGCTCGACTCCGGCGAGACCTCCAGCCGGTCGCGGACCTTGCCCGCCACCTGGACCACGCAGGTCACGGACTCACGGACCAGCAGCGCCGGGTCGACGGCCGGCCAGCCGGCCTTCGACACCGTCGGCCGGTGGCCCAGCCGCTCCCACGCCTCCTCGGCGGTGTACGGCGCGAACAGCGACAGCACCACGGCGACGACCTCGGCAGCCTCACGGACCGCGGGGTCACCGGGGCCGGGCCCGGTGTCGATCGCCCGGCGCGTGGCGTTGACAAGCTCCATCGTCCGAGCGACCGCCACGTTGAATCGGAACTCCTCGACCAGCCGGGTGACCTCGTCGACCGTACGGTGGGCGGCCTTGCGCAGCTCGACGTCGCCGGCCGCCGGGTCGCCGCCCGGGGCGGAGGCCGCGCCGACCTCGGCGGCCAGCCTCACCACCCGGCTCAGGAACCGCGCCGAGCCGCCCGGCGACACGTCGGCCCAGTCGATGTCGTCCTCGGGCGGGCTGGCGAACACCATGGTCAGCCGGACCGCGTCCACCCCGTACCGATCGATCTGTTCGCCCAGGTCGACCATGTTGCCGCGGGACTTCGACATGGCCGCGCCGTTCATGATCACCTGGCCCTGGTTCAGCAGCCGGCTGAACGGCTCGGTGAAGCTGACCATCCCCATGTCGTACAGCACCTTGGTGAAGAACCTGCTGTACAGCAGGTGCAGGATGGCGTGCTCAACGCCGCCGACGTACTGGTCGACCGGGCCCCACCGCCGGAGCTTCTCCGGGTCGAAGGGCCCCAGCTCGTAGCGGGGCGAGCAGTAGCGCAGGTAGTACCACGACGAGTCGACGAATGTGTCCATCGTGTCGGTGTCCCGCTCGGCGGGCCCACCGCACTTGGGGCAGTCCACGTTCACCCACTCCGCCGCGGCGGCCAGCGGAGACACCCCCTTGGGCACGAGATCGCGCCCGCGCAGGTCGGGCAGCGGCACGGGCAGTTCCTCGTCCGGTACCGGCACCTCCCCGCACGCCGCACAGTGCACGATGGGGATCGGGCAGCCCCAGAACCGCTGCCGGGACAGCAGCCAGTCACGCAGCCGGTAGTTGACCGCCGCCGTGCCCAGACCCTTCTCCTCCAGGATCCCGGTGATCCTGCGGATGGCGTCGGCCTTGGGCAGGCCGTTGATCGGCCCGGAGTTGACCAGCACACCTTCCCCCGCGGTGGCGACCCCGGTCTCGGCCGGGTCGCCCTCGCCGGTGTCCACCACGACCGGTACCGGCAGCCCGTACCGCAGCGCGAAGTCCAGGTCGCGCTGGTCGTGCGCGGGTACCGCCATGATCGCGCCGGTGCCATACTCGGCCAGCACATAGTCGGCCGCCCACACCGGGATCCGCTCGCCGTTCACCGGATTGATCGCGTAGCGGCCCAGGAAGACCCCTTTCTTCTCCCGCTCCAGGGACTCCCGCTCGATATCGCTCAGCCGCCTGACCTGCTCGAGGTAGCTCTCGAAGTGCCCACGCTGCTCGGGCGCGCACAGCTCGTCCGCCAGCGGCGAGTCGGCGGCGACGACGAAGAAGGTCGCACCGTACAGCGTGTCCGGCCGGGTGGTGAAGACGGTGACCGGCACCGCGTCCAACCCGGCGGCGGCCTCGACCACGAACTCGACCGAGGCGCCCTCGGACCGGCCGATCCAGTTGCGCTGCATGGTCAGCACCCGGGCCGGCCACCTGCGCTCCAGTTGGGCCATGTCCTCCAGCAGCCGGTCGGCGTACTCGGTGATCTTGAAGAACCACTGGGTGAGCCGCCGCTTGGTGACCTCGGCGTCGCACCGCTCGCACCGGCCCGCGATGACCTGCTCGTTGGCCAGCACCGTCTGGTCGACGGGACACCAGTTGACCGGGCTCGCCTTGCGGTAGGCCAGCCCGCGGTCGTAGAAGCGCAGGAACAGCCACTGCTGCCAGCGATAGTACTCCGGGTCGGAGGTGTGCAGCCGGCGCGACCAGTCGAAGGACGTGCCGTACCGGCGGAACGACGCCGCCTGGGTGTCGATGTTGGCGTACGTCCAGTCGGCCGGATGCGCGTTGTGCTTGATCGCGGCGTTCTCGGCCGGTAGCCCGAAGGCGTCCCATCCGATGGGGTGCAGCACGTTGTACCCGCGCTGGAACCAGTAGCGGGCCACCACGTCGCCTATGGCGAACGCCTCGCCGTGGCCCATGTGCAGGTCGCCGGAGGGGTACGGGAACATGTCGAGCATGTACGCACGGGGACGCGAATCGTCGTCCTCGCCCGCCCGGAACGGGTCCAGCTCCTCCCACACCCGCTGCCACTTCTCCTGAAGGGTCCGCGGGTCGTACTCGACGAGGGTATGGGTCACGTCGTCACCAGGTTCACTATCCGGTCGGGCACAACTATCACCCGCTGGACGGCTCGACCGTCGGTGTACCTCGCGTAGTCCTCGGCCCCTTGGACCAGCGTCGTGATCTCGTCCTCGCCCGCACCGGCCGGGACCTCGATCCGGAAGCGGGTCTTGCCGTTGACCTGCACCGGGAGGACGACGGTGCGCTCCGCGGCGAGTTCACTGTCGGCCTCGGGGAAGGCCGTGTAGGCGAGCGACTCGTCGTGCCCGAGCCTGCTCCACAGTTCCTCCGCCACGTGCGGCGCGAGCGGGGCAACCATGAGCACCATGGGCTCCGCCAGCCCGCGCGGCAGCTCGCCTTCACGGGCCACCAGCTTGGCCGCATGGTTGTTCAGCTCGATGAGCCGGGCCACCGCGGTGTTGAACCGCATGTTGCCGAAGTCCTTACGGACGACGGCGATCGTCCGGTGCAGCCGGCGCGCCGTCTCCTCGTCCAACGGCCCGTCCCCGGCCAGCAGTTGGCCCGTCCGCTCGTCGACCAGGTTGCGCCACAGCCGCTGCAGGAAACGGTAGACACCGACGATGTCGTCGGTCCGCCACGGCCGGTCGGCATCGAGCGGACCCATCGACATCTCGTACAGCCGCAGCGTGTCCGCGCCGTACGACGCGTAGATCTCGTCGGGGCTGACGGCGTTCTTCAGGCTCTTGCCCATCTTGCCCTCGCGGGCGGTGACGGGCTGGCCCTGGAAGAGGTGCCTGTCACCCTCGGTCACCACCTCGGCGGCGGACACGTACATACCCCGGGCATCGAGGAAGGCGTCGGCGAGGATGTAGCCCTGGTTGTACAGCCGCTTGAAGGGCTCCTTGGTGGAGACGTAGCCCAGGTCGTAGAGGACCTTGTGCCAGAACCGCGAGTACAGCAGGTGCAGCACGGCGTGCTCGACCCCGCCGACGTACAGGTCGACGCCGCCCTCGCCCTCGGCCGCGCCCTCCGGCACCATCCAGTAGCGCTCGACCTCGGGGTCGACCAGGACGTCTGAGTTGGTGGGGTCGAGGTAGCGCAGGTAGTACCAGCACGAGCCGGCCCACTGCGGCATGGTGTTCAGCTCGCGGCGGTAGCTCTTGGGTCCGTCGCCGAGATCCAGCTCGGCCTCTGTCCAGTCGCCGGCCCGGGCCAGCGGTGGAACCGGCTCGCTGGTCCCGTCGTCCTGCGGCTGCGGCCGGAAGTCCGCCATCTCCGGCAGGGTCACCGGCAGCATGTCCTCCGGCAGCGCGATCGGCAGCCCGTGCTCGTCGTAGACGATCGGGAAGGGCTCGCCCCAGTAGCGCTGCCGGGAGAACAGCCAGTCACGCAGCCGGTACGAGCGCGCACGGCTCCCGCAGCCGTTCTCCTCCAGCCAGCGGATGGTGGCCTCGATGCCCTGCGTCTTGTTGTCCACCCCGGCCAGCGACAGCGAGGACCCGTCGACGTCCCGGTAGCGCCCGTCGCCGACGAAGGCCTCCGGCCACTTCTCGGCGGGGGTGTCCGGCGGCAGGACGCGCTCGGCGAACCATTCCGCCGGCGGCTGCAGGACCGGGCGCACCGGCAGACCGAACTTCTGCGCGAACTCGAGGTCGCGTTCGTCGTGCGCGGGCACCGCCATGATGGCCCCGGTCCCGTACCCCATCAGCACGTAGTCGGCCACGAAGACCGGGATCGATTCGCCGGTCGCCGGGTTGGTCATGTAAGAGCCGGTGAAGACGCCGGTCTTCGTCCTGACGTCCGCGGTCCGCTGCCGGTCGCTCAGCCGGGACGCCATTTCCCGGTACGCGCGAAGCGCCGCCCGGGGCGTCGATCGGTCCGCGTCCGGCGCCTCGCCCGCGCCCTCGGGATACCGCCAGGACTGCGGCGTGTCCGCCGGCCACTCGTCGGCGACGATCTCCTCGAGCAGGGGATGCTCCGGCGCCAGCACCATGTACGTCGCGCCCGGCACGGTGTCCGGCCGGGTGGTGAAGACACGCATCCGGATGTCCGGCGCACCGACCACCGCGAAGTCGATGTTGCCCCCGCCGCTCGCCCCGATCCAGTTGCGCTGCATCTGCTTGATGGACTCGGTCCAGTCGAGCATGCCGAGGTCCTCGATCAGCCGCTCGGCGTACGCGGTGATCCGCAGCATCCACTGCCGCAACGGCCGCCGGTAGACCGGGTAGTTGCCGATGTCGCTGCGGCCGTCGGCGGTCACCTCCTCGTTGGCCAGCACGGTGCCCAGGCCCGGACACCAGTTGACCTGCTCCTCGGAGAGGTAGGCCAGGCGGTGATCGTCGACGACGCGTCGACGCTCCACCTCGGTCAGCTCGGCCCACTGCCTTTCCTCCGGGTTCGACCGGCCGACCGGCTGCCGCCGGCCGGACTCGAACTCGGCGACCAGATCCTCGATGGGGCGGGCCCGCCGCGCGCGGTCGTCGTACCAGCTGTTGAAGATCTTGAGGAAGATCCACTGCGTCCAGCGGTAATAGGAGACGTCGGTAGTCGCGATCTCACGTGCCGCGTCGTGCGCCAGGCCCAGGCGGCGAAGCTGGCGCCGCATGTTGGCGATGTTCGCCTCGGTCGTCGCCCTCGGATGCTGACCCGTGTCGATCGCGTACTGCTCGGCGGGCAGGCCGAACGCGTCGTAGCCGAAGGGGTGCAGCACGTGATGCCCGGTCATGCGCAGGAACCGGGCGAAGACGTCGGTCCCGATGTAGCCGAGCGGATGGCCGACGTGCAGCCCGGCGCCACTCGGGTAGGGGAACATGTCCATGACGTAGAACTTGCGGCTCCCGGCGAACCGCTCGAAGCCCTCGGACAGCGGGCCGGCAGGGTTGGGCGAGTTGAACGTACCTCGCGCCGCCCAACGTGACTGCCAGCGGAGCTCGATCTCATTCGCGAGGCGCGCGTCGTAGCGGTACGGGAACTCCGTGTCCTCCGCCCCCGCCGTCTCGGCGGGCGGACGGGCAATGCTCTCGGTCATCTATCCTCACCGTTGTCGCGATCCTCGCCACTCAGGGCGCTGCCGGGCCATGAAAAAGCCCCTCGGGTACGAGGGGCTGCCGCACTGACGTGTCCGCTCGTCAGCGCGGCCCGCTAAGCAGAAGCTGGACCGCTTGCATGGCCCCAGGGTAGCGCAGGGTACCCGGGCCATGTAGCCGGCGCCGCTCCTCAGCGCCGGATTTCGACGTTTTCCAGGACGCCGAGGGCGTCCGGCACCAGGACGGCGGCGGAGAAGTAGAGGCTGACCAGGTACGAAATGATGGCCTTCTCGTTGATACCCATGAACCGGACGGACAGGCTCGGCTGGTACTCGTCCGGAATACCGGCCTTGTGCAGACCGATCACACCGTTGTCCTCCTCGCCGGTGCGCAGCACCAGGATGGAGCTGGTGTTCGTGCCGGTGATGGGGACCTTGTCGCACGGCAGCAGGGGCACACCGCGCCAGGCATGCACGGCACGGCCGTCGACGTCGACGGTCTCCGGGTAGAGGCCGCGGCGGTTGCATTCCCGGCCGAACGCCGCGATGGCGCGGGGGTGGGCCAGGAAGAACTGCGACTTCCTCCGCCGGGCGAGCAGTTCGTCCATGTCGTCGGGGGTGGGAGGGCCGGTACGGGTGGAGATGCGCTGCTTGAGGTCCGCGTTGTGCAACAACCCGAAGCCCCGGTTGTTGACCAGCTCGTGCTCCTGGCGCTCCCGCAACTCCTCCAC
>WHSR01000115.1 GCA_009379995.1 Streptosporangiales bacterium
CAAAGACAAAGCTGTCTCCGCCCTGCGACGCCTGCAGAAACTGCCCGCACTCGTCCGGGCGTTCTTCGGCGACCCGCACCTGCGCTACATCACCGCATAAACACACATCAGTCGACTTACTTTCGATCGCCTTAGTAACTGACCACGCAGGTATCGCCGGACGGTCTGCGACCCAGGCGGTGGTCCAGATCTGGGACGCCATCACCATCAAGACCCTGCGTGTTGCCGGCCGGTCCGGCGTACCGAGCATGCGGGGGCTCTAGGCGACACTGGGCCGAGTTGCGATGGTGGATCGGAGAGGGTGGATCGACCGAAAGGAGAGGGCCTGTGGCCGAAGGCTTCGATCCCGCGGGTGAAGATCTCGATGCCGAGAGGTTGTTCGTTGATGTGGTGTTCGGTGACCCACCGCCGACCCGTTCGAGGGTTATCGGGCGCTGCGGGAACGTGCGCCGGTGCTGGTGACCAGGTTGGGAAACGTGGTGCTGTCCCAGTTCGCGGACATCGACGCCGCGATGCGGCACCGAGCGTTGGGCAAGGGTGACCAAACGACCAGCACCCATCTGGCCCGGCTGCCCCAGGAGCAAGTCCGGCAGGCGCTGGGACGCCTGCAACGGTCGATGCTGCTGACCAATCCGCCGGACCATACCCGGCTGCGTCGCCTGGTCAGCGCCGCATTCACCCCTCGGCATGTGGAACGGTTACGAGGGTCGGTCGGCGCGCTGGTCGATGGACTGCTGGATGAGCTCGTCGACCAGCCCGGCGCCGACTTCGTTTCGACCGTTGCGCTGCCGCTACCGGTCACCGTTACCTGTGATCTACTCGGCGTCCCCGAGACCGACCGGTTGGGTTTCGCCTCGCTGGTGCGCGACATGGTGGAGATCTTCGAGCCGTTCGCCGACGCCGAGACCGTCGCCCGGGCCGTGGTCGCCGAAGGCGAGCTGGCCGAGTACTTCACCGGCTTGCTGGCCGACAAGCGCCGCCAACCCGGCGACGACTTGCTGAGTCGTCTGGTCGCTTCCCGCGCCCAAGACGCCCTCGATGACACCGAGATGGTCGCCACGGCCATCCTGCTGTTCGCCGCCGGATTCGAAACCACAGTCAACCTGCTCAGCAACGGTCTGCACGCATTGCTCACCCACCCCGAGCAACTCGCCGTGCTGCGGCGCGATCCCGACCTTGTTCCCGGTGCGATCGAGGAGCTGTTGCGTTTCGACCCGCCCGTACACCTCACCAGCCGCACAGCGCTCGAATCCTGCACCCTTGTGGGTGTGGAGTTGACTCCGGGACAGATGGTCGTCGTTCTCACGGCGGCGGCGAACCGCGATCCCGCCCGCTTCACCGAACCCGACCGGCTGGACGTGACCCGCGACGAGGGACCCAACCTGGCCTTCGGCGGCGGCATCCACTTCTGCCTCGGTGCTCCTCTTGCTCGGCTCGAAGCCGCTGAGTTCTTCGCCCGGCTGTTGCCTCGCTTTTCCCACATCGAACTGGCGGGCCCGCCCCGCCGGCGCGCCGGCCGTGCTTTGCGGGGATTCGCCGAACTCCCCGTCGTCGTCTCCCCTTAGCACTGCCAGAGCCGCCTCCTCGGCCCCTTACCTGTGGCGCAGAGTACATAGTTGGGCTATGTAAAATGAGATCATGGCATCGTCGCCCGATCCCCACGCCCTCGGTACGGATTTGCTGGTCACCATGGCGCGGCTGACGCGCTGGGCCGCGCGGAACGCGCCGACCGCGATGCCCGCGGCCCACCTGCGGGCACTGTCACAGATCGACGAACTCGAACCGGTACGCATCGGTGAGCTGGCGGATGCGGATCGCTGTTCCCAGCCCACCATGTCCGTGCTGGTACGCCGCCTGGAGGAGCGGGGATTGGTGGAACGGCTGGTGCCGGGTCGCTCTCACTTCCGCGGGTAGGGACCACCTCGCCGCGGTCCGCGCCGCGGTCGGCGGCGCCATCGGCGGAGCGCTGAGCGGTCTGGGACCCGATGACCTGCGGCATGTCGCGGCGGCAGTCGAGGTGGTCAGTCAGTTGCTCGCTGCCGACCGCCCGGCGGTGCCGGCCGGGACATCCGCATGACGGCTGCCGATCCGTCCCAGCCCGTCGAGGTGCGCAGCATCTGGCACCAACCCAAGGCCGTGTACGCGGTGGCCTTCGCGTGCGTCATCGCGTTCATGGGCATCGGGCTGGTCGACCCGATCCTGAAGCCGATCGCCGACCAGCTCGACGCCTCACCGTCGCAGGTCTCCTTGCTGTTCACGTCCTACATGGCGATCATCGGCGTGGCGATGCTGGTCACGGGGGTCGCGGCGAGCCGGTTCGGGGCGAAGCGCACGCTGTTGATCGGGCTCGCGCTGATCATCGTGTTCGCGGGCCTGGCCGGCGCGTCGGACAGCATCAACGAGATAGTGGCGTTCCGGGCCGGGTGGGGCCTCGGCAACGCACTGTTCATCGCCACGGCGCTGGCGACGATCGTCGACTCGGCGCACGGCAGTGTCGCGCAGTCGATCATTCTGTACGAGTCAGCGCTCGGTATCGGCATCGCCAGCGGACCGCTCCTCGGCGGCGTGCTCGGCAGCGTCTCCTGGCGCGGCCCGTTCTACGGCGTGGCCGTGCTGATGACGATCGCGCTGGCTGCCACGGCGCTGCTGCTCCCGGCGACGCCTCCGGCCGCCCGCAAGTCGGTGCTCGCCGACCCGTTCAGAGCGCTGCGGCACCGCGGCCTGCTCACGGTCGCGATCACCGCGCTGCTGTACAACTTCGGGTTCTTCACCCTGATGGCGTTTACCCCGTTCCCGCTGGACATGACCGCGCACCAGATCGGGCTGATCTTCTTCGGCTGGGGCGCGTGCCTGGCCGTCACGTCGGTTTTCGTGGCGCCGGCGCTGCAGCGCCGGTTCGGGACGCTGCCGAGCGTAATGGCCGTTCTGGTCCTGTTCGCTGTCAACCTGGCGGTGATGGGCGCCTTCACCGGCAGCAAGCTCGTGCTGGCCGTCGGCGTGATCGTGGGAGGCGTCTTCCTCGGCATCAACAACACGCTGATCACCGAGACAGTGATGAAGGCCGCCCCGGTGGAGCGAGGGGTTGCCTCGGCGGCGTACTCGTTCGTACGGTTCTCCGGCGGCGCGGTCGCACCCTGGCTGGCCGGCAGGTTGGGGGAGGAGTTCAGCGCGCATCTGCCGTTCTGGGTGGGCGCGGGCGCCACGGCATTGGCGGTGACGGCGCTGGCGATCGGCCGTGGGGCGCTGCGACACGTCGACTAGTTGGCCGCCGAGGAGCCCGCCGAGGAGCCCGCCGAGATCTATGTTGTGGGGGTCGTTTTGTCCGGTTCGGTGCCCCACAACATAGATCTCGGCGGCTACGGCTACGGGCCGCGCGCGTAGTGGGCGATGCGGTCCTCGTCGAGGTCGATGCCCAGCCCGGGGCCGTCGGGCAGGTGCAGCAGGCCGTCGCGGTAGTCGAGCGGCTCGGCGAGCAGGTCGTCGGCCATGAGGAGCGGGCCGAAGAGCTCGCTGCCGTACGTCACGGCGGGCAGCGTGCACATCAGCTGCGCGCCGGCGAGCGTGCCCAGGCCGCTCTCGATGCCGGTGCCGCCGTGGCAGGGGATGCCGGCCGCGTGCGCCACTGCGGCGATGCGTTGGGCCGCCAGCAGGCCGCCCGACTTGCCGATCTTGAGGGAGAACACGTCGGCGGCCCGGCGGGCGGCGAGAACCAACGCGTCGTGGTCGGTGCGCAGCGACTCGTCGGCCATGACGGGGATCCGCAGCAGCGCGGCCAGCCGCTCCAGGGCGTCGACGTCGTGCGCCGGGGACGGCTGCTCTACGAGGTCGACGCCGGCGTCCTGCAGGCGGGGCAACAGCCGTGTCGCGGTGAGCAGGTCCCAGGCGCCGTTGAGGTCGACCCGCACGCTGGTCTTGGGGGCCAGCGACGCGGCGATCTTCTCGAGGCGGGCGACGTCGGCGTCCGGTGGCTGCGCGCCCATCTTCAGCTTGATGCTGGCGTGCCCGGACTCCGCCTTGGCCAGCGCCTCCTCGACGACCACGTCCGGGTCGTCGGCGCCGATCGCCCAGGTCACCGGGATGGTGTCCCGGAAGCGGCCACCCAACAACGACGCGAGCGGAACCCCCAGGATCCGGGCCCACGCGTCCCACAGGGCCGTCTCGAGCGCGCACTTGGCGAACTCGTTGGCGGCGACGAGGCGGTCCATGCGGGCGCGCAGCGCGGGGAGTCGACTCAGCTCGCCACCCACGACGAGAGGGGCGAGGTAGTGATCGACGATGAGCTTCATCGTCTCGACCGACTCGCCGCTCCACCACGGCCCGCCGGGGACGGCCCCCTCGCCGGCACCGACGACGCCGTCATCCGTACGCACCCGGACCAGCAGCACCGTCTGGGTGACCATGGTCGTGTCCCGGAACCGGTGCGGACGCGCCAGCGGCAGATCGACCAGCGTCGTCCGTACCGATTCGATCAGGCCGAGGCTCGTCACGACCGCGCCGGTTCGAGAACGAAGTCGTACGACTCGGAGAACCGCCGCCGATCCGATCCGCCGGGCTCCTCGGCGGGGCTGAGGACGAGCTCGGGCTTGACCGCCGACGCGACGTCGTTGTCCAGGTATTCCTCGCCTTCGAAGTACAGCTGCGTGGTCAGCGGTACGTGGCCCTGGGCGCTGACGATGAGGTGCAGGTGGCCGGGTCGCCACGGACTCCACCCGGCGGCGCGGCACAGCTCGCCACACGGTCCTTCGATGGGGATGGTGTACGGGCCCGGCACCACGGTCTGCACCTCGAACCGGCCTTCCTCGCCTGTCCGCACCCTTCCCCGGAGGTTGCCCTCCGGCGTGCTCGGGTGGAAGCCGGAGTAGTAGCCGTCGGCGCCGGCCTGCCACATGTCCAGGGTGGCGCCGGGCAGCGGTGTCCCGTCGAGGCTGCGGACCTGGCCGCGCAGCACGAGCCGGTCGCCGGGCTCGTCGGAGCGCATCGGCAGCGCGGTCTGGGCCGGCAGCTCCGGCGCGTCGGGCAGGTAGTACGGACCGAGGATGGTGCCCTGGCTACCGTGCCGGCTCCGCGCGGCCAGCTCCTCTACCGTGTGCTCGAACCACACGTCGAGGACCAGCGGCCATTCGCCGGCCTCGCCGACGCGGATCAGCCACTGCTTCACCGCGTCGTACTCGTCATAGGTCATGTCGTGGTCGACGATGGCCTGGTTGATGCGGCCGATGACGTCGAAGGCGAACGCGTCGACGCGCCGCTGCGACGGGGTCTTCTCACCCGGTGCCGCGTGTGTGGTCGCTGTCATGGCTGTCTCCTATTGGACGGCTGGACGGCTGGACGGCTGGACGGTGGGCCGGGCTGGAGGAACGCGTCCACCGCGGCCGATGTCTCCTCGAGCCGCTCGACCTGGGGGATGTGTCCGCAGTCGTCGATGATCACGACCTTGCTGTCGGCTATGAGCCGAGCGAACTCGTCGGCGTACGCGACCGGGATCAGGCGGTCCTCGCGGCCCCACACGATCAGCGTGCTCGCCGCGACGCGGTGCAGCCGGTTGCGCAGGCCGCGGTCCGGGATCGGCCAGGTGAACTTCCCGGTGCAGCCGAACGCCCACACCATGCCGGCGGTCGCGGCCCGGGCCGCTTCCGGGTCATCGGGAGGCTGCAGCGTTCGCTGCGCCGGCTCACCCGCGGGGTCGTGGAACAGCAGCGCGGGCAGCTGCTCCGGCGGTGTGGCGATCCAGTTGCTGACCGGCACGTCGTCCCGCCACAGCCCGATCGGATCGAGCAGTACGAGCTTCTCCGGCAGGGCCGGGAAGTGCGCCGCCAGCTCGGCGGCGAGCATGCCGCCGAAGGACTGGCCGACCACGACGGGCCGGGTCAGCCCGAGCCGCCGGGTCACCTCCTCGTAGACGAGTACGACATCGGCCAGTTCGTCGACCGCGTGGATGGCGTACGGGTCGCCCGCGCTGGTGCCGGGAAACTCGGGGGCGTAGACGGTGTAGCGCTCGGCGAGGTGGGACAGGAACGGGTCCCAGACCAGTCCGGCGGCCGGGTGCAGGTAGAGCAGCGGAGCCCCGGCGCCGGCCACCTTGACCCGCATGGTCAGTCGCCCGGCCCAAACGTCGAGGGCCTCCTCGTTGATCGCCGGCATGGTGGCGTCGAGGGTCATCGGACCGTCGCCTCCTCCTGCGATGGCTGGACCGGCCGCGGCACACCGCCGAGGCGCTCCGGCCACCAGTGGTGCTGGAAGCCGCTGTCGGTCCACAGCCCGCGCAGATGCGGCGCGACCTCCTCGGCGAACAGCCGGATGTTCTTCATCGTCAAATCCCGCGGCAGCGAGCCGAAGGCGAGCATGGCGTGCAGGTTCCCGATCCGGTAGTCCCGGCAGAACTCGATGAGCTGCTCCCGGACGGTGGCCGGACTACCGACGACGACCACCCCGGCGTCCACGAGCTCCCGGAAGGTCACGGTGCGCATCTGGTAGTAGAGCCCGAAGTCGCCGGGATCCTTCAGCAGCGCCTGCACGCCGCGGATGTCAATCGAGCCGGGCAGACCGAGCTTCTCCGGCGGGATGCTGCCCAGGCCCTTACGGAAGCCGTATTCCAGGTGTTCGGCGTACTCCCGCTCGGCGCGTTCGTCGGTTTCGGCCACCGCCACCGTCTGCAGGAAGCCCATCCGGTGCGGATTTCGCTCCACTCCGACCTGGTCGGCGATGTCCCAGAACCTGTCGAAGATGCGCTTGCCGGTCAGTTTCGCGCCGAACCAGCTGAGGTAGTTGAACCCGAAGCCGCGCTCCAGGCACGTCTGCATGGTGCGTGGGTTGCCGACGCCGGTGAGCCAGACCGGCGGCGCCGGCTGCTGCAGCGGTCGCGGCCAGATGTTCACCTGCGGGTACTGGCTGTACTTCCCGTTCCATGCGAACGGTTCCCGCTCGCTCCACGCGCGCAGCACCAGCTCGAGGTTCTCGTCGAAGCGCGGGCGGGTCTGCATCGGCGGCACGCCGGCGTTGACGTTCGCGTCGTAGCTCAGACCGACCGGAAAGCCGGCGACCAGGCGGCCGCCGCTCATCACGTCGATCATCGCGTACTCTTCGGCGACCCGCGTCGGCTCCCGCGACTTCCCCAACGACCTTCCCATCGGGAAGATCGCCACTTCGAGACCCTCGGTCTCGGTGAGGTGCGCAGGCGCGCTGGCGACGAGGTCGGGGTTGGGCATCATGTCGTAGCTGCTCTGCCCGTGCTCGGTGACCGCGATGCCGTCGAATCCCGCCCGTGCCCCGAGCGCGAGCTCGTCCATGAAGTCGCGGATGGACGAGTAGACGCCGTCGCCGGTCACGAGGGGGAAATACGGCGTGCTGCACACGGACTCGTAATGCAGATCGAAGTCGGGTGGCAGGTATCGGTACGGCGCTTGCTCGAACAATGTGATCTTCATGCGTCCTCCAGCGGCCTATGACCAAGACGCTAGAAAGGGGATATTGAGCCGTCCAAGACAAGAAAGCTGTCAAATCCAGACACAGGACGACTGGATTGTTGCCCCGGTGCCGCTCAGAGCGAGAGCGAGAAGGAGTCGTCTTCGTCCACCGGTGATGGTGCCGTTGCGGGACCCGGCGTGCGCTGCCGGCTCCGTACCACCGAACGCGCGATCTCCAGGTACCGGCGTACCAGCGGGTTCACCGCATCCTCCCGGTAGGCGAGCGCCAGCTGGACGGTCACCCGGGGCGACGAAATCGGCCGGTAGGTGGCTCCCTCGATGCGCAGATGCTGTACCGACGCCGGCACCAATGCCAGGCCCAAGCCGGCCGCGACGAGGGTGACCAGGGTCGCCGTCTCGGCGACCTCCTGCCGGATCGCGGGTACGAACCCCGCCTGACGGCAGGCGCTGACCATGACGCTGTGCAGGGTGGACGGCGGCTTGCTCGGGTAACCGACGAACGTCTCGTCGCGCAGCGACTTCAGGTCCAGCACCCGCGACGCGGCGGCGGGATGCTGTACGGGCAGCAGCACGACTATCGGCTCCTCCCGGAGTACCTCGACGACCAGCCCTTTGGCATTCACCGGCGGCCGCAGCACGCCGACCGCGATCCGCCCCTCCAGGAGGGCGTCGACCTGCGCCGGGGTGAGCATCTCGCTGTGCAGGTCGAGGGTGACGTCCGGGTTCCGCTCGTGATAGGCGCGGACCAGCGCCGGCAGCAGCTCGTAGGTCGCCGAGCCGGTGAAGCCGAGCGACAGCCTGCCAAGCTCGCCACGGGCCGCCTTCTGGGCGGCGGTGACCGCCTCGTCGCTTCCGGCGAGCAGGCGCCGGGCTCGCCCGTAGAAGACGCTCCCGGCGTGGGTCAGCTGTACCGAGCGGGTCGTGCGGACGAACAGCTCCACGCCGAGCTCGCGTTCCAGCTTCCGGATCTGCTGAGACAGCGGGGACTGGGCGACGCGCAACCGCTCGGCGGCGCGCGTGAAACTCCGCTCCTCGGCCACCGCGACGAAGTAACGGACGTGCCGCAGCTCCACCTCTTCACTTTGGGCGTGCATCGAACGTTTCTGCAAGATCACGCCCAAGAAGAAGAGTCGATGGCCTCGCCGAGGAGCTTCGTGGTGTCGTCCCGGTGCGCCGCCTGGGCGCAGAGCTGGTCCATGACCATCCTGTAGTGGTCGGCGTCTTCCGGCTTGTCGAGGTAGAGGGCGCTGTTGAGTTGCTCGAGGTAGACGATGTCGGGTAGGTCGGGTTCCGGGAACCGCAGGATGGTGAACGGGCCGCCGGCCGCCGCGTGGCCGCCGAGGCGGAACGGCATGATCTGCAGCGTGACGTTGGGCAGCTCGCTGATCCGCAGCAGGTGCTCGAGCTGAGCGTGCATCACGCGTTGACCGCCCAGCGGTCGCCGAACCACCGCCTCGTCCATCACCGCCCACAACATCGGCGGTTGATGGCGGGTGAGTAGCTCTTGCCGCTTCATCCGGAGATCGACCCGGCGTGCGACCTCCTCTGCCGACGCGTGCGGATAGCCCAGCACGGTGACAGCACGCGCGTAGTCCTCGGTCTGCAGCAGGCCGGGTACGAACTGGACCTGGTAGGTGCGTATGACCGAGGCGGCCTCCTCCACGCCGACGTACAGCTCGAACCAGCGGGGCACGATGTCGCTGTAGTTGTGCCACCAACCAGGAGCGTTGGCCCGCCGGGCGAGGGAAAGGAACGCCTGTCGTTCGTACGGGTCCCCGACGCCGTACAGGGTGAGTAGGTCGGCGACGTCGCGTTCCTTGAACCCGACCCGGCCCAGCTCCATGCGGCTGATCTTGGTGTGGGAGGCCCGGATCTCATCCCCAGCGGCCTCCCGGGGGATGCCCTTTTCCTCTCGGAGGCGCCGTAACTGGCTGCCCAGCAAAATGCGCAAGGCTGTCGGCCCGCTTGCTGGACGAGCAGCAGAGTAATGGCCGACGGATGCCTCTTCACGCGTTTGACCTCTGATCACGCCCACCCCAAAAAGCAAAAGGAAAGGCAGTACCCCAGTGTCCCACCATTGGACTGGCGCGGTACACCCTTCCGGGCGGGGTCCGATCGCGGCAAGGCAGTGAGGGTGGGGCCTTTGCTGTGGTAGGTATGCCGGGCACTGCTGTGCTGCGGGGATGGCGTGTTCGTCGTGGTCTGTGCGCTCGCCCTGGCAGTGGTGGGCGGACAGGTTCGCCGGCTCGGGACCCGGCCCGGCCGGTCAGGTCAGCCGTGGCGGGAGACCGTGACGCCGGCGGCCTCCCGGTCCCAGGTACGCGGAGTGATCCCCGCCTCCCTGAGCAGGTGCTTCCGCACCTTCTGCGTCGGCGTCGTGGGGAGCTCGTCCACCGCCTCCACGTAGCGGGGCACCATGAAGTACGGCAGGCGGGGCATCAGGAACCGGATCAGCTCCTCGGGGTCGAGGGTCGTCCCGCCGCGGACCACGATCACCGCCTTGATCTCGTCCTCGGAAAGCTCCGACGGGACCGCGACGACCGCGCTGTCCTGCACCGCGGGATGTTCGTTGATCACTCGCTCCACCTCGAAGCTGGACACGTTCTCCCCGCGCCGTCGCAGGGCATCCTTGATGCGGTCGCAGAAGTAGAACCGGCCGGTCTCGTCCCGGCGGAAGGCGTCGCCGGTGTGCAGCCACAGGTTCCGCCACGCCTCGACGGTCTTGTCGGGCAGCCCGTGGTAGCCGTCCGTCACGGTCCACGGGAGCGCGGGACGGACCACCAGCTCGCCGATCTGCCCGCCGGGGACTTCCCGGTCGTGCTCGTCCACCACGCGCAGCTCGAAGCCGGGCCCGGGGGAACCCCGCCTCGGTGTCGCGGATGGTTCCGGGCGCGCCGCTGAGCACGGCGCCGCATTCCGTCATCCCGTACGAGGTGGCGACCTCCACGCCGAAGCGGCGGCGGAAGCGGTCGACGGAGGGCAGCAGCGGCGCCATCACCACCAGGCGCAGCGGGTTGTCGGCGTCGTCGTCGCGCGGCGGCTGCCCATCGATGAGGTGGGCCATGGCCCCCAGCAGCCCGGTGTAGGTGATGTCGTGTCGCCGTACCTGCTCCCAAAACGAGCCCACCGAGAAGCCCGGCTCCAGCACGCAGCACGCCCCGGCGATCAGTGCCTGGTACACCCCGTACCACTGGCCCGACAGGTGGAACACCGGCAGCGTCACCAGGACACGGTCGTCGGCGCGGGGCGCCTCCTCGTCCTCCCGCGAGGCGTACGTATAGGCCTGGGCGTGCGGAACACGTACCCCTTTCGACACCCCGGTGGCCCCCGAGGTGTAGGTGTAGGCCATCAGGTCCCACGGCTCGACGCGTTCCGGTGTCGCCGGCTCGGCGGCGGCGGCCTCCTCGAACGCCACCACCCGAAACCGGTCACGCGGGAGCGCCTCACCCGGCCCCCCGCGCACCACGACCGTACGAAGCGCCCGCAGCTCGTCGGCTACCGCGGCCACCCGCGCGCAGTACCCCTCCTCCACCACCAGCAGCTCGGCGCCCGAGTCGTTGATGATGTGGCTGAGGAACCGGTCCTTGTACGCGGTGTTGATCGGCACCTCGACGGCACCTGTCAGACCCAGACCCAGCCAGGTGTGGATCGCGTCGAAGGAGTTGTCCAGCATCAACGCGACGGGCTCCTCCCGGCGCGGACCCAACTCGCGTAGGCCGCCCGCGAGCCGCAACGACCGGGTGTACGCCTCGGCGAACGTCCACCGCCCGTCCCGGTCGACCTGCGCGACCTTATCCGGCCACCCCGCCAGCGCCCTCTCGGAGGCGGCGGTCAACGTACGCCGGTCCAGATCCGGGAGACTAGACACCCGGCGCTCTCCTCCAGCCACTTATCAATACATAACACGCATACGCGACATAAAGTAGACGCCGCTCTGGGTCGGCGCACCAGGCCGCACGCGACGCTACGATTTCGCTGAAATCCATCCGGTGTCCGGGGGGAGAGAAGGAGTCGCGCGTTGACCGATCGGGGGGGCAGCACGCGAGATCGACCTGACCACGCCGAATGTCGCCCGGATGTACGACTACTTCCTCGGCGGCAAGGACAACTACTACGGCGACCGCGAAGCGGCCGACAAAATCATGGCCAAGGCGCCCGATGCTCCCGGGGCCTGCCGGGCGAACCGGGCCTTTCTCGGTCGGGCCGTCCGGTTCGTGGCGTGCCAGGGCGTACAGCAGTTCATCGACATCGGCGCCGGCCTACCTACCCAGGGAAATGTGCACGAGGTCGCCCACCAGGTGGCACCGGAGTCGCGAATCGTCTACGTCGACAACGACCCGATCGTCCTCGCGCACGGCCGCGCGCTGCTGCCCAAGGACGACACGATCGCCATCATCGACGCCGACATGCGTCAACCCCACGCCATCCTCGACCATCCCGCGACGGCCAAGCTGATCGACTTCTCCCAGCCGCTCGCCGTCCTTTTCGTGGCCGCGCTGCACTTCGTCACCGATGAAGAAGACCCCGCCGGCATCATCCGCGCCTTCGGCGAGCGGATGGCGCCCGGCAGTTACCTCATCCTGTCCCACGACACCACCGAAGGGCACGCAGGCGAGCTGCTCGAACTCGGTAAAGACGTGTATCGGCACGCCACCTCGCCGATGAACTTTCGCAGCCGGGAGGAAATCCTGCTGTTCTTCGGTGACTTCGAATTGGTCCCGCCCGGCGTCACGCCCCTCAACCAATGGCGTCCCGACAACCTCGCCGAGGCCAACCAACCGGGCGCTCACTGGCTGCTCGCCGGCGTCGGACGCAGGAAAGACAAATAGCGTGAGTTGACGGTGTGCGTACGGTCGCCGGCCGCTCAATGCGGCCAGATCCAGTCCCGGATGTCGGGAGGGTCCTGGCCGTGTTCCCGGGTGTAGGCCCGGTGGCGCAGCCGTTCGTCGATCATGCGTTGGCGTAGGTGCGCGAACCGGCTGCCGAGTTGCGGCAGCCGGTCGATGACGTCCATGACCAGGTGGTAGCGGTCGAGGTCGTTGAGCATGACCATGTCGAACGGCGTTGTGGTGGTGCCCCGCTCCTTGTAGCCGCGGACGTGCAGGTTGGGGTGGCCGTGCCGGCGGTAGGTGAGCCGGTGGATGAGCCACGGATAGCCGTGGAAGGCGAAGATGATCGGCTTGTCCACGGTGAACAGGGCATCGAACTCCGGGTCCGGCAGGCCGTGCGGGTGCTCGCTGTCCGGCTGCAGCCGCATGAGGTCGACGATGTTGACCACCCGTACCTTCAACTCGGGGAGGTGCTGGCGCAACAGGTCGACGGCCGCAACGGTCTCCAGCGTCGGTACGTCGCCGGCGCAGGCCATGACCACGTCGGGGTCGCTCGGGGAGTCGCTGGCGGCGTCGTTGCTCGCCCACTCGAAGATGCCGATGCCGCGGGTGCAGTGCGCGATCGCCTCCTCCATGGGCATCCAGTTCGGCGCCGGCTGCTTCCCCGCCACTATCACGTTCACGTAGTCGCGGGAGCGCAGGCAGTGGCCGCTGACCGAGAGCAGGGTATTGGCGTCCGGCGGCAGGTACACTCGGACGACCTCGGCCTGCTTATTCACCACCACGTCGAGGAAGCCGGGGTCCTGGTGGGTGAACCCGTTGTGGTCCTGCCGCCACACGTGCGAGGTGAGCAGGTAGTTCAGCGACGCGACCGGCCGTCGCCAGCCGATCTTGCTGCTGGAGTCCAGCCACTTCGCGTGCTGGTTGTACATCGAGTCGACGATGTGGGTGAACGCCTCGTAGCAGTTAAACAGCCCGTGCCGCCCGGTGAGCAGGTAACCCTCCAGCCAGCCCTGGCACAGGTGCTCGCTCAGCACCTCCATCACCCGCCCATCGCGGGACAGGTGCTCGTCGGTGGCGAGGAACTCGGCGTTCCAGGTCCGGTCGGTCGCCTCGAAGACGGCGTCCAGCCGGTTGGAGGCCGTCTCGTCCGGTCCGAACAGCCGGAAGTTGCGCGGGTTGGCTCGTATCACGTCGCGCAGAAAGGCACCGAGGATCCGGGTGGCCTCGCTGAACGTGGTCCCTGGCTTGGGTACGTCGGCCGCGTAGTCGCGGAAGTCCGGCAGTACCAGGTCACGGAGCAGCTCGCCGCCGTTGGCTTGCGGGTTGGCGCTCATCCGCCGTTCCCCCCTCGGCGGCAGCTCGCGCAGGCCCGGCACCGGCTCACCGGCAGCGTCGAACAGCTCGTCGGGGCGGTAGCTCCGCAGCCACCCCTCCAGCTCGGCGAGGTGCGTCGGGTTCGTGCGGACCTCGGCGAGCGGCACCTGGTGGGAGCGCCAGGTCCCTTCCACCGGAAGCCCGTCGACCTCCTCCGGCCCGGTCCACCCCTTCGGCGTACGGAGCACGATCATGGGCCAGCGCGGGCGGTCGGGCAGTCCACCCCCACGGGCCGCGTCCTGGATTCGGGCGATCTCGTCCAGCGCGGCGTCCAGGGTCGCCGCCATCTCCTGGTGCATCTGTTCGGGGTCCCACGTGTTGGTCTTGCCCCCGACGACGTACGGGCGGTACCCGTAGCCCTCGAACAGGCTCAGCAACTCCTCCTCGGGGATCCGAGCCAGCACCGTCGGATTCGCGATCTTGTAGCCGTTGAGGTGGAGGATGGGTAGCACAGCACCGTCGCGGGCCGGGTCGAGGAACTTGTTGGAATGCCAACTCGCCGCGAGCGGCCCGGTCTCGGCCTCTCCGTCGCCGACGACGCAGGCCACGACGAGGTCGGGGTTGTCGAACGCGGCGCCGTAGGCGTGCACGAGCGCGTACCCCAGCTCCCCGCCCTCGTGGATCGAACCGGGCGTCTCCGGAGCGGCGTGGCTCGGGACGCCGCCGGGGAAGGAGAACTGGCGGAACAGCCGGCGCATGCCCTCGGCGTCCCGGGAGACGTAGGGGTAGATCTCCGAGTAGGTGCCCTCCAGCCAGGCGTTGGCCACCGCCGCCGGACCACCGTGGCCCGGGCCGACCACCCAGATCGTGTTCAGGTCGCGTTCCTTGATGGCCCGGTTCAGGTGGACGTAGACGAAGTTGAGACCGGGTGAGGTGCCCCAATGGCCGAGCAGCCGGGGCTTGACGTGCTCGGGGCGCAGCGGCTCGGTCAGCAGCGGGTTGTCCAGTAGGTAGACCTGGCCCACCGACAGGTAGTTCGCCGCCCGCCAATACGCGTCCACCAGGCGCAGCTGCTCGTCGTTCAGGGGCTGCCGCCCTACGGCGGTGTCGCCGACGATCCGCGTCATGGCGATTGGTCCCTCCGGTATTTGGTGTCCTGCCGCATGGATTCCCGCTGCCGGCGCGGCAACCCTCACCTTGTGGCTTCGACGTTTACTTCAGCATCGGCCACTTCGGCGGGGGGTGGGCCGGGACCTTCGTCCCTCGATCTTCGGCGGTTCGGCACTGCAGGCTCTGATGATGTGTGGACGAGGCTCACCTGGAGATACTTCCCCCAAGGAGAGACCACCATGAGGGAACGACAGCCGCCGGTCCTCGATCTCGCCCGCGTCGATGTCGTGATCTTCGACACCGACGGGGTCGTGACCGACACGGCCCGGGTACACGCCGCGGCGTGGAAATGTACGTTCGACGCGTTCCTGCGGGCGCGAGCAGCCCGGGAGGGCGGCGACACGCGGCCGTTCGAGGTGCACGACGACTACCTGCGTTACGTCGACGGCAGGTCGCGACTGGACGGGGCGCGCGGCTTCCTCGCGTCCCGCGGCATCACCCTTCCCGAGGGCGATCCTGACGACGATCCCGCGCTGGAGACCGTGCACGCGATCGGAAAGCGCAAGGACGCGTATTTCTTGGACCAGGTCCGCGGGCACGGCGTCGCGCCGTTCCGGTTCACCGTGGCGCTGATCCGCGAGCTACGCCGCCGCGGCGTCCGCACGGCCGCGGTGTCGGCGAGCCGGAACTGCGGCGAGGTGCTCACCGCGTCCGGGGTCCGGGACATGTTCGACGTGATGGTCGACGGGGTCGAGGCGGCCCGGCTTGGGCTGCCGGGCAAGCCGCACCCGGCGCTCTTCCAGGAGGCGACTCGGCGGCTCGGTGTGCCGCCCCTTCGCGCGGCCGTCGTCGAGGACGCCCTCGCCGGCGTGGAGGCGGGCCGGCGTGGCGGCTTCGGCCTCGTCGTCGGCGTGGATCGCGGTGCGCAGGCGGAGGCGCTGTACGAGCACGGCGCCGACGTCGTGGTGTCCGATCTGGAGGAAGTCCGGATCAGGGGTCGGTCCGGTAGCGGCCCGTCCGGTCCGCCGGCCGCCGGCGCAGGGCAGACGGAAGTGGCCTACCGCGAACGGAGCACGCGCCATGAGTCGGTGGTCACTCGAGTACGACTCCTTCGATCCGTCTAGGGAGGGCCTGCGGGAGGCGCTGTGCACCCTCGGCAGCGGCTACTTCGCCACCCGCGGCGCCGCCCCCGAGGCTGAGGCCGGCGGCGTGCACTACCCTGGCACGTACATGTGAACGGTACGCACCTCGTGCCGTGCGGGTCCGGGACCGCCGGCGAGGACACCGTCTGGCTCCAGGTACGGACCGCTACCTCCCACATCCGCATCGCCGAGGCCGCCCGGACACGTGTCGTCGGTGGGCCGCATACCCGTGCCGTACGGCAGGAGGACGGCTGGGTTGCCCACGACATCGCGCTCGACGCCCTGGCGGGCCAACCGGTCACCGTCGAGAAGGTCGTCGCCCTGTTCACCTCCCGCGACCGTGCCATCTCGGAGAGCTCGGGGGCCGCCCTGATCCGGGTACGGCGGGCCGGCTCCTTCGACGCCCTCCTGGAGCGGCACGCGGTGGCGTGGGACCGGCTGTGGCGGCGGTGCGGGCTCGACATAGGCCGTGGCGAGGACGCCGAAGACGCCCAGCGGGTGCTCAACCTGCACATGTTCCACCTGCTGCAGACCCTCTCGGAGCACACCGTCGACCTCGACGTCGGGGTGCCCGCCCGAGGGCTGCACGGGGAGGCCTACCGGGGACACGTGTTCTGGGACGAGCTGTTCGTCTTCCCCTTCCTCATCCTCCGCTTCCCGGAGACCGCCCGCGCGCTGCTGCTGTACCGGTGGCGCCGGTTGGGCGAGGCCCGCCATGCCGCCAGGGAGGCTGGGTACGCCGGTGCGATGTACCCCTGGCAGAGCGGCAGCGACGGCCGGGAGGAGACCCAGCGGGTGCACCTGAACCCGCGCTCCGGCCGGTGGCTACCCGACCACTCCCACCTGCAACGGCACGTGGGCATCGCGGTCGCCTACAACCTGTGGCACTACTGCCAGGCGACCGGGGACCTGGACTTCCTGGCCTCGCACGGCGCGGAGATGCTGCTGGAGATCGCCCGGTTCTGGGCCAGCGCCGCCACGTACAACAAGGCGCTCGACAGGTACGAGATCCGCGGCGTGATGGGGCCGGACGAGTACCACAACGCGTACCCCGGCGCGGACCGGCCCGGTCTCGACAACAACTCCTACACGAACCTGATGGCCGTGTGGGTGCTGCTCCGCGCCCTCGACGTCCTCGCGTTGCGCAACGGGGTGCTGCGGCTCAACCCGCGGCTGCCTCGGGAGCTCGACGCCCTCGAGACCCAGCTTCGCTACCGCGGCCACTGGGGCATCCGCGTCCGGTACGACCACGAGCGGATACGGATCAGCCTCCGCTCCGGCAACGCCGCGCCGATCAGGCTCGCGGTCAAGGACCAGATCGCCACCGTCGAGCCGGGCGGCTCTTGGGAGTCGGTCCTGCCGGGAACGTGAGGACACGCCGACCCGTACCGATGGGAGGAATCCGTGAAGGCCGTGCAGCTCACCGCCTGGCAGAGCGAGCCGGAGGTACGCGACGTTGCCCGTACCCGGAACCCGGGGCAGGTCAGGTCCTGCTGAGGGTCGCGGGCGCTGGCGCCTGCCATTCGGACCTGCACCTCATGGAGTGGCCGCCGGCGACGCTGCCGTACCCGCTGCCCTTCACGCTGGGTCACGAGACCGCGGGATGGGTCGAGGCCGTCGGGGCGGGCGTGCCGACGTTCCGGCCTGGTGATCCCGTCCTCGTCTACGGGCCGTGGGGCTGTGGCGTCTGCCGGCGCTGTGCCCAGGGCGCGGAGAACTACTGCGAGCGGGCCGCCGAGATCCGGGCCGCGGGCGGCGGGCTCGGCCGGGACGGTGGCATGGCGGAGTACATGCTCGTGCCGTCCGCGCGGTTCTTCGCCTTGGCAGGGAGGCTGATCGCGCGGTACATCGAGCCGTAGCGGAACTCGGTGTGCCGCTTGTCCTTGGCCTCCTCCTTGCGCTCGGCCTTGATGGTCAGCATTCCCTCGTTGAGCGTGATCTCGACGTCTTTCTTGGGGTCGATGCCCGGAAGCTCGGCGCGGACGACGTAGCGGCCGCCGACCACGTAGTCCTCGACCCGGATCACGCTGCTGAACCCACCCAATCCGACCAGCGGTGCCTCCAGGAACTCGAACAGGTCCGGGAATGGCCACCGGCTCTCTCGATGAGCGGGCAGAGCCATCGCCCTCTCCTCCTTCGGTCACATGCCGGTTCATATGTTTCGGCAACTCCATGCCAGCGCCGGTGGCCGGTCTCGGGGCAGGGTCCCAGCTACCGAAACGGAGGCCGGGGTTCCGCAGCTAATCGGGGTGCTGGGCCGCGATCGAGGGTGAAGATGCAGGTCGGCGGGCTGGCAGCTGGTGGGAATCGCTGTTCGGCCTAGATACACGCTTGTTCGCTGTTTTCCGTATCTGCCTGGGCTTA
>WHSR01000027.1 GCA_009379995.1 Streptosporangiales bacterium
ACGACTTCGCCCGGCGCGACCAGCGCAGCAGCGTCTCCCGCTCCTCCCCCGACAACACCAGCGGCTCTTTCGGGCGGCCACGTCCAGGCATGACAGAGACCGTACATTATCTCGTCGAACTTCAGGCGCAGGACACTAGTTCCGCTGCGTCCTACGTGGCGGGGACCGCGCCGATGTCCGGCGGCAGCCGGCTCGCGGCCGCCCGGTCCAGCAGGAAAAGGGTGCGTTGCCGGCCACGGGCCCCCGCGGCGGGTACCTGGATCGGCCCGGCGCCGGACAGGGCGAGGCGGACCGCGGCGGCCTTCTCTTCGCCGGCGGCGATGATCCATACCTCGCGCGCCGCGCCGATTGCGGGCAGAGTGAGGGTCAGTCTGATCGGTGGGGGCTTCGGCGCTCCCCGTACGGCCACCACCGGCCGCTCGTCGTACAGCGCCGGCATGCCCGGGAAGAGCGAGGCCACGTGCGCGTCCGGGCCGATGCCGAGCAGCAGCACGTCGAACGAGGGGACCGGGGCGTGGTCCTCGGGCTGCGTCGCGGCCCGCAGCGTCTCGGCGTAACGCTCGGCGGCCGCCTCCGGGGTGTCGATACCCGACTCGTCGGACGCGGGCATGGCGCGAACCCGGACCGGGTCGGCGCCTACGTGGTCGAGCAGGGCGGCGCGGGCGCCCGTCTCGTTGCGGTCCGGGTGGCCCGAGGGCAGGAAGCGTTCGTCACCCCACCAGATGTCGAGGCACCGCCAGTCGACGGCGCCGCGGGCAGGCGCTGCGGCCAGCTCGGCGAGCACGGCGGTGCCGACGCCACCCCCGGTCAGCACGATCGCGGCGCTCCCTCGGGCGGCCTGAACGTCCACCAGCCTGGTGACCAGCCGCGCCGCGGCGGCCTGGGCGAGCAGCGTCTGATCGCGGTGAACCAGGACGGTGGGGACGCTCATGATCCACTTCTCACCGATTCCGCCCCGGCTGTCAGGTCGTCGGCGGTCCGGCGTACCGTCTCGGCGTACACCTCGTCGGGGTCCAGCCGACGCAGCTCCTCGGCGAGCAGCTCGGACGTGGACCGGCGGTGCAGCGCCACCTGCCGGCCCGGCTGGCCCGGCAGGGACAGCGTGGCCACCCTGCCGTCCGGGCGGGTGACGGCGATCTCGCCCTTGTCCAGCCCGATCCGTACAGCTGTGATGCCCGGTCCGCGGGAGACGGTGCGCTCGACCGGCACGCCGAGCCGAAGCCCGAGCCAGGCGGTGAGCATCTCGGCGCTCGGGTTGTGCTTCGCCGCAGCGACCGAGCCTCCGGTGATCTCATCGTGGGGCCCGTCGAGGGAGGCGGCCAGCAGGCTCCGCCACGGGGTGAGGCGGGTCCAGGAGAGGTCGGTGTCCCCCGGGCGGTATCCCCGTGCGCGCTCGACGAGGGCGGTCGTCGGCCTACCCGCCGATGCGGCGTCGGTGACCCGCCGCTGCGCCAGCGCGCCCAGCGGGTCCTCGGCCGGCATCGCGGGTGCCTGACCCGGCCACCAGATCACCACCGGGGTGTCGGGGACCAGCAGCGGCGCGGCCACGGACTCCGGGTGCCCGCCGAGTGGCCCGTACAGCCGCAGCAGCACGGTCTCGCCCGGTACGGGCTCGCTCACCCGTACCTCGGCATCGAGTCGAGGCGGCCCCTTGGCCCCGCGGGAGATCACGGTCAGTATGCGGCTGGGATGCTCACGGCCGGCCTCGGTGGCGGCCCGTACGGCGTCGTAGTGTGCCCGCTCGTCCGTGACGATCACCAGGGTGAGCACCATGCCCATGGCCGGGCTGCCCAGCCGGTGCCTTTCCCTGGTGAGCAGCGCGTTGATCTGGGAGGCAGTCGTGTCGGTGAGGTCAAAGCTCATCGGTTCGCCCCATCACAGGCGCCGCCAGACGCGTCCGTCCAGGGCCATCATCGCCTCCGCCGAGAGAGGACCCCAGGACCCTGCAGGGTACGGGTCCGGGCGGACCCGCTGCTCGGCGGCGCGTCGTGCCCAATGTTCCTCTATGGGATCGAGGATCGCCCAGGACAGCTCGACCTCCTCCTGCCGGGGGAACAGCGGGGGATCGCCGACGAGCACGTCGAGCATCAGCCGCTCGTAGGCCTCCGGGCTCGTCTCGGTGAACGATTCGCCGTAGGCGAAGTCCATGGTGACGTCGCGCACCTCCATGGCCGCCCCGGGCACCTTCGAGCCGAACCGTACAGTCACGCCCTCGTCCGGCTGGATGCGCATCACCAGCGCATTCTGCCCCAGCTCCGCGGTCTCGGTCGCGTCGAACGGCAGGTGCGGCGCTCGCTGGAAGATCAACGCCACCTCGGTCACCCGGCGACCGAGCCGCTTGCCGGTCCGCAGGTAGAAGGGCACGCCCGCCCATCGGCGGGTGTCCACCTCCAGGCGAACGGCGGCGTAGGTCTCGGTCTGTGAGTCGGGCGCGATTCCCTGCTCGTCGAGGTAGCCGGGCACCTGGACCCCGCCCTGCCACCCGGCGGCGTACTGGCCGCGCGCGGTGTAGGCATCCAGGTCGGCCGGGAGCCGGATCGCCGACAGCACCTTCTCCTTCTCCGCGCGCAGCGCCCGGGCGTCGAAAGACACCGGCTCCTCCATCGCGGTGAGCGCGAGGAGCTGGAGCAGGTGGTTTTGCAGGACGTCGCGCGCGGCGCCGATCCCGTCGTAGTAGCCGGCACGCCCGCCGATCCCGATGTCCTCGGCCATCGTGATCTGCACGTGGTCGACGTAGCGGCGGTTCCAGACCGGCTCGAACAACGAGTTGGCGAACCTGAGGGCCAGGATGTTCTGGACGGTCTCCTTACCCAGATAATGGTCGATCCGGAAAACCGACTCCTCCGGGAACACGTCGTGCATCACGGCGTTGAGTTTCCTGGCGCTGGTCAGGTCGTGGCCGAACGGCTTCTCGACGACTATCCGGCGCCAGGAGTCCCCGACCGGCTCGGACAGGCCGGATCGGCGCAACTGCTGTACGACCCGGGGGAAGAACTTCGGCGGCACCGAGAGGTAGAAGGCGTGGTTGCCGCCGGTACCGCGGCTCGCGTCCAGCTCCTCGAGGGTCTTGGCCGCCGAGTCGAAGGCCGCGTCGTCGTCGAACTGCCCGGGAACGAAGCGCACACCCTCGGCGAGCTGGCGCCACACGTCTTCCCGGAACGGGGTCCGCGCGTGCTCCTTCACCGCCTGGTACGTGACCTGCGCGAAGTCTTCGTGCGCCCAGTCGCGGCGCGCGAACCCGACGAGACCGAAGCTGGGCGGCAGCAGCCCGCGGTTGGCCAGGTCGTACACCGCCGGCAGCAGCTTTCCCCGGGCGAGATCACCCGTCACGCCGAAGATGACGAGCGCGCAGGGCCCCGCGACCCTGGGCAGCCGTCGGTCCCGGGGATCCCGCAGCGGGTTCGGTGACCGCTCCGGGCCGGGAACGCTCCTTGGCCGCATGCTCAACCTCCCTGTGCAGCCGCGAGCACCTGCCGAAGGCCCGCCGCACGGTCGCGCAGGTGCAGCCGGACGACCGGCCGTCCGCGGCCGGCGAGCGCGCCGAGGTCGCCGAGTGCCTGGGCGAGCTGAAGCTGGCCCAGCGTGAACGGCCGGCCGGGTATCTCGACGTCGTTCTCGACCGCGCCGGTGACCTGGAGGAACACGCCGCGCTGCGGACCGCCCTTGTGGTACTGCCCGGTCGAATGCAGGAACCGCGGCCCCCACCCGAACGTCACCGAATGGTCGAGGCGGGCGGCCAGCGCCGGGCGCAGCCGCGCCGCATCGGCGTCGCCGACGCCGTCCAGATACGCCATGACCGCGAGATACCCCTCGGGCGGAACCGCGCCCATCAGCGACGCGAGGACGCCGGGCAGGTCCTCGGCGCCGCGCAACACCTCCGGATCGGCGTGCACCTCGACAGCACCGTCGACGAATGCCGGCGCCCCGGCGGGCAGCTCGCCGTCAGCCGAGGACGTGAGCAGGGCGCTGGTGTTGTCCTTGGACTCCTGGACGTTCGGCTGGTCGAACGGGTTGATGCCGAGCAGCCGGCCGGCGACGGCTGTGGCGTACTCCCAGGCGAGGAACTGCCCGCCGAGCGGCCCGGCGACCGCCGTCCCGGGAAGGTCGACCGGCGAGCCCACCGCCACCAGATGGGCGTCGGCGGCAGGCGCGAAGCCGGGGGCGTCGGTCCCCTCGACGACGACGGGAAGCAGGCCGCGGCCCAGCTTGCCGGTCGACTCGGCGAGCAGCTGCTCCGCCCACTCGGCAAAGCCGGCGATGCCCGAGCCGTTGTCGGCGATCACCACCTTGTCCCGTCCGGCCAGGGCGTTCGCGCCGAGCAGCACACCGAGGGCGAGCGCCGGATTGTCGTGGTCGCGGTACGAACCGAGCGACGGAACGAGCGCCTGTGCCTCGTCGAGCAGACCCGCGGCGTCCACCCCGGCCAGCGCGCTCGGTACCAGGCCGAACGCGCTGAGCGCCGAGTAGCGCCCGCCGACGTTCGGGTCGGCCAGGAACACCGCGCGGGCGCCGTGCTCCTCGCCGATCCGGTGCAGCGGCGAACCCGGATCGGTGACGATGACGAAACGACCCCCGATCTCCTCGTCGGACAGGCCGGCGTCCCGGAACGCCGCGGAGAACACCCGGCGGTGGCTTTCGGTCTCGATGGTGGTGCCGCTCTTGCTGGACACCACGACCACCGTGCGGTCCAGCCGGTCGAGGCCGCGCCGGACCTGGTGGGGATCGGTGGTGTCGAGCACCGTGAGCGGTGCGCCGGCGGTCCGGGTGATGACCTCCGGCGCGAGCGACGAGCCGCCCATGCCGGACAGCACAACCCTGTCGAGCCCTTCGGCCGCCAGCTGCCCGCGTAGCTCCGCCAGGCGGGGCAGTAGGTCCCGGGACGATGCCGGCAGCCGTAGCCAGGCCAGTCGGATCGCCGCCTCGGGCTCGGCCTCCGCGCCCCACAGCGTGGGATCAGCGGCCGCCAGCCGCTCGTGCACCCGATCGGCCAGCGTTCGCCGCCACGGGTCGCCGGACGCGCCGAGCAGCTCATCTCCAGCGGTGCGTACGGTGATGCCGCCGGCCGTTGCCGACTCGACAGCCGTCACCGCGACCTCTCGAGCTCGCCGCGGACGGTCTGCAGCAGCTCGTTCCACGATGCGGCGAACTTGTCGACGCCCTCCTCCTCGAGCACCCGCACGACGTCGTCGTAGTCGATACCTACCTCGCCGAGGGCGGCAAGGTCGGCGCTGGCCTGCTCGTAGCGGCCACGGACGGTGTCACCGCTGACCGCCGCGTGGTCGGCGACGGCGTTCAGGGTCGGCTCCGGCATCGTGTTGACCACACCCGGGGCGATCAACTCGTCGACGTAGAAGGTGTCGGAGTAGGCGGGGTCCTTCGTGCCGGTGGAGGCCCACAGCGGACGCTGCGGCCGGGCGCCGAGCTGCCGCAGGGCGGCCCAGCGGTCGGTGCCGAACTTCTCCTCGTGCAGCTCGTAGGCCAGCCGGGCGTTGGCGATCGCTGCCCTGCCGCGCAGCGCCTTGGCCTCGTCGGTGCCGATCTTGTCGAGCCGCTTGTCCACCTCGGTGTCCACCCGGCTCACGAAGAACGAGGCCACCGAGGCGATCGTGGACAGGTCGCGGCCGGCCGCGCGGGCGCGCTCCAGGCCCTCGAAGAAGGCGTCGATCACCCCGCCGTACCGCTTCAGGGAAAAGATCAATGTCACGTTGACGCTGAGGCCCTCGGCGAGGCACTGGCTGATCGCCGGCAGACCCTCGACCGTCGCCGGGATCTTGATGAACAGGTTCGGCCGGTCGACGAGCCACCACAGCGCGCGGGCCTCGGCGATCGTCTTCTCGGTGTCGCGGGCGATGCGGGGGTCCACCTCGAGCGAGACGCGGCCGTCGACGCCGCCGGTGGCGTCGTATACCGGCCGCAGCACGTCACAGGCCCACCGGATGTCGTAGGTGGTGACCATCCGCGCCGCCTCTTCGAGGCTCACCCCGCGTACCGCGAGATCACGGGTCTGGTCGTCGTACGCGGAGCCCTGGCTCAGCGCCTTGGCGAAGATCGTCGGATTCGAGGTGACGCCGACCAGGCTCTTGTCCCGGACGAGCGCCTCCAGTTGGCCGGTCATCAGCCGATCCCGGCTGATGTCGTCGAGCCAGACCGCGACGCCCTCCGCGGAGAGCCGGCCCAGCAGGTCCGTCATGGAATGTCCCTCCTGCCAAATCTCAACTACCGGTGGTGTACCCGGTAGGGCCGCCGACCCTCGCCAGGCTGGTACGCGCCGCCGCCACGATCCGCTCCGGGGTGAGGCCGAACTTCTCGTACAGCACCTGGTACGGCGCGGACGCGCCGAAGTGTTGGATGCTCACGCTCTCGCCGTGGTCGCCGACGAACTCGCGCCACCCTTGGGCGATGCCGGCCTCGACGGAGACCCGCGCCCGCACCCCCTGGGGCAGGACATCCTCCTGGTAGTCCGGCGGCTGCGCGCGGAACCACTCGACGCACGGCATCGACACCACCCGGGTCGGCGTGCCCGAGCGCTCCAGCAGTTCGCGGGCCTCCAGCGCGATCGCGACCTCGCTGCCGGTGGCGACGACGATCACGTCGGGTCGTCGCCCACCCGCCCGACCGCCGGCGGCCTCCGCGAGCACGTACCCGCCCCTGGCGACCTCATCGGCACGGTCGGACGTCCCCTCGAGGACCGGCACACCCTGTCGGGTGAGGCACAGGCCAGCCGGCCGGTCGGAGTGCCCCAGGATCGCCCGCCAGGCGGCGGCGGTCTCGTTCGCGTCCGCCGGCCGGACCACGTCCAGGCCGGGGATCGCGCGGAGCGCCGACAGGTGCTCGACCGGCTGGTGGGTTGGGCCGTCCTCGCCGAGACCTATCGAGTCGTGTGTCCATACGTAGATGACCGGGAGGCCCATCATCGCCGCGAGCCGGACGGACGGGCGCATGTAGTCGCTGAAGACGAGGAACGTTCCCCCGTACGGCCTCGTTCCGCCGTGCAGCGCCACACCGTTGAGCACGGCGCCCATGGCGTGCTCGCGCACGCCGAAGTGAACGTAGCGCCCGTACGGGTGTGCGCCGTCCGCGCTGGACTCGAAGGGCAGGAACGGCCGCTCGCCCTTGATCGTGGTGTTGTTGGAGCCGGTGAGGTCGGCCGACCCGCCCCACAGCTCGGGCAGCACCTGGCCGATAGCGGTCAACACCTCGCCGGATGCCTTGCGGGTGGCGACCGACGCGCCTACCTGAAACCGCGACGCCACCGTCTCCCATGCCGCCTCCCAGCCCTCGGGCAGCCGGCGGGCGGAGATCCGGTCGTATTCGGCCGCCCGTTCGGGGTTGGCCCGCCGCCACGCGGTGAACGACCTGTCCCACTCCTCGTGCAGCGCTCGCCCACGGCCGACGACCTCCCTGGCGCGGGCGAGTACGTCGTCGGGGACATCGAAGGTCTTGTCTGGGTCAAACCCGAGGATCCGCTTGGTCGCCGCGACCTCGGCGGAGCCGAGCGGGGCACCGTGCGCCGGGCCGGTGTTCTGCGCGTGCGGCGCGGGGTACGCGATGACCGAAGACATCGCGATGATCGACGGTCGGTCGGTCTCGTCCCTGGCGGCCACGAGCGCCTTGTTGATCGTCTCGAGGTCCTCCGAGTCCTCCACGCGCTGGGTGTGCCACCCGTACGCCTCGTATCGCCGCAGGACGTCCTCGCTGAACGCGACGTTGGTGTTGCCGTCGATCGAGATGCGGTTGTCGTCGTACAGAACTACGAGGTTGCCGAGGCGCTGATGTCCGGCGAGCGAGGCGGCCTCGTGTCCGACGCCCTCCTCCATGTCGCCGTCGGAGGCGAACACCCAGATCGTGTGGTCGAACGGACTCGTGCCCGGCGGGCCGTCGGGGTCGAAGAGGCCGCGCTCCCGACGCGCGGCCATCGCCATGCCTACCGCGTTGCCGAGCCCTTGCCCGAGCGGGCCGGTGGTGGTTTCCACCCCCGCGGTGTGGCCGTACTCGGGGTGTCCGGGGGTCAGGCTGCCCCACTGGCGGTAGCCCCTGAGGTCGTCGACGGTCAGCCCGTAGCCGGAAAGGAACAGCTGGATGTAGAGGGTCAGGCTGGAGTGACCACACGACAGCACGAAGCGGTCCCGCCCCGGCCAGTGCGGGTCGCTCGGATCGTGCCGGAGCACGCGCTGAAACAGCACGTACGCGGCGGGGGCCAGGCTCATGGCCGTGCCCGGGTGCCCGGAGCCCGCTTCCTCGACCGCGTCCATGGCCAAGACCCGGATCACGTCGACGGCTTGCCTGTCGGGGTCACCCCGGCGAAGGGACGGTTCGTTCGTATGCATGCCCACCCGACGTCAGACTCCTCTCCGGGTTAGGACAGAGAATGCGGACAGGACTCCAGGACCCGCGCGACCTTTACGGTCCCCTCCTACCTTGCCCTAACCACGCCGCGCGGGCCCGCCATTCCGATGGTGCTGGGCGGGGGTGGGTGGGTGAGTGAGTGGGCGAAGGGTGGACCCGGTGACGGTATGCGGCGTGTCACCCACTACTGTGAGTCGTACGAAATTCCGCATGATCGTGCCGGGCGGTCTGGCGCGGTGATCTGCTCTCCGAGGCTTTGCGCGTGACCTACTTTGTCGACGTCTTCGTGTCTTCGTGGATACGCCGTGACGGCATTGGCTGATCGCCAGCATCCGACCGCGGAGGGGGAGAGTAACCGTGCGCGCGGTGCGCGTCCCCCGGTAGGCGCGCTGAGTACGTTCCGCGCCTACGTGGCCCTCACCAAGCCCCGCATCATCGAGCTGCTGCTGATCACCACGCTTCCGGTGATGTTCCTCGCGGCGCAGGGGTTGCCGCCGCTGTGGACGGTTGTCGCGACGCTGTTCGGCGGCACCCTGTCGGCCGGCAGCGCGAACGCCCTCAACTGCTACATCGACCGTGACATCGACGCGCGGATGCGGCGCACCCGCAAGCGCCCGCTCGCCACCGCCTCGGTGACGCCGCGCGATGCGCTGATCTTCGGCATCGTGCTCGGCGTGGTGTCGACGGTATGGCTGGTCATCACCGTCAACGTGTTGGCTGCCGGATTGACGCTGGCGGCCAATCTCTTCTACGTATTCGTCTACTCGATGCTGCTCAAGCGCCGTACCGCGCAGAACATCGTGTGGGGCGGCATCGCCGGCTGCATGCCGGTCCTGGTCGGGTGGGCGGCCGTCACCGGTCGCCTGGCTTGGGCGCCGCTGGTGCTGTTCGGCGTGGTGTTCTTCTGGACCCCGCCGCATTCCTGGACCCTCGCGATGCGGTTCCGTGACGACTATGCCGCCGCCGAGGTCCCGATGCTCCCGGTGGTCGCCGGGGAGCGCAAGGTCGCGATCGAAATCGTGCTCTACACCTGGGCCATGGTCGGCTGTTCGCTGCTGCTCTGGCCGGTGGCCGGCACCGGTCTGTTCTATCCGCTCGCCGCCGCCGTACTGGGCGGGTGTTGCCTGGTGGAGGCGCATCGACTTTTCGGACGGGTTCGCGCCGGAATCACCGGTCCCGCGCTCAAGCCGATGCGGTTCTTCCACCTGTCCAACACCTATCTCGCGCTGCTCTTCGCTGCGGTAGCACTCGATCCGCTGTTGCACTGAGGCGGCCTTGCCGAAGCGCGCCTACTAGGGCGTACTGTCCGTAGTGGGCGACCGTTGGCTACCCTCGCGCCATGGTGGGGCGGGATCCGAAGCTGATTTTGGCGGGTATCGAACGGCGTCGCCCCTCGATCACCGTGCTCGCCTTCGCGGTGATGGGTTTGTGTGGGGTGATCTTCCTCGCCCTCATCTTTGACGCATCGGTGGCCGAGATTGGCGTGCTCCCGTTCGTCATCGGCCTGGTGCTGGCCCCGCTCCCGTTTCCGCTGCTGATTCTTGCCCTTCTTGGGCTGGACCGACTGGAGCCGGAGCCGGGGCGCAACCTCGCCCTCGCGTTCTTCTGGGGCGCCGGCGTGGCGACGTTGTTTTCCCTCATCGGAAACCAATACGGCACGTTTTTTCTGGCCTCGCTCTTCGGCAAGCAGGCCGGGTCGTCCCTTGCCCCGGTCGCCGTGGGGCCGGTGGTAGAAGAAACGCTCAAGGCGCTGGTCCTTTTCGGGTTTCTGTGGTTCCGCCGCCAGGAGCTGGACGGTCCGACCGACGGGATCATCTACGCCGGGATGGTCGGGCTCGGCTTCGCCATGATCGAAGACGTTATGTACTACGCCAAGACCTTCATCCACGGAATCGCCGAGGACGGCGCGGCCGGCGGTGTCATCGCCGTCACGGCGAGCTTCATCCTGCGGGGGATCATGACGCCGTTTGCCCATCCGTTGTTCAGCTCGATGGTCGGGCTTGCGCTTGGCTACGCGGCGCTGAGCACCAGGAAGGCCGTCCGGGTGGTGCTGCCGACGGTCGGGCTGGTCGGGGCGATGATGCTGCACGGGCTGTGGAACTTCGTGGCCGGGCTGGATCAGCTCCTCTACGTCGCGGAGGTCTACCTCGCCGTGATGCTGCCCGCCCTGGTGGCGGTGATCCTGGTGACCGTCTTCGAACGCCGGCGGGTGATCCGGCTCATCGAGCGTTCCCTTCCCGAGGACGCGCCGGCCGAGCTCGTCGCCCCCTGCGACATCCATATGTTGTCGACGATCCCGGCCAGGCAGAACGCCCGGCGGTGGGCCCGGTTCGTCGGGGGCACCCCGGCGAGCCGGGCGATGAGCCACTACCAGGCCGCGGCGACCGAGCTCGCCCTGTTGCGCCAGCGGGAGGATCGCGGCGTCGCGGAGCGGGAGTGGTTGGACCAGCGCCGCGCCGCGTTGCTGAACCTGATGACCGCCGCACGGGACGCGTTCCTCTCCCGGCTTGCCCAGCCGCTCCGCCCCCCGTGGGCCGCCGGCTCCGAGCGTTCCGGTTTCCTGCCTCCCCCGCGTCCGTAGCCGGGGGCGACCTCCGTGCCGGGGGGCACGCGGCACGCGCAACCACCGACCCGTGTCCAGGCTGGGGCCTAACCATTACGCTTGCCGGTCATGGCGACGCTCGATCCGCAGGCCGTGCTTCAGGGACGGCTGGGGCCGCGCCGCTCCTCGGTGGGATTTGTCATCGGCGTGGCGGTGCTGAGCTTCCTCACCCTCATCTCCGTGCTGGTAGTGGGCCTGCCCGAGGGCGGGCCGGTCCTCTTCTTGGTCGGTCTGCTGCTGGCGGTTCTTCCGGCCCCGATCACGGTCGCCGGCATACTGTTGCTCGACCGGCTCGAGCCGGAGCCGACCCGCAACCTGGTCATCGCGTTTCTATGGGGCGCCGGTGTGGCCACGCTGGTCGCCGGAGTGATCAACACCGCGAACTCCGCCGTCGCAACGGTGATCCTGGGTCGAGGGCTGGGGATGTTCCTCACCGTCGCCGTCGGCGCACCTCTGGTCGAGGAGTCGCTGAAGGGGTTCGTCCTGTTGGGTCTGCTGTGGTTCCGTCGCCGGGAGCTGGACGGTCCGACCGACGGGATCGTGTACGCGGGCATGGTGGGCCTCGGCTTCGCGATCGTGGAGAACGTGGGCTATTACGCGAGGTTTGGAGCCGAGGGCGAGCTCATCCCGGTGTTCCTGCTGCGCGGCGTCATATCGCCGCTCGCCCACCCGCTGTTCACCTCGATGATCGGAATCGGAATCGCCTACGCGGCACTCAGCCGCAGCGGTGCCGCGCGGTTCTTCCTTCCGGTGCTCGGTTGGTGTGGGGCCGTCTTCCTGCACGCGTTCTGGAACGGGTCTTCCTTCATCTCCGCGATCTTCCAGCTCCCGCTGATCACGCAGCTCCCGCTCGGCCTCGTTATCGCCTGGCTGTTCACGTTCCTTGTGCTGGTGGGCGTGCTCTTGCTGGTGATGCATGACCGCCGCCGGATCGTCGCCTTGATCGGGCGACACCTGTCCCAGTACGTTCCGACGGGTTTGGTGGCGTCGCAGGACATCGCGATGCTGTCCGCGATCTCCTCGCGGCGAGCGGCCCGGCGCTGGGCGCGCCGAGCCGGCGGCTCCGTCGCCTCTCGAGCGATGGGCGACTATCAGCTCGCCGCCACCGAGCTCGCGCTGCTGCACACCCGAGCCGAGCGGGGCGTCGAGACGCCGCCGCAGTTCTACCCGCGACGCGACGCCCTGCTGCACCTCATGGGTGTCGCTCGGCAGGCGTTCCTCAGCCGGCTGTCCGGCGGTACGCAGCTGCCGTGGGCACAGGCCGGGCCGCCCGGGTTCGGGCCACCGCCCCCGCCCACCGGCCCGCCGGGAACTCCGAGATCCTCGGGCCCACCTGGGCCGCAGCCTGGGCCGCCGCGACCGCCCGGCTGGCCCCCCGGGCCAGGGTGAGCCAAGTCCGCCCGAGCCGCGACCAGCGCCGGATCACGTTGACCCCCGAACGCTAGGCTGTGCTTCGATACTCGAAGCACACGTGGTATCGGTTCGGATTCCGAGGCGCAAGGAAGTTTCCCGTGACCACACCCCGACCCGGACGACCGGCGCGCGGCACGCGAACCGGCAGGCCGCTGATGGTCGCCTTTGACCTGCTAGGCCGGCGGTGGGCGCTGCGCATCGTGTGGGAACTGCGAGAGGAGCACCTCGGGTTCCGCGCACTTCAGCAGCGCTGTGGGGGTATGTCGTCCAGCGTTCTGCGCGATCGCCTGGCCGAGTTGGCCGGCGCCGCGATCGTGGAGATCGACGACGCCGGCCGCTACGCGCTGTCCGAGCACGGGCGCGGGCTGCTCGCCGCGCTCCGGCCGCTGTCACGGTGGGCCGACGAATGGGGCCGCAGCGTCTACCGCTCATCACCCTCCGAAGCATCCGAGGGTTCCGCGGGCGACGCGGGGCGCCGCGACGTGTGACAACGCCGGTCCCTCGCATCCCTTGTGCTTCGGATTCCGAAGTGATGAGGTTGTCGGTAGTGCTTTGATTCCCGAATCATCCGAGGAGCTACCGTGCCAGCCACCCCACCTATCCACCCGCTTCCTCTGCCGCTGGAGGGTGACGCGGCCGAGGTGGTCGCGCGGATGATGCCGCGGCGCGGCACCCTGCCGCCCCTTGCCCTGTTCCGTGCCTTCGCCAGAAACCTGCCGATGGCCCGCGCGATGCTCACCTGGGGCGGTTACGAGCTCGGCCGTATGCTCTCGGTCGACCTGCACGACCGCGAGCTGGTCATCGTCCGGGTGTGCGCCCGCTGCGGCTGCGGCTACGAGTGGGGTGTCCACGCCGCTGGCTTCGGCGAGCGGGCCGCGCTCGACCGGGCCGCCCTGGCCGCCACCGTCCTCGGCGACGAGGGGGACCAGGCCTGGTCATCGCGGGATCGCCTGCTCGTCGCCCTGGTTGATCGGCTACACGAGCACGCGACCGTCGCCGATGCGCTGTGGCAGCGGCTCCGCCGCCACTGGACCGAGGAACAGCTGCTCGACCTGTTGATGCTCGCCGGCTGGTACCACGCGATCTGCTACGTCGCCAACGTCGCCGCGCTCCCGCCGGAGCCGTGGGCGATCCCGTACCCGGCGGCGCCGTCTGCAGGCACGCCCCAGTGAGCCCCGGTGAGCCGTCGGGCGCGTGGGTTGGCCGAGCTCATCCGGTGATGAGCGCCGCCGCGTCCCGGGCGCAGCCCCAGGCGGTGGTCACTCCGAGGCCCCCGTGACCGTAGTTGTGCACGCACAGCGTCCCGTCGATCCGCTCCGCCTCGAGCCGAACGCTCGGACGTCCCGGGCGCAGTCCCACCCGGTGATCGAGTACTCGGGCGTTCCGAAGCCGCGGTTCCACCTCCACGCAGCGACGCACCAACTCCGCCGCCTCCTGCTCGTCGGGGTCCGTGTTCTCGTCGCCTTCCCTCGCCGTGCCTCCGAGCACGACGTGATCGCCGTGCGGGAAGTAGGCGGACCAGGAGGCGCCGATCGGCGCCTCGATGAAGAACGTGTCGATGCCCGGGTTCTCCACGATCACCTTTGGCCCCCGTACCGGGCATACCTCGGGATCGGCGGCGAGTTCGCGCGCCGCGAGGCCGGCACAGTTGGCGATCCGCGGCGCCTGACGCGCCGCCTCGGCCAGCGACTCCACCGGCCGCAACTCGATCTCGCCGCCCGCCGCGCGAAACCGTTCGGTCAGATGATCGAGGTAGACGGGCATGTCGGCAACGGGCAAGGTGGCCCAGAACCCGGTCCGAAATCCCTCCGGCAGCTCGTCTGCCGCAGCCGGCGTGAAGCCCGCGATCTGGTCGGGCCATGGCGGCATCATGCCGGCGGGCCGGGCCGCCAGCAGACCACGACACAGGCGTACTCCGGGCACGCTGCGCGGGGCGGCGGTGAGCTCTGCCACGGTCGCCTGCTCCCAGCTCCGCATCGGATCGCCAGGTGCCGCGAACGTCGGTCCGATCAGGGCGGACGCCAGGGCCGACGTGGTCTCGCCCGGTGGTACCGCCGAGCGGATAAGCACGTCCAGGCCGGCCTCGGCCAGGCGTATTCCGGTTGTCAGGCCGATAACGCCGGCGCCGATCACGAGGACGTCGGGACCGCCTCCGGCCGCTATCACCGGAGCTCCTTCACGGACCGCCTCGGCGTCGCGTCGGCATCGGCGGTAGTCGTCGCCTCCGCCTGACCGCGCTCCCGCATGGCGAACAGCACCCGCAGGGTGGCGATCCACGTCAGCGTCGCGCCGAGGATATGCACTGCTACCAGGGGCTCCGGTATCCCGGCGAGGTACTGGATGTAGCCGATCGCTCCCTGAGCCAGCTCGAGGGCGAGGAGTTCGTACGTACGGCGCCGCACCGTGCCCGGGGCATTCGTACTGCGCAGCGCCACCAGGAGGGCCACGGTAAGGGCGACGGTGAGCCAGGCGGCGGCGGAGTGGACTCTGGCCACCGCCTCGATCGAGAAGGGCAGGCGCGGGGCGGACGCGTCCCCCGCGTGCGGGCCGGACCCGGTGACCAGGGTGCCCACCAGCAGGAGCACGAAGACCGTGCCGGCCAGCGCCCGGCGGAGCAGGCGAACGTTCGGCGGCACGGTGGCGCGGGGCGGGGCGTCGCCCTCCGACGCCCGGACGTACAGCGCCATCGCCGTGGCGAGGACGCCCATCGACAGCAGGAAGTGCGTCGCCACCGGGACCGGGTCGAGCTTCGCGTACACCGAGACGGCACCGACCACCGCCTGGGTCACGATCCCCACCGTTTGCAGGGACGCCAGCAGGACGAGCTGGCGCCGGCCGCCGAGCCTGAGGGCGACCAGCAGGCACGCGAGGGCGACGGCGAAGACCGGAAGAGCGACGAGCCGGTTCCCGAACTCGATCACCATGTGCAGCGTGGAGCTTCCCGCTCCCGGCACCGGCACCAAGCTGTCGCCGGTGCACCGGGGCCAGCTCGGGCAGCCGAGTCCGGACTCGGTCAGCCGCACCGTCGAGCCGGTCATGATGATGACGACGTTGAGCACCACGCTGGCGAGCGCGAGCCCGCGCATCGACCTGGACGTGGGAGACAGCACGGACTCACGCAGTGACGTGGTACGCGGCACGGGACCATCGTAGGTGGGACCCTGCTAAGCCTTCGCCCGGGGGCCGCGCCCCTTCCCAAGGGGGCAGTGTCATTCCCAGCGAAAGGTGAGCGCGGCGGCGGTGAAGGCGATCGCCGTCCAAACCAGCAGGACGGCGAGGTGCTGCCACGGCAGCGCGGCCCCATGCTGCAGTACCGCCCGCAGACCACCGGACAGCGCCGATATCGGCAGCAGCTCGAGGGCCGAGCGGATCCCGTCCGGGAACCTGGACAGCGGGAACAGCACGCCGCCAAGGGCGAGAAGGACCACGTAGACCAGGTTGGCCGCGGCGAGGGTGGCCCCGGCCCGCAAGATGCCCGCCATCAGCAGTCCGAGCGCGCTGAACGCGGCGGTGCCGGCCAGCACCAGAACCACGACCGGGAGTGGGGAGCCGCTCGGACGCCAACCCAGGGCGACGGCGACCGCCGACAGGATCGCGATCTGGATGATCTCGACCGCGGCCACGGTAGCGGTCTTGGCGGCAAGCAGACCCCATCGGGGCAGCGGCGTGGCGCCGAGACGCTTCAGCACCCCGTAGCGGCGCTCGAACCCGGTCGCGATCGCCTGTCCGGTGAAGGCGGTGGACATCACCGCGAGCGCGATGATGCCGGGCGCGAGGAAGTCCACGCGGCGGCCCGGCCCCTGGTCGAGCAGCGGGACGAGGGAGAACAGCACGAGCAGCAGGGTGGGTATGACCAGCGTGAGGAGGAGCTGTTCCCCGTTGCGCAGCAGCGTGCGCAACTCCATAGCGGTCTGCGCGACGACCATCCGGGGAAGCGGCGCCGCGCCGGGTGCGGGGGAGAGGAGGGGGGCGGTCGTCATGAGGGGCGCAGCTCCCGCCCGGTCAGGTCGAGGAAGACGTCCTCCAGGGTTCTGCTCTCGATGCGGAGATCCTCCGCGAGCACGTCGTGCGAGGCACACCAGGCCGTGACCGTCGCCAGCAGGTGCGGTCCGACCTCCCCCTCGATGAGGTAGTGGCCGGCCGGTGACTCCTTGGCCGTGCTGCCCGGCGGCAGGGCGGACAGGAGCTGGTCGAGGTCGAGCGCTGGCCGCGCGCGGAACCGCAGCTGCCGCTCCGCCCCCTGAGAGGTGAGTTCCGCGGGGGAGCCCTGCGCCACGGTACGTCCGTGGTCGACGATCACCACGTGATCGGCGAGGCGATCGGCGTCCTCCATGTAGTGGGTGGTCATCACCACGCTCGTCCCCTGATGACGGAGCTCGTCGACGAGTTCCCAGGTCGCTCGGCGGGCCTGCGGGTCGAGCCCGGCTGTCGGTTCGTCGAGGAACACCAGGTCGGGTCGTCCGACGATGGCCAGGGCCAGCGACAGCCGCTGCCGCTGGCCACCCGACAGACGCCGACACGTAACGCGGGCCGACTCCCGCAGGCCGAGCCGAACCAGCAGGTACTCGGCGTCCACCGGCTGTGCGTACAGGGACGCCGCAAGGCGCAGCACCTCACCCACCCGCGCGTCCGGTGGGATGCCACCCGACTGGAGCATCACCCCGACCCGTGGTTTGAGCCGCCGGGCGTCACGCCGCGGGTCGAGCCCGAGGACGCGTGCCGAGCCGCCGTCCGGGCGGCGGAAACCCTCGCAGATCTCGACGGTCGTGGTCTTGCCGGCGCCGTTGGGGCCGAGCAGCGCGGTGATCTCGCCCGACGTCGCCTCGAAGGAAAGCCCAGCAACAGCTGTCCTCGTGCCGTACCGCTTGACAAGTTCGGCAACCTCGACTGCGGGCGCTGCCATGCCTGGGAGTCTAGGCGGGCGGCCGCGGGCGGCTACGGGCGGCCCGAGCAGGGGGACCTTTGTTAGGTAAGGCTTGCTTTAGTGACTGACGACACCCCCGCCCAGTTGGCTCGCGCGGTCGATTTACGGCACACTGATGTTGTGAAAAACGCGCGTACGGGTGTCGGCGACGTGGGTGGAGCGAGCGCCCACGTCTCTGCCATGCCCTCGGAGCGCGGAACAAGGGCCCAAGTGGCTCGGTTGATTCTAGAAAACGGTCCCATGACGGCGGCCGCCCTGAGTGAACGGCTCGGGCTGACCCCGGCAGCGGTGCGTCGCCACTTGGATGCGTTGCTCGCCGAGGGGATGATCGAGGTACGGGAGGCGCGACCGCGAGGCAGGCGTGGCCGCGGGCGTCCGGCGCGGTTCTTCGCCATGGCGGACGCCGGGCGCAGCACCTTCTATCACGCCTACGATGACCTGGCCGCCGACGCTCTGCGCTTCCTCGCCGACATGTTCGGCGAGGAAGCGGTCACGGAGTTTGCCCGGCGGCAGATCGCCGACCTCGAGCGTCGGTACCGTCCGGTGGTTCGGCGGGCGCCGCGGCACGAGCAGGCTCGTGTGCTGGCCGAGGCCCTCTCGGCGGATGGCTACGCCGCGTCGATCGGGGCGGCGCCGGCCACGGGCGGAGGCGAGCAGCTGTGCCAGCACCACTGCCCGGTCGCCCACGTGGCGGCGGAGTTCCCGCAGCTGTGCGAGGCCGAGACCGAGGCCTTCGCCCGGCTGCTGGACACCCCCGTGCAGAGACTGGCGACCATCGCGCACGGCGACGGCGTCTGCACGACGCACGTCACCCCACCGGAGCTGGCAAAGACATCGAAGACGTCGAACACGGCGAAGACGAAGACGGCGAAAACAACGAAGGCAACGAGAACCAGTCCGACCAGCGGGAGGACTTCTTAAATGACCACAACCGCCCACCCCGAACTCGAGGGTCTTGGCAGGTACAAGTTTGGTTGGGCCGACTCCGACGCGGCCGGAGCGTCGGCGCGCCGGGGGCTGTCCGAGGAGGTCGTTCGCGACATCTCCACGAAGAAGGACGAGCCCGAGTGGATGCTCAAGATGCGGCTGCGGGGTCACCGGCTGTTCGGCAAGAAGCCGCTGCCGACGTGGGGCGCGGATCTCAACGACATCGACTTCGACAACATCAAGTACTTCGTCCGTTCCACCGAGAAGCAGGCCGCGACCTGGGACGAGCTGCCGGCCGACATCAAGAACACCTACGACAAGCTCGGCATCCCGGAGGCGGAGAAGCAGCGGCTGATCGCCGGTGTCGCGGCGCAGTACGAGTCCGAGGTCGTCTATCACAAGATCCGTGAGGACCTCGAGTCCCAGGGGGTCCTCTTCCTGGACACCGACACGGGGCTTCGGGAGCACCCGGAGATCTTCCAGGAGTACTTCGGCACCGTGATTCCGCCCGGCGACAACAAGTTCGCCTCGCTCAACACGGCAGTGTGGTCCGGTGGGAGCTTCATCTACGTGCCGCCCGGCGTGCACGTGGAGATTCCGCTGCAGGCCTACTTCCGGATCAACACCGAGAACATGGGCCAGTTCGAGCGGACTCTCATCATCGTCGACGAGGGCGCCTACGTGCACTACGTCGAGGGCTGTACCGCGCCCATCTACAACACCGACTCGCTGCACTCGGCGGTCGTCGAGATCATCGTCAAGCCGAACGCTCGGTGCCGGTACACGACCATCCAGAACTGGTCGAACAACGTCTACAACCTGGTGACCAAGCGCGCCGTCGCCTACGAGGGCGCCACCATGGAGTGGGTCGACGGCAACATCGGCTCCAAGGTCACGATGAAGTACCCGTCGATCTACCTCATGGGTGAGCACGCCAAGGGCGAGACGCTGTCGGTCGCCTTCGCGGGCGAGGGCCAGCACCAGGACGCCGGCGCCAAGATGGTGCACTGTGCCCCGCACACCTCCAGCACCATCGTGTCGAAGTCGGTGGCGCGCAGCGGCGGACGTACCTCGTACCGCGGGTTGGTCCAGGTGCAGGAGGGCTCGCACCACTCGAAGTCGAACGTGAAGTGCGACGCGCTGCTCGTCGACACGGTCAGCAGGTCGGACACCTACCCCTACGTCGACGTCCGCGAGGACGACGTGACGATGGGGCACGAGGCGACGGTCTCGAAGGTCAGCGAGGACCAGCTGTTCTACCTGATGAGCCGTGGCCTCACCGAGGACGAGGCGATGGCGGTGATCGTTCGCGGGTTCGTCGAGCCGATCGCCCGTGAGCTGCCGATGGAGTATGCGCTGGAGCTCAACAGGCTGATCGAGCTGCAGATGGAGGGGGCCGTCGGTTGATGGACCCCCAGAGGCTCACTCCCGAAGAGGAGGCGGCGGCCGAGCAGGCCGCGGTGGCAGCACAGGTGCTGCGTGAGGACACCGGGGCCGGCACAGTACCTGCTGCCGTGCCGGCACACTCACACGACGGCGAGCACCCCGGGGACGCTCGGCCGGAGGCGATCCGCTCCTACGACGTACGCGACTTCCCGGTACCCACCGGCCGCGAGGAGGAGTGGCGGTTCACCCCGCTCGACCGGCTTCGGGGGCTGCACGACGGTACCGCCGCCCCACCCGCGGGTGGGGGCGAGTCGGTCCTCGTCGAGGTCGATGCGGCCCCGGAGGTCAAGGTCGAGAGCGTGGGCCGCGACGATCCGCGCCTCGGCCGGGCGTTCGTACCCGTGGATCGGGTGAGCGCACAGGCGTACACCGGCTTCGGGGGGGCCACCGTGATCACCGTGCCCCGGGAGGAGGTGGCCTCCCGGCCGACGGTGGTAACGCTGCGCGGTAAGGGCGGTACCGCCTACGGCCACCTGGTCGTGGAGGCCGAGGAGCTGGCCGAGGCCGTGGTCGTGTTGGACCACGGCGGGTCGACCACGTTCGCCGACAACGTCGAGTTCGTCGTCGGCAACGGGGCGTCGCTGTTCGTGGTCAGCTTTCAGGATTGGGCCGAGGACGCCGTTCACGTCTCGCACCACCACGCGAAGCTCGGCCGGGACGCCCGGTTCAAGAGCTTCGTGGTGACCTTGGGCGGCGACCTCGTGCGTCTTTCCCCGACGGTGCACTTCGATGGGCCGGGCGGGGACGCCGAGCTGTTCGGGCTGTACTTCGTCGACGCCGCCCAGCACCTCGAGCACCGCCTCCTGGTCGGGCACGCGGTCGCGCGCTGCCGCAGCCGGGTCGAGTACAAGGGGGCCCTGCAGGGGCAGGATGCGCACGCGGTGTGGATCGGCGACGTCATGATCCGGCCCGAGGCCGTCGGCACCGACACCTACGAGAACAACCGCAACCTGGTGCTGAACGACGGCGCCCGTGCCGACTCGGTGCCGAACCTGGAGATCCTTACCGGCGAGGTGGCCCAGGCCGGGCATGCCAGCACCAGCGGAAGACTCGACGACGAGCAGTTGTTCTACCTAATGGCCCGCGGTGTTCCCCATGACGAGGCCAGGGCCCTGATCATCAGGGGCTTCTTCGGGGAGCTCATCCGGCAGATGCAGATCCCCGATCTGCAGCGTCGAGTTACCGAAGCGGTCGAGGCGGAGCTGGAGCGATCACTGGAATGACCTACGTACGAGCCTGCGCGGCCTCGGAGCTGCCCGACGAGGGTGCGCTCCGGGTCGAGATCGACGGCACGCCCATCGTGGTGGTGCGTAGCGATGGCGAGGTCTTCGCCCTCTACGACGAGTGCTCGCATGCCCAGGTCGCGTTGTCGGAGGGTGACGTCTACGACGGGACTATCGAGTGTTGGCTGCACGGATCGTGCTTCGACCTGCGCTCCGGCAAGCCCACCGCCCTCCCGGCCACCAAGCCGGTGCCGACCTACCCCGCGAAGATCGATGGAGACGACGTCCTCGTCTCGTTGCACGACGACTAGAACACCGACAGGAGACCGAGAAGATATGCCCACGCTCGAGATCCGCGATCTGCACGTCAGCGTGGAGGGTACGTCCCCGGACAACGAGGAGATCCTCCGCGGCGTCGACCTCACCGTACGGCCGGGGGAGACCCACGCGCTGATGGGTCCCAACGGGTCCGGGAAGTCCACTCTGGCCTACGCGATCGCCGGGCATCCCAAGTACACGGTGACGCGCGGCTCGGTGACGTTCGACGGCGAGGACGTGCTGTCGATGAGCGTCGACGAGCGTGCCCGTGCCGGGCTGTTCCTGGCGATGCAGTATCCGGTCGAGGTGCCCGGGGTGTCGGTTTCGAACTTCCTGCGCACCGCGGTGACCGCGGTCCGGGGGGAGGCGCCCAAGCTGCGTGAGTTCATAAAGGAGACGCGCGGTGCGATGAACGGGCTGCGCATCCCGTCCTCGTTCGCCGAACGTAGCCTCAACGAGGGGTTCTCCGGCGGGGAGAAGAAGCGTCACGAGATCCTGCAGCTGAAGCTTCTGGCCCCGAAGATGGCGATCCTGGACGAGACCGACTCGGGTCTCGACGTCGACGCGCTGCGGGTGGTCTCGGACGGCATCAACGAGTACCGCGGCCAGGGGGACGTCGGCGTCCTGCTCATCACCCACTACTCCCGGATCCTGCGGTACATCCGCCCCGACTTCGTGCACGTGTTCATCGGCGGCCGGATCGTCGAGGAGGGAGGTCCGGACCTCGCCGAGCGTCTCGAGGCGGAGGGCTATGAGCGGTTCACCCCACGAGAGCAGCTAGAGGCGGGCGTTACCCCATGACCATCACCGAGCCAGCCAAGGGTCTGCTCGACATCGAGGCGATCCGGGCGGACTTCCCGATCTTGTCCCGGAAGGTCCGGGGCGGGCGCCGGCTGGTCTACCTGGACTCCGGAGCGACCTCGCAGAAGCCGCGGCAGGTGCTGGATGCCGAGCGGGAGTTCTACGAGACGCACAACGCCGCCGTGCACCGCGGCGCGCACCAGCTCGCGGAGGAGGCCACCGACGCCTACGAGGGCGCCCGGGCGAAGATCGCCGATTTCATCGGCGTGGGTGATCCGAGCGAGGTCGTCTACACCAAGAACGCGACCGAGGCGATCAACCTCGTCGCGTACGCGATGAGCAACGCGGCCACCGCCGGCCCGGAGGCCGAGCGTTTCCGGATCGGTCCGGGCGACGAGGTGCTGGTCACCGAGATGGAGCACCACGCCAACCTGGTGCCGTGGCAGCAGCTTTGTCAGCGCACCGGGGCGACGCTGCGGTGGATCGGCCTGACCGACGAGGGCCGCCTCGACCTGTCGGACCTCGACGAGCTGCTGACCGAGCGCACCAAGATCGTCGCGCTTAGCCACCAGTCGAACGTGCTCGGTACCGTGCCGCCGGTCGCCGAGATCACCCGGCGTGCCCACGAGGTGGGCGCGCTGGTGCTGATCGACGCCGCGCAGTCGGTGCCGCACCAGCCGGTCGACGTACGCGACCTCGGTGTCGACTTCCTGGTCTTCTCCGGGCACAAGATGCTCGGGCCGAGCGGTATCGGTGTGCTCTGGGGACGTCGGGGGCTGCTCGAGGCGATGCCTCCGTTCCTCACCGGCGGCTCGATGATCGAGGTCGTGCGCATGGAGGGCTCGACGTTCCTGCCGCCCCCGCAGCGCTTCGAAGCGGGCGTGCCGATGACGGCGCAGACGGTCGGGCTGGCCGCGGCCGTCGACTACCTGTCCGGCGTCGGGATGGGATGCGTCGCCGCGCACGAGCACGCGCTCACCTCCTATGCCCTGGAACAGCTCAGCGTGCTTCCCGGGGTGCGCATCGTCGGCCCTGCCGACTCCTCGGCACGCGGTGGAGCTGTGTCGTTCGTCGTCGACGGGGTCCACCCGCATGACGTTGGGCAGATCCTCGACGAGCTCGGTATCGCGGTACGGGTGGGCCACCACTGTGCGTGGCCGCTCCACCGGCGCTACGGGATAGTCGCAACCACCCGGGCCACCTTCTACCTGTACAACGGCTTGGCCGACGTCGACGAGCTGGTCGGAGGGGTCCGGCACGCGCAGCGGTTCTTCGGGACGGTGTGATGCTGCTCGAATCGATGTACCAGGAGATCATCCTCGACCACTACCGCAACCCGCACCACAAGGGCTTGCGTGAGCGGTACGACGCCGAGGCGCACCACGTCAACCCGGTGTGCGGCGACGAGGTGACCGTCAGGGTCGCGCTGGACAGGTCGAACGGCGAGGTCACGGTGGCCGAGGTGTCGTACGACAGCCTGGGGTGTTCGATCAGCCAGGCCAGCGCCTCGGTCATGGCTGACCTGGTCATCGGCAAACCACTCGACGACGCGCTGGCGATCGAGAAGGAATTTCTCGCGCTCATGCAGTCCCGCGGCCGCCTCGAGCCGAACGAGGACGTGCTGGAGGACGCGGCCGCCTTCGCCGGCGTGTCCAAGTACCCGGCGCGCATCAAGTGCGCGCTGCTCGCCTGGATGGCGTGGAAGGACGCCACAATTCAGGCGACGGGCGCTAGGTACGACCCAAGCGAGGAGCCCGCATCATGACGGAGAAGACTTCTGTCGAGGACGTCCAGGAGGCGTTGCGGGACGTCGTGGACCCCGAGCTCGGCATCAACGTCGTGGACCTCGGGTTGCTTTACGACGTCGCGGTGGACGACGACAACGTCGCGACCCTCGACATGACCCTCACCAGCGCGGCGTGCCCGCTCACCGACGTCATCGAGGATCAGGCCCGGTCCGCGCTCGACGGCCTGGTCAAGGACTTCCACATCAACTGGGTGTGGATGCCGCCGTGGGGTCCGGACAAGATCACCGATGAGGGCCGCGAGCAGCTACGAGCCCTCGGCTTCAACGTCTGAATCGTCCGACGGACCGCCCAGGTAGGCGACGCCGTCGGGCTTGATGGGCACGGTGCCGTCCGCGCCGGGATTGACGGCGATGCCGACTCTGTCCGGAAGGACTTGCGCCAGGTCCCGCGCCGGTACCACCACATGGGGTACTTCCGGTGCTCCGCGCTCCAGCTGCTCGGCCGAGGTAAACGCGGCGACGAACTGCTCGTCGTCGAGGGTGATGGTGGGCAGGGCGACGGTACCGTCGGGCTCCGGCCCGGACTCGTCGGAGATCGGCAGCCACACCTCGGCCTCCGACAGTACGTCGAGGAAGTCGGTCGTCTTGCTGTGGTCGTCTATCGCGGCCACCAGGGCTTTCTCGACGGTGTTGGCAGGAAAGGTCATTCCGTCGTCCTCGCGTCCTCGGGTGCGTTTCGGGGGCCACCCTTCCCGGTCGCGAGCGAAGTGTCCAGTCCAGCGCGCCGGGTTACTAGCCTTGCGACCCGTGACGGGACAACCCGCGGCGGGTGGTGGGCGCTGGATCGACGTACCGGCGGAGCGAATCGACCGCTGGCTGCGTGGCTTCGACGGACGTCATGGTGTCGTCGCGACCCGGCTTGCTCCCGAGATCGTGGCCTATCGGGCCGATGACGGAGCAGTGGCGGAATGCCACGTACCCTTCCCTCCGCTCGCCACGCCGCAGGAGCAGCGGCCGGGCCTCGCGACCGAGCCTCTGGTTTCTCACGTGATGCGCGACCGCATGGTGGGCGTGCTGCTGGTGCGGCTCGGCGGGTACGCGGCCGGCGTCTTCCAGGGGAACGACCTGGTCGCTTCCAAAGTCGGCTCCCGGCTCGTACACGGCCGCCATTCGGCCGGCGGACAGTCGCAGCGGCGGTTCCAGCGGCGCCGCGACAAGCAGGCGAGGGAGGCTTTCCAGGAGGCGGCCGACGTCGCGGCCCGGGTGTTGCTGCCGTACGCCGGCCAACTGGAGGCCGTCGTGTGCGGCGGCGACCGACACGCGGTCGACGCCGTGGCTGACGACCCGCGGCTGCGTCCGCTGTTCGCACTCGCCGTCGAGCGCTTTCTCGCCGTCCCAGACCCCAAGCTGGCCGTTCTGCGGGCCACACCCGAGCAGTTCCGCCGGGTACGGATCCGGCTCACCGAGCCCGGGTAATCCGCCTGCTGTTCGCCCGCAGGTCGCCTTCACAGAGCTCGTAACCAAAATCCCGTCCGAAATGTCGGGTTCCTTGGTAACCGGCTCTGTGTTGACCGCGGTGCAGCCTGTGGATGACCTCCGCCGTTGCCTTGCGGTTAGGGCCATGCTGGCTCGATGGACTCCCGGCTTGCCATGGTCGCGGCCCGCAACGGTGGCGCCTTCACCCGCCGGCAGGCCCTCGCCGTCGGCGTTTCGGCGCCGAGATTCGGCGTCACCTTCGGTCGGGTCGTTGGGTGCGACTCCGCGACGGCATCTACGCCGAGGCACAGCTCGTTGACGCTTGCGCGGAGAGTCTGGCGCGTCGACATGGGCTGGACGTGGCGGCCGCCCTGCTCGCCCTCCGGGCCGACCCCGCGGCGGGAAGCCATCGGTCGGCCGCGTTGCTGCACGGCCTGGAGACGCTGAAGGGACCGCCTACCCAGGTCACCGTCACCCGCGATCCGCGGAGACAGCACCTGGAGGCGCGGCTGCTGGACGTACGCATCCGGGCGGCCAGGCTGCCGCCTGACCACGTCACGCGTGTCCATGGCGTCGCCGTCACCACCGTCGCGCGGACTGTGATCGACCTTGCTCGGCGGCTTCCTTTCCGCGACGGCGTCGTCGTCGCCGACTCGGCCTTGCGCGAGACGCGCATGACGGCCGCGGACATGTGGGCGGTGCTCGCCGCCTGCCGCGGGTGGCCGGGAATCCGGCGTGCCGGCAAGGTCGTCACCTTCACGGATGCCAGGGCGGAGTCGGTGTTCGAGTCGGTGTCCCGGGTGATGTTCGCCGAGCAAGGGCTCCCTCCGCCGCTGACCCAGGTGCGCCTGGGCGACGACGCATTGATCGGGCGGGTGGATTTCTACTGGCCGCGGTACGTGACGGTGGTCGAGGCCGACGGTCTGGCGAAGTACGAACGCGGTCCGTACGTGCTCGTCGCCGAGAAGCTCAGGGAGGAACGCCTCCGAGAGGCGGGCTTCGAGGTCATCCGCATCGTCTGGGACGACGTTGTCAAACGTCCTCAACAGACCGCCCAGCGCATCCGGCGAGCATTCGCCCGAGGCCTGGAGCGAAACGCCGCCGCCAGTTGAAGCACCCTGACAGAGTCAGTTACCAAGAAAACCGACATCTCGGGCGGTAAAATGGTTACCAGCTCTGTGAAGCGTTGGTGGGCTGAATCTGGGAGACTGCTCCGGCGCTCATCGTCCGTATGCTGGCGACCCCGACCGGAGCATTGTTGATTTCCGTCACCGATCTCGAACTGCGCGCGGGTCCGCGCCTGCTGCTCGGCGACGCCACGTTCCACGTCGCGCCCGGGGACCGGGTGGGCCTCGTCGGACGCAACGGTGCCGGTAAGACCACGCTGGCCAGGGTGCTGGCCGGCGAGACGCTACCCGCGGCCGGAACGGTCCGCCGCAACGGCAGCGTGGGCTACCTGCCCCAGGACCCACGCACCGGTGACCTCGACGCCCTGGCCAGCGAGCGCATCCTCTCCGCGCGCGGCGTTCACGCGGTGCTCCGCGATATGCAGGACGCGGAGGCGGGGATGGCCAGTCGCGACCCGCGGACCCGGGACGCCGCGGTGCGTCGCTACGGTCACCTGGAGGAACGGCTGCACGTGCTCGGTGGGTACGCGGCCGAGGCCGAGGCGGCCTCGATCGCCTCCAGCCTCGGGCTTGCCGAGCGCGTCCTGGCTCAGCCGCTGCGGACACTGTCCGGTGGTGGGCGGCGCCGGGTGGAGCTGGCCCGCGTTCTCTTCAGCGGCGCGGAGACGCTGCTGCTCGACGAGCCCACCAACCATCTCGACGCCGACTCGGTCGTCTGGCTGCGGGACTTTCTCCGCGCCCACCGGGGCGGCATCGTGATCATCAGCCACGACGTCGGGCTTCTCGAGTCAACCGTCAACCGGGTGTTCTACCTGGATGCGACCCGGTGCGTGCTGGATCTCTACAGCGTGGGCTGGCGGACCTACCTCGACCAGCGCGAAGCGGACGAGCGACGGCGTCGCCGCGAGCGCGGCAACGCCGAGCGCCAGGCCGCCGCGCTCAACGCCCAGGCCGACCGCATGCGCGCGAAGGCCACGAAGGCAAGGGCCGCGCTGAACATGGAGCGCAGGGCCGAGCGCCTGCTCACCGGGCTTCCCGAGGAACGGCGCGCGGAAAAGACCGCGAGGCTGCGGTTCCCGCGCCCCGCCCCGTGCGGACGAACCCCGCTCGCGGCGACCGGGCTGTGCAAGTCGTACGGCTCCCTGGAGGTCTTCACCGACGTCGACATCGCTGTCGACAGGGGGAGTCGGGTGGTAGTCCTCGGGCTCAACGGCGCGGGCAAGACCACGTTGCTCCAGCTCCTCGCCGGGCTCGAGCCGCCCGATGCCGGCGCCGTGGCCGCCGGGCACGGGCTGCGCCTCGGCTACTACGCCCAGGAGCACGAGACCCTGGACCCCAGCCGCACCGTGCTGCAGAACATGCGGGCCGCCGCGCCGGAGCCGAGCGACACCGAGCTGCGCGGCATCCTCGGGTCGTTCCTCTTCTCCGGCGATGCCGTCGACCAGCTGGCCGGAACGCTCTCCGGCGGTGAAAAGACCCGGCTCGCGCTCGCCAGGCTCGTCGTGTCTGGCGCCAACGTCCTTCTCCTCGACGAGCCGACCAACAACCTCGATCTCGCGAGCCGCGGCCAGGTGCTCGCGGCGCTCCGGTCCTACTCCGGGGCCATCGTGCTCGTCACCCACGACGAGGGTGCGGTGGAGGCGCTCTCGCCGGAGCGTGTTCTCCTGCTGCCGGACGGCGTCGAGGACGTCTGGAGCGACGATTTCGCCGATCTCGTCGCCCTTGCGTAGACGCCACGGAGGGTAGGGAACAGAAAAGTGGTCAGTGAGGGAGCTTTTCCCTTTCGGTGGGTAGCCGATCAACAGAATATGACTGATCATGGCGAGGGGTGGGGCTGCGAACACCTGCAGACCATGGGAGGTACTCGTGGCAGAGACCTTGAAGAAGGGCACCCGCGTCACCGGGGCCGAACGTGACAAGCTGGCCGATGAGCTGAAGAAGCGGTACAACGCCGGGGAGAGCATCCGTTCGTTGGCGGCCTCCACCGGCCGTTCGTACGGCTTCATCCACCGGATTCTCACCGAGTCCGGTGTGTCGCTGCGTGGCCGCGGGGGCGCTACCCGCGGCAGGGCCAAGAGCTGACGGTACGGAGGTACGTCGTCGTCGCGCCCGTCCGGCGAGGTCGGGCGCGACGACGAGGTGTTCTGCGCCGGTAAGGTCACCCGCGGTCGGTCGCGGCGAGGAGGGGCGTGCATGGTCGACACGGCAGCCGAACTGCGCCTGGACGTCGAGGGGCCGGTCGCAAGGGTCACCCTGACCCGGCCGGAGCGCCGCAACGCGCTCACGTTCGCCACGTGGCAGGCGCTCACCGAGGTCGGCGGGGCGCTTCCGGACGACGTCCGGATCGTCGTGGTGCGGGGGGACGGACCCTCCTTCTGCGACCTGCGGGCGTTCCAGGAGGGCGCGTCCGACGAGGGATCGTTCGCCGAACTGGCTCGGCTCGACGAGGAAGCCCTTGACGAGCGCGTCGCCGCCGCCCAGTCGGCCTACACCTGGCTGCGCCGCCCGGAGATCGTCTCCGTCGCCGCGGTACAGGGCCACGCGATAGGTGCCGGGTTCCAGCTCGCGCTCGCGTGCGATCTGCGGGTGATGGCCGACGACGTCCAGCTGTGCATGAAGGAGCCAAGCCTCGGCCTGGTACCGGATCTGGGCGGTACCAAGAACCTCGTTGACACGGTCGGGACGGGACGGGCGATCGAGATCTGCCTTACCGGTCGGCGAATCGGCGCCGTAGAGGCCCGTGAGCTCGGGCTGGCCCAGCTCGTCGTCGAGCGGGCCGAGCTCGACGCGTCCGTGCGGGACCTCACCGCGGCGCTGCTCGTCACCCCCAGAGACGCGGCGGCCGCGACGAAGGAGCTGCTACAGGCAGCATCCCGCCGGACGCTGGAGGAGCAACTCGTGGCCGAGCGCCGGGCACAGGTCGGTCGGCTGCGCGCGCTGTTCGGCCACTGATCCCCACCAAGGGAGAGGGGCGTCGCTGTTTCGCTGCTAGCTGACCGGGGAAGCGCTGGCCCGTAGTCCGTGTTGGTGCGGTGTGCCCAACCTTCTGACCGTGCGAGAGGAGGGACGTTGGTCACACCGATGGGGATGGGCGGTCCAGGGTGGATGACCCTCCGCTCGTACATCCGGGACAGCTCGGTGACCCGCCAGCGACTGACACCAGGGACGGTCCGCAGGATCCTCCGGTACGCCCGGCCGTACACCGCGGAGGTCGTCTGGCTGCTCCTGCTCGTCGGCCTCGGCTCGGCGGTCACCGTGGCCAACCCTGTGCTGCTCGGCGCGATCATCGACCGAGGCGTGGTGCCCGGCCGTTCCGGCGTCGTCGTCGCGCTTTCGCTCGCCGTCGCCGGCCTCGCCCTTGCCGAGGCCGCGCTGCAGCTCGCCCAGCGGTGGTTCTCGGCCCGTCTCGGCGAGGGCCTCATCTACCACCTGCGGGCCGAGGTCTTTGACCACGTCCAGCGCATGCCGGTGGCGTTCTTCACCCGTACCCAGACCGGGTCCCTGGTGAGCCGGCTCAACAACGACGTGATCGGGGCCCAGCGGGCGCTCACCACGACCCTGTCGCAGGTGGTGTCGAACATCATCAGCCTGGTGCTGGTCCTGGGCACGATGCTCGTGCTCTCGTGGCGGATCACCCTGGTCGCCCTGGCGCTGCTACCGGTCTTCGTGCTACCCGCGCGCTGGTTCGGCAGGCGGCTGCAGCGGATCACCCGTGAGCAGATGGAGCTCGACGCCGAGATGAGCTCGACGATGACCGAGCGCTTCAACGTCAGCGGCGCGATCCTCGCCAAGCTGTACGGGCGGCCGGACGAGGAGGCGGAGAACTTCGCCGACAAGGCCCAGCGGGTCCGCGACATCGGCGTGGTGGCCGCGATGTACGGGCGGGTGTTCTTCACCGCGCTGACGCTCGTCGCCGCGCTCGCGGCCGCCCTGGTGTACGGGCTCGGCGGCATCTTCGTCATCGGCGGCAGCATCAAGCTCGGCACGCTCGTGGCGCTGTCCGCGCTGCTGGTGCGGCTGTATGGCCCGCTGACCGCGCTCTCCAACGTCCATGTCGACATCATGACCGCGCTGGTGAGCTTCGACCGGGTGTTCGAGGTGCTCGACATGCCGCGGAGGATCACGAACCGGAAGGGCGCCGTACCGCTGCCCCGCGGTGCCCGGACCGTCGAGTTCGACAACGTGTCGTTCCGCTATCCGTCCGCGGACGAGGTCTCGCTTGCATCGCTGGAGTCGGTGGCCGTCCTGGACGCGGCACCCTCCCACGAGGTGCTGCACGACGTGTCGTTCCGTGCCGAGCCCGGCCAGCTCGTGGCGCTCGTCGGCCCATCCGGAGCGGGGAAGACAACCATCACCAACCTCGTGCCGCGACTGTACGACGTGACGTCGGGGGCGGTCCGCGTCGGCGGCTACGACGTCCGCGACGTCACCCTGGCCTCCCTGCACGACGGCGTCGGAGTGGTCACCCAGGATCCGCATCTGTTCCACGAGAGCATCCGGGCCAACCTGCGCTACGCGCGCCCGTCCGCGACCGACGAGGAGATCATCGAGGCCTGCCGGGCGGCGCAGATCTGGGAACTGATCTCCTCGCTGCCCGAAGGGCTCGACACGGTAGTGGGCGAGCGTGGGTACCGGCTCTCCGGCGGTGAGAAGCAGCGGATGGCCATCGCCCGGCTGCTGCTCAAGGCGCCGTCCATCGTGGTGTTGGACGAGGCGACAGCACATCTCGACTCCGAGTCCGAGGTCGCCGTGCGGCAGGCGCTGAAGACAGCGCTGGCCGGCCGCACCTCGCTGGTCATCGCGCACAGGCTGTCCACGATCCGTGAGGCCGACCAGATCCTCGTCATCGACAAGGGTTTGATCGTCGAGCGTGGCCGCCACGAAGAGTTGCTGCAGTCCGGCGGACTGTACGCGGAGCTGTACCGCACCCAGTTCCAGGGAAGCGGCGACTCTCAGATGGTCCGGAGCACGCCGCCGTCGACGGGGATCACGCTGCCGGTGACGTACGACGCGGCGGGGGAGAGCAGAAACGCCGCCGCCCGACCGAACTCCTCCGGGTCGCCGTAACGCCGCAGCGGGATGTTCCTCTCCCGGTCGCGGCGTACCTCGTCCGGATCGCCCATGGCGGCGTCCAGTTCGTGGGCCCGGGCGGTGGCGATGCGCCCCGGCATGATGCCGTTCACCCGGACTCCGCGTGGCCCCAGCTCGTCGGCGAGATCCTTGGCGACCATCCCGAGGCCGGGACGCAGGCCGTTGGAGATGGCCAGGCCGGAGATCGGGGTACGGACCGAGGTCGACAGCACGAACATGATCGATCCGCCCGGGCCGAGTTCGCCGGCCACGGCGCGGGCGAGCCGCACCGCGCCGAGGAACACCGACTCGAACGACGCCCGCCACTGCTCGTCGGACATGCCGGTCACCGGGCCGCCGGGCGGGCCGCCCACACTGATCAACGCGCCGTCGACGCGACCGAAGTTGCTCCGGGCGGCGGCGATCAGCTGGGCCGGGGCCTCGGGGTCGGCGTTGTCCACGGGAAGGCCGACGGCATGCCCCGGGCCGCCCAGCTCCTCGGCCGCCTTCGCCACGGCGTCGCCGTCGCGGGAACCCACGACGACCCGTGCGCCCTCGGCGACGAGCACCTCGGCGGACGCCCGGCCCAGGCCCTTGCTTCCTCCGGTGACGATGTAGACGCGATCACGCACTCCCAAATCCATGGAGGCTATCTTGCCGGTTGATGCCGATCAGGTCATCGGTCGGCAGGGGCGACGGGGTCGTAGCCCAGGGCGCCGAGCTCCTCGCCGGCCACCTCCTCGACGTCGGCGAGCTGCCCGGGGGTGAGCCGCTTGCGCCAGGTGCCAACCGTGTCGGCGTGGTCTTCGATCGTCCCGGCGAGGTAGACGCGGGCAGCCAGGTACTCGGCGAGCTGGTCGCCCACCTCCCCGGGTTCGGTGGCCAGACGCTCGTACCGTACGGTCAGCAGCTGGTCCTTCGGCAGCCGCGAGCGCATCCGCGCGCTGAGCCGCACGCAGGAACGCCAACGCATCGCGCACTTCGCCGCCAGGCTGCGTTCTTTCCACGCGGCCCGGTCCGCCTCGTTCTCCACGCCCAGGAAGGGGTTGGGAAACTCCTCGTCCAGGTTCACCACGCTCGGCTTGAACCAGGCGAGCCATTGCTCGTCGGCGAGCATGGCGGCGGCCACGTCACGGCCGTCCCGGATCACCTGCACGAGCTGCGCGTCCGGAAAGGCGTCGAGCAGCAGGGTTCCGGTGTAGATGAGGTCGTGGCTGGCGTCGCCGAAGCGGCTGACCTCGGTGTCCCGCACACACGTCTCACCTGTCCGGATTTCGGCCGCGCGGCGGCATTCCGCCGAGCACTCCGAGCACCCGGCCGGTGTGATCCGCCAGGCGTCCGCGAAGGCGTCACGCAGAACCCGCGCGGCCGCCTCCGGGCGGCCGTGGGCGAGGGAGGGGCGTCGGGCGAAGGCGTAGGCCACCCTGAGCACCCCCGGCTGCCCCATGGTCACGTGGAACTCGGCGGACCGTTTGAGGGCACGGGCCAGCAGGGCGGTGCCCGATGCGGGCGCGCCCAACACGAAGACGGGTCGACGGACCTTGACCCCGTTGACGACCAGAATGTGGTTCGAAGGCCTCATGCGTGCTCACCAGTGTGTCATCGAAGGCGGAGGTGTGCCTGGTCGACGCGCAACCTTCGCCTTCCGCCCGCCAGCTCTTATTCTGCCCGTGTGATCGATCGGGCGACGTACGAAGATGTGAGGACCGCGGGCGGGTGGCTCCGGTCGGCGAGCGCGGTCACCGTGCTGAGCGGCGCCGGTATCTCGACCGACTCCGGGATACCGGACTTCCGTGGACCCCAGGGAGTATGGACCAAGGACCCGTCGGCGGAGCGGCTGTCCACCCTGCAGGCCTACCTTGCCGACCCCGAGGTACGCCGCCGGGCCTGGCGCAGCCGGCGCGAGCACCCGACCTGGCATGCCCGGCCCAATGCCGCGCACAGTGCGCTCGTGGATCTGGAACGGGCGGGCAGGCTGCACGCCATCGTCACGCAGAACATCGACGAGCTGCACCAGGAGGCCGGTTCCGACCCGAGCAAGGTCATCGAGATCCACGGCACCATGCGCTGGGCCGAGTGCCTGACCTGCGGGGTGCGTACGGCCATGCAGGAGGTGCTGGCGCGGGTCGATGCCGGCGAGGAAGATCCCGCCTGCCTCGCCTGCGGTGGTATCCAGAAGTCCGCGACGATCTCGTTCGGCCAGGCGCTCAAGCAGGACGTGCTGGCGGCGGCCGTGTCGGCGGCGCGTTCCTGCGACCTCTTCCTCGCCGTGGGTAGCTCGCTGACCGTCCACCCGGCGGCGGGCCTGTGCGGGGAGGCGGTGGATCGCGGGGCCCGCCTCGTGATCATGAATGCCCAGCCGACGCCGTACGACGGCCTCGCCGACGCGGTGATCCGGGCGCCGCTTGGACAGACGCTGCCGGAACTGGTCTCGGCCGCGCTCACCTCGGAATAGACGTGACGCGGGACTCTGGGCCGAGTGGGTCGGTGCCCGCCGGCGGCCGCACCCGGCCTCCCCGGCTGCGTCCGGGGGACCGGGTCGCCGTCGTCGCGCCGGGCGGTCCGGTGGATCCGGTTCGCCTGGACGCTGGGTGTGCGGTGCTGCGGGGGTTCGGTCTGGACATCACCACCGGGCCGCATGTTCGCGACCGCACCGGTTTCCTCGCCGGGCGCGACGCTGACCGGGCCGCCGACCTCCAGGCCGCCTGGTGCGACCCGTCGGTACGGGCGGTCGTCTGCGCGCGCGGCGGGTACGGGTCCATGCGGCTGCTCGACCGTCTCGACTGGGACGCTCTCGCCGCCGCGGGCGCCAAGCTGCTGCACGGGGCCAGCGACGTCACGGCGCTGCACGTGGCGTTCGGCGCCCGGCTGGGCCTGGCCACCACGTTCGGTCCGATGGCCGCGCTCGCTCCGATCGGCAGCGCCGAGCCGGAGCCCGGCTCGCTGGCGTGCCTGCGCGACACGCTTTTCGCCCCGGGGCGAACCCAGGTCCTGGCGGCGCCCACCCCACGCGCGCTCGCCGGCGGCCGGGCCTTCGGTCTCCTCGACGGTGGCAACCTGTCGTTGCTGGCGTCGCTTGCCGGCACCCCGTACGCACCTCCCGCCGCGCCGGGCCGTATCGTCCTGCTGGAGGACATCAACGAGGAGCCGTACCGGGTGGACCGCATGATCACCCAGCTGCTTCTCGCCGGCTGGTTCGACGGCGTCACCGGCGTGATCCTCGGTTCCTGGGTCGGCTGTGGCTCCCCGGAGGAGGTGGAGGAGGTACTCGCGGAACGGCTCCTCCAGCTGAACGTGCCGGTCCTCGCCGGACTTCCGATCGGACACGGCGTACCTCAGCTCACCCTCCCGCTCGGCGTCGCGGCGGAGCTGGACGCCGACGCCGGTACGATCGCCCTGCACGAACCCGCGCTGTCGTGATGTCCCTGGCTGTCGCACGGGTCCAGGGCGCGCGGGCACGGTTGCGGCCGCCGGCAGTGGCCGCTGCCGCCGGCCGGCTCTTCGGCTCGGTGCCACCACCGGCAATGGTGTTGGCGGGCGTGGTGAGCGTCCAGGTCGGTGCCGCGTTCGCCAAGCAGCTGTTTCAGGTGGCTGGGCCGGCCGGGATCGTGGCCCTGCGGCTGGTCTTCGCCGCCCTGGCGGGTCTCGCTCTGTGGTTCCCCCGGCGCCGGGTGGACGGGCGCACCCTCGTCCTCATCCTCTGCTTCGGCACCGTGCTGGCCGCCATGAACTTCTCCATCTACCAGGCATTCAGCCGGATCCCACTGGGCATGGCGGTCACCATCGAGTTCCTCGGCCCGTTCGCGGTGTCGGTCGCCGGCTCACGGCGGTTCCTCGACCTGCTCTGGACCGTGCTCGCCTTCGGCGGCGTCGTCTTGCTCACCCGGGGTGACATCGGCGGCGACGTCGACCTCACCGGCGTCCTCTTCGCCCTCGTCGCCGCCTTCTGCTGGGCGGCGTACATCCTGCTCAGCGCGGCCGTCGGGCGGCGCACCACCGGAGGTGGCGGGCTCAGCCTCGCGATGGTCTGGGGCGCCCTGCTCATCCTGCCGATCGGTGCGGTGGAGGCCGGTCCGCTGCTGCTGGAGCCCTGGGTGCTGCTTGGCGGTCTCGGGGTGGCCCTGCTGTCCTCGGTGATCCCGTACTCCCTGGAGCTGGAGGCGCTACGCCGGATGCCGCCGCGGGTGTTCGGCGTGCTGATGAGCCTCGAACCGGCTGTCGCGGCGCTCGCCGGGCTGGTTGTGCTCGGCGAGTACCTGGGGTTCCTCCAGTGGCTGGCGATTTGCTGCGTCGTCCTCGCCTCCATCGGGGCCACCTACACCGCACGCCGCCGCTGGTCGTGACGCCCCCAACTAGTCGACGCTCGCTAGACCCCGACGATGAAGTGGATGATCCAGTAGCAGATCGCGGCGACGAGGCCGGCGCCCGGGATGGTGAACACCCACGCGGTCACGATGTTGGCGGCTACCCCCCAACGGACGGCGGAGAGCCGCCGGGTCGCCCCTACCCCCATGATCGTCGAGGTGATGGTGTGGGTGGTGGAGATGGGGACTTCCCACACGTAGGCGGTCATGTACAGCACGGTCGCCGCCGTCGACTCGGCGGCGAAGCCCCGCGGCGGGTCGAGGTGCACGACCCGCCGCCCCAACGTGCGGATGATCCGCCAGCCACCCGCGTACGTGCCCAGGGCCAGGGCCGCCGCCACGGAGAAGATGACCCAGGTAGGGACGTCGAAGTTGTCCTGGTAGCCGACGGTGACCAAGGCCAGCACGATGACCCCCATGGTCTTCTGCGCGTCCTGTAGCCCGTGGCCGAGAGCCATGCCCGCGGCGGACAGCGACTGGGCGATGCGGAAGCCGCGGCTCACCCTCCCGGTGTGGAAGTTCCGGAAGATCCACATGATGGCCACCATGGCGGTGTAGCCGAAGAGCATCCCGACCATCGGGGAGAGGACCATGGGGATCACTACCTTCTCCAGCACACCCAGCCACTGTACCCCGCTCGCCGCGGCGAGCGCCGAACCGATCAACCCGCCGATGAGTGCGTGGGAGGACGACGAGGGCAGCCCGTAGTACCAGGTGAGCAGATTCCAGGAGATCGCCCCCGCCACGGCGGCGAACACGATCCCCAGCCCGTGTGCGCTTTGCGGGGTGACGATGATGCCCTCACCGACGGTCTTGGCCACGCCGGTGCCGAGCAGGCCGCCGACCAGGTTCATGGTGGCTGCCAGCACGAGCGCTACCCGCGGCGTCAGCGCCCTCGTCGACACCGACGTGGCGATCGCGTTCGCGGCGTCGTGGAAGCCGTTGGTGAAGTCGAACATCAGCGCGATGACGACGATGGCGGCCAGAGCGGCGAATTCCATGCACGTCCCCTGTCGACTCGTCGGTCCGGGGACGCGCCACGCAGGTCCGGGCCCGGACATCGGGTACCGGGTCCCCTGCGCTGCTGCGCGAAACGCCCCCCGACCGAACTGTACGCAGGTTGATCGGGACACTCCGGTCAGTCATGCGGATGGTGACTCAGCTCATGGCGTCCTGACAGGTTGTGGGCGGTACGGACCAACGGCACGTGGCTGAACGCCTGCGGCATGTTGCCGACGAGCCGCCGGTGCCGGGGATCGTACTCCTCGCTCAGCAGCCCCACGTCGTTGCGGAGCTCGAGCAGCCGCTCGAAGAGAGCGCGCCCCTCGGCGTGCCGGCCCGTCATGTGCAGCGCATCGGCCAGCCAGAAGCTGCACGCGAGGAAGGCGCCCTCGTCGCCGGCCAGGGGATCGACGGCCTTGTCCGTCCGGTACCGCAACAAGAAGCCGTCCACCATCAGCTCGCGCTCGATGGCCTCGACCGTGCCGATGACGCGTGGATCGGTCGGCGGGAGGAATCCGACCCGGGGGATGAGCAGCAGGGCGGCATCCAGGTGCGGTTTACCGTAGGACTGGGTGAAGGTGTTGCGCTCGGCGTCGTATCCCTTCTCGCACACCTCTCGATGGATCTCCTCGCGGAGCGCCCGCCAACGGGGCGACTCTCCGGGGCGCCCATAGTCCTCTATCATGTGGACGACACGGTCGGCCGCGACCCACGCCATCACCTTGGAGTGGACGAAGTGCCTACGCGGCCCACGGACCTCCCAGATACCCTCGTCGGGCTCCCGCCAGTGCCCTTCCAGGAACTCCATGAGCTGTGCCTGGATCGACCAGGCGTTGTCGTTTGGCGGTGCGCCGGCCCGAAGGCTGAGGTACATCGCGTCGATGACCTCGCCGTAGACGTCGAGCTGCAGCTGATCCACGGCGGCGTTGCCGATACGCACCGGCCGGGAGTTCTCGTAGCCGGACAGCCAGTCGGCCTCCCACTCCTGCAGCCGACGCTCGCCCGCGACGCCGTACATGATCTGCAGGTCCTCCGCCGTGCCGGCAACGGCCCGCAGCAGCCACTCCCGCCACGCCTTCGCCTCCTCCACGAAGCCGCCGTGCAGCAGCGCCTCAAGGGTGATCGTGGCGTCGCGCAGCCAGCAGTACCGGTAGTCCCAGTTGCGCTCGCCCCCGAGGTCCTCCGGCAGCGAGGTCGTGGGCGCGGCGACGACCCCGCCGGTGGGTGCGTAGGTAAGTGCCTTGAGGGTGATGAGCGAACGGACCACAGCGTCGCGCCACTCGCCCTCGTAACCGCATGTCTTCACCCATTCCCGCCAGAGTTCCTCGGTGTCGATGAGGGCGTGCTCGGGATCGACAGGCGTGGGCGCGGGCAGGTGTGAGGGGTGCCAGGTCAGGACGAACGGCACCCGCTCTCCCGCGGCGACGGTGAACTCACCCAGCGTCGTGAAGTCCTCGCCGTGCAGATCCACCGGGGTGCGCAGCCACATCGCGTCCGGGCCGGCGATCGCCCCGAGGTCGCCACCGATGCGGCGTACCCAGGGGATCACCCGCCCGTAGTCGAACCGCAGCCGCAGCTCGCACCGCACGGGCACCCGTCCGGAGACCCCCTCCACGATGCGCACGATGTCGGGGGCCTCGCCGCGTGGCGGCATGAAGTCGATGACCCGGACGGTACCGTCCTCGGTGTCCCACTCGGTCTCCAGGATGAGCGAGTCACCGCGGTAGCGCCGCCGCGCTGCCGTTCCCCCGGCCTGCGGCGCGATCAGCCAACGGCCGTTATTCTCCGAGCCGAGCAGCGCCGCGAAACAGGCGGGGGAGTCGAAGCGGGGAAAGCACAACCAGTCGATCGAGCCGTCGCGGCACACCAGGGCAGCCGTCTGCATGTCCCCTATCAGCGCGTAGTCCTCGATACGTCCTGGCACCTCGCCCCTCCTCATCTGGCGCGACGGCGGTAAACGCCCACTGCCCGCAAGCTACCGGCGGCCCGCGTCCTGCGTACGTATTGCTGGCAAGATCGGCGGGGCCAAGGTCCGCGATGGCTCGCGCTTGGGCCACTTGGTCCCTTCGAGGAGGCGCGGAGATTTGTGCGGCGCCTGGCGCATAGAGGGCGGATCTCTATGGGAGGTATGGGGAGGAGGAAGCGGCTCGCACCGAGGAGGACGCTGTGGGTCTGCGGACCTGGATCGACCACTGGCCGGTCTACCGCCAGCTCACCGGCACCGACCCGCTCGGTCGGGGCGTCGCCGCGCGGTCCCGGCACACCGATGAGCTGACGCCGCGCACGGCGACGTCGGACAAGGTGGTCCAATCGATCTGCCCGTACTGCGCGGTCGGGTGTGGTCAGCGCGTCTACGTCGAGGACGGCAAGGTCAGCCAGATCGAGGGCGACCCCGACTCGCCCATCTCCCGCGGACGCCTGTGCCCGAAGGGCGCGGCGAGCAAACAGCTCGTCACCCAGCCCGGGCGGCAACTGAAGGTGCTCTACCGCCGGCCGTACGGCACCGAATGGGAGCCGCTCCACCTCGACCGGGCGATGGACATGATCGCCGACCGGGTGATCGAGACACGCCGGCGGACCTGGCAGGACAAGGTCGACGGCAAGGTGACGCGGCGCACCATCGGGATCGCGAGCCTGGGCGGGGCGACCCTCGACAACGAAGAGAACTACCTGATGAAGAAGCTTTACACTGCCCTCGGCGCGATCCAGGTGGAGAACCAGGCACGCATTTGACACTCCTCCACCGTCCCCGGTCTGGGGACTAGCTTCGGGCGCGGCGGTGCCACCACGTTCCAGCAGGACCTGGCGAACGCCGACTGCATAGTCATCGAGGGCTCCAACATGGCCGAGTGCCACCCCGTCGGTTTCCAGTGGGTGGTGGAGGCCAAGCAGCGCGGAGCCACGGTGATCCACGTCGACCCGCGCTTCACCCGCACCAGCGCCCTCGCGGACCTGCACGTGCCGATCCGTGCCGGTGCCGACATCGCCTTCCTCGGCGGGCTGATCAACCACGTGCTGCGGAACGGACTCGACTTCCGGGAGTACGTGACCGCCTACACCAACGCGGCCGCCATCGTGCACGAGGAGTTCGCCGACACCGAGGACCTGGACGGGCTGTTCTCCGGGTTCGACGCAGATACGGCGTCCTACGACCCGACCAGCTGGTCGTACGCGGGCGCCGCCGCCGAGGCGGCGGCCGGCCTGCGGGAGGAGCAGTTCGAGCCGATCACGCTGCATCGCAACGCCGCCAGATCCGACGAGTTCGGCAGCGGCGGGCCGGTGGTGCACGCCAAGCCGGAGCGGGACGAGACGCTTCAGCACCCGATGTGCGTGTACCAGGTCCTCAAGCGGCACTACGCCCGGTACACGCCCGAGATGGTGGAGGAGGTCTGCGGGATACCGAAGGAGCTGTTCGCCAGGGTCGCCGACGCGATCACTCGCAACTCCGGCCGGGACCGCACCACCGCTTGGGCGTACTCGGTCGGCTGGACCCAGCACACCGTCGGCGTACAGTACATCCGCGCGGCCGCCATCCTGCAGTTGCTGCTCGGCAACATCGGCCGGTCCGGCGGCGGGATCCTCGCGCTGCGCGGTCACGCGAGCATCCAGGGCTCCACCGACATCCCCACGCTGTTCAACATCCTCCCCGGCTACCTGCCGATGCCGCACGCTCACCAGCACGAGTCGTTGGAGGACTACCTGGAGCGGGCGGCCGGCGCGACGGGCTTCTGGGGCAACAAGCGGTCGTACATGGTGAGCCTGCTCAAGGCGTGGTTCGGCGACGCGGCGACGCCGGACAACGACTTCTGTTTCGGCTACCTGCCGCGGCTGACCGGCGACCACGGCACGTACCGGACGGTGATGGACCAGATCGACGGCAAGGTCAATGGCTATTTCCTGGTAGGTGAGAACCCGGCCGTCGGCTCTGCGCACGGCAAGCTGCAGCGGCTCGGCATGGCCAACCTCGACTGGCTGGTCGTCCGCGACTTCTCGCTCATCGAGAGCGCGACGTTCTGGAAGGACGGCCCCGAGGTCGCCACGGGGGAGATGCGCAGCGAGGACGTCGGTACCGAGGTGTTCTTCCTGCCCGCCGCCGCGCACGTCGAGAAGGACGGCACCTTCACGAACACCCAGCGACTCCTTCAGTGGCACCACAAGGCGGTCGAGCCGTCCGGTGATCGCCGCAGCGATCTGTGGTTCTACTACCACCTAGGTCGGCGGATCCGGGAGAAGCTCGCCGGCTCGACCGACCCGCGCGATCGGCCGATCCTCGACCTCACCTGGGATTACCCGACGGAGGGGCCGAACGACGAGCCGAGCGCCGACGCGGTGCTCCGGGAGATCAACGGCTACGGCCCGGACGGGGAGCCGCTGAAGGGGTACACCCAGCTCGCCGACGACGGCTCGACGAGCTGCGGTACCTGGGTCTACTCCGGGTGCTACGCCGACGGCGTGAACCAGACCGCGCGTCGCAAACCCGGCGACGAGCAGTCGTGGGTGGCGCCCGAGTGGGCGTGGGCGTGGCCGCTGAACCGCCGGATCATCTACAACCGGGCGTCCGCCGACCCGGAGGGCCGGCCGTGGAGCGAGCGCAAGGCCTACGTGTGGTGGGACCCGCAGGCCAACGGGGGCCGGGGCGAGTGGACCGGGCACGACAACCCCGACTTCGAGAAGAGCAAGCCGCCCGACTACGTGCCCCCGGAGGGCGCGAAGGCCCAGGACGCGCTGGCCGGGGTCGACCCGTTCATCATGCAGACCGACGGCAAGGCGTGGCTGTACGCGCCCACCGGGCTGGCCGACGGTCCGCTGCCAACCCACTACGAGCCGCAGGAGTCGCCGTTCACCAACCCGCTGTACGGCCAGGGGAGCAACCCGACCCGGCAGGTCTTCCCGCGGCCGGAGAACCCCTACAACCCGGTGGGCTCGGAGATCTTCCCGTACGTCTTCACGACGTACCGGCTGACCGAGCACCACACGGCCGGCGGCATGAGCCGCAGCCTGCCGTACCTGTCGGAGCTGCAGCCGGAGATGTTCTGCGAGGTGTCGCCGGAACTTGCGGCCGAGCGCGGGCTCGCCCACGGCGAGTGGGCCACCATCGTCACCGCCCGCACAGCGATCGAGGCGCGGGTGTTGGTCACCGACCGGATAAGGACGTTGCGGGTGCAGGGCCGGCGCGTCCACCAGGTGGGTCTGCCCTACCACTGGGGGTGGCGTGGGATATCCACCGGGGATCCGGCCAACGACCTGCTGCCGGTGGTGCTGGACCCCAACGTGCACATCCAAGAGAGCAAGGTCGCGACCTGTGACATCAGGCCGGGGCCACGCCCGCGCGGCCGGGCGCTGCTCGCGTTCATCGAGGGCTATCGACGACGCGCCGACGAGGAGAAGCAGTGAGCAACCGACTCTCGGGACCCATGCCGGACGTGTCGGGAGAGGCCGGCTACATCGACCACCCGGAGCGGGTCGGCTTCTTCACCGATACGACAGTCTGCATCGGATGCAAGGCCTGCGAGGTCGCCTGCAAGGAATGGAACCTCGTGCCGGAAACAGGGCTCGAGCTCACCGGCATGTCGTACGACAACACCGGGGAGCTGAACGCCAACACCTGGCGGCACGTCGCCTTCGTCGAGCAGCGGGTACCGGCTGAGCGCGCACCGGCCGACCTGGCCCCGCCCGGGCCGCCGAGCCCGCGGGGCGCCCTCGGCGACGGGGAGGAGACCCGGTGGCTGATGTCGTCGGACGTGTGCAAGCACTGCACCCACGCGGCATGCCTCGACGTGTGCCCGACCGGGGCGATCTTCCGTACCGAGTTCGGCAGCGTGGTGATCCAGGACGACGTCTGCAACGGTTGCGGGTACTGCATACCCGCCTGCCCGTACGGGGTGATCGGGCAGCGGCCCGGAGACGGCGGGGCCTTCAAGTGCACGCTCTGCTACGACCGGCTGGGGGACGGCCTGGAGCCGGCGTGCGCGAAGGCGTGCCCGACCGACTCGATCCAGTACGGCCCGCTGGACGAGCTGCGGGAGCGAGCGCAGGCGCGGGTCGACGACCTGCATGCCGCCGGCGTCACCGAGGCGCGGCTGTACGGGCACGACGACAACGACGGCGTCGGCGGCGCGGGGGCGTTCTTTCTCCTGCTGGACGAGCCGGAGGCGTACGGGATGCCGCCGGACCCGGTGGTCACCACCCGGGATCTGCCGTCGATGTGGCGCTGGGCCGGCGCCGCCGCCCTGACGCTGCTCGGCTGCGCCGCCGCGTCGTTCGTGGGAGGGAAGCGATGACCGGCGAGCGTCCGATGGTCCCGGAGGGGGAGTTCCGCTCCTACTACGGGCGGCCGATCATCAAGCCGCCGGTATGGAAGAGCCCGGACGTGCCGCTGTACTTCTTCGTCGGCGGCCTCTCCGGAGCGTCGGCGGTGATGGCGGGCCTCGCCGAGGCCACCTCACGGCCCCGTCTCGCGCGGGTCGGGCGGTGGGGCGCGGCGGCCGGGGCGCTGGCCGGGGCCGGCGCACTCATCCACGACCTCGGCCGCCCGGAACGTTTCCTCAACATGCTGCGGGTACTCAAGCCGACCTCGCCGCTCAGCGTCGGCTCGTGGCTGCTGGCGTCCTTCGGGTCGCTGGCCGGTGCCGCGGCGGCGTCCGATGCGAGCGGCCTGGTGCCCCGGGCCGGTCGGGCCGCGGGCTTCGGGGCCGCGGCTCTCGGTCCGGCCGTCTCGACGTACACGGCGGTGCTCGTGGCGGATACGGCGGTGCCCGCGTGGCACGACGGGAGGGCCTTCCTGCCCTTCGTGTTCGCCGGCAGCTCGGCCGCGAGCGCCGGCGGGCTGTGCCTGCTCGGCGTCCCGCCCGGCGAGTGCGGCCCGGCGCGGCGGGTAGCTGCCCTTGGCGCCGCCCTGGAGCTCGGTGCCGGCCAGGCGATGGAGCGGAAACTGGGCACGGTCGGGGAGGTCTACCGGGAGGGCAAGGCGGGACGCTTCATGACCGCGGCACGGGTACTGACGGCCGCGGGGGCGGCTGGAACGCTGGTGAGCGGCCGTAGCCGGGCGCTGTCCGCGTTGTCCGGGGCGGCCCTGCTGGCCGGCTCGCTGTGCATCCGGTTCGGCGTGTTCGAGGCCGGGTACGCGTCCGCCCGCGACCCCCGCCACACGGTCGTCTCGCAGCGCCCTTTCCGGTCGTGATCTTGCAGAAATTCAAACGACGCAGGTTTGAATTTCTGCAAGATCACGACCGGAAGAGGGCGGATCAGCGGACGAGGAGCGGGTGTTCGCCGCGCGGCACCAGCTCGCCCACGACCGGGGCGCCCGGGATCTCGCCGGCCACCAAGAGCCCGCCAGAGGTCTGCGCGTCCGCGAGAAGCAGCCGTTCCTCCTCGGGTAGCTCGGCAAAGTCGGCGTGCGGGGCGACCCATGCCAGGTTGCGCTGGGTGCCACCGCTGACGAAGCCGTCTCGTATCGCCTCCCGTGCCCCGTCGAGGTAGGGCACGGCGGCCGCCTCTACGACTGCGGTGACGCCGCTGGCCTGCGCCATCTTGAGCAGGTGCCCGAGGAGTCCGAATCCGGTCACGTCGGTGGCACAGAGCACGCCGTTCCCGAGCGCCGCCCGCGCCGCTCCACGGTTAAGGGTCGTCATCGTCTCGACGGCCTGCGGGAAGACCTCGCCTGTCGTCTTGTGCCGGGAGTTGAGCACGCCGATGCCGAGCGGCTTGGACAGGGAGAGCGGAAGGCCGGGCCGCCCGGCGTCGAGCTGCAGCAACCGCTCCGGGTCCGCGATGCCGGTGACCGCCATGCCGTACTTGGGTTCCGGATCGTCCACGCTGTGCCCGCCCGCGACGTGGCAGCCGGCGGACTGGGCGACCGCGAGGCCGCCCCGCAGCGCCTCCTGGGCCAGGTCGAACGGCAGTACCTCGCGCGGCCAGCAGAGCAGGTTGACGGCGATGAGCGGCTCGCCGCCCACGGCGTAGACGTCGGACAGGGCGTTCGCCGCGGCGATCCGACCCCAGTCGTACGGGTCGTCGACGACAGGTGTGAAGAAGTCGGCGGTGGCCACTATCGCTCGGTGTCCCTCCACCTGTACGACCGCGGCATCGTCCCCGTGGTCCAGGCCCACCAGCAGCCGGCTGCGGGCATCTGGCGGTTCGGCCGCCTCCGCCAGGGTCGCCACGACGGATTCGAGCTCGCCCGGAGGGATCTTGCAGGCGCAGCCTCCGCCGTGTGCGTACTGTGTGAGCCGCCGAATCGTGGGGGTCGCCATACTGCCAAAGGTACGACGCCGGTGGACTTCTTGTGTGACCGGCTTCGCCGTGGTCCCATTCGTAAAGGTGCGACAAAGAAGTCATACCCCGACAAAGAGGCGCGATGAGGGAGGGGCGTCATGACGGGCCCGCAGGTTCTCGGGGAGCGCGCCGCCGTCGAGGAGGCGATCCGGGGGCAGACCGTCTGCGACTGGCTGGCCCGCACGGTGGACAAACACGGCGACGCGCCGGCGCTCGCCAGCCGGGTAGACGGACAGTGGCACGCGCTGACCTGGCGAGAGACGCGTGAGCGGGCGCTCGAGGCGGCCGCCGGACTGATGTCCCTCGGGCTCGCCAAGGGGGACACGGTCGCGATCATGGCGCCGAACGTCCCCGAACATGTGATCGCCGACCTCGGGGTGCTCCACGCCGGCGGCGTGCCCATGACCGTCTACGCCACGCTGGCGCCCGAGCAGGTGGGCTACGTCGCCGCGGACTCGAGGGCCACGATCGCCATTCTCGCCGGCGAGGAACAGCTCGACCGCTGGCGGCCGATCCTCGATCAACTCTCCGGGCTCCGGCACGTCGTGGTGCTCGACCCGGCCGCGCTCCCTTCCGGGGAGGCCTACCTGAGCTGGGCGGAGCTTCTTCGGCGCGGCCGCGAGCAGCTGCGGGCCCACCCGTCGGGCCCGGACAGCGTCGCGGAGCGCTGGCACTCGATACGGCCCGGCGATCCGGTGACCCTGCTCTACACCTCGGGCACCACCGGTCCGCCCAAGGGCGTCGTGCTCACCCACCACAACGTGCTCTACGAGGTCGAGGCGACGGCGTCGGCGGGTCGGTTGCCGGAGCTGCTCACCGCGGTGTCCTACCTGCCGATCGCCCACATAGCCGAGCGGGTGCTCAGCATCTACATGGCGATATCCCGGGCCGCTCACCTCCACTTCTGTCCCGACCCCACCGAACTGGCCACCGTACTGCGGGAGGCGCGGCCGACAATGCTGTTCGCGGTGCCCCGGGTGCTGGAGAAGATCCGGGTCGGCCTCACGTCCCTGCTCGACGCGGAGCCGGACGAGGGCAAGAAGGCGGCCATCCAGCAGGCCGTCGAGGTCGGTCGGGAGTACGTGGAGAGCAGCCAGTACGGCCGGCAGGTCACACCCGAGCTGGCCGAACGGTACCGGCAGGCCGACGAGGCGGTGCTGTCGAAGATCCGTGCCGCCCTCGGGTTCGACCGGCTGATCTGGCTGTCCAGCGGAGCCGCGCCGCTGGCGGTCGACCTGGCGAGCTTCTACGCCGGACTGGGGCTGCCCATCTACGAGGTGTACGGGATGACCGAGTCGACCGGCGCGGTGACCGGCAACCGGCCGGACGCCTTCCGGATCGGCAGCGTCGGCCAGGCACACTCCGGAGTCGAGCTGCGGATCGCCGAGGACGGAGAGATCCTTGTCCGCGGCCCGCTGGCCACGCCCGGCTACCTGAACCGTCCGGAGGCGACGAGCGATCTGATCGACGAGGACGGCTGGCTGCACACCGGGGACGTGGGACGACTCGACGAGGATGGCTTCCTCTACGTCGTCGACCGGAAGAAGGAGCTCATCATCACATCCGGCGGGAAGAACATCTCGCCGGCCAACATCGAGAGCCTGCTCAAGGAGCACTCCCTGGTCGACCAGGCGCTCGCCTACGGCGACGACCGACCGTACGTCGTGGCCCTGATCGTGCTGGACGGCGAGCTCGCCCCGGCGTGGGCCCGTTCGCACGGGATCGAGTTCACCGACCAGGCCCGCCTTGCCGAGCATCCCGCGATCCTCGACGAGGTGGGCAAGGCCGTGGCGGCGTCGAACGAGCGGCTGGCCCGGGTCGAGCAGGTGAAGACGTTCCGTATCCTGCCCACGGAGTGGACGGCGGAGAGCGAAGAGCTCACGCCGACCCTGAAGCTGCGGCGCAGGGTGATCCACAGCAAGTACGCGGACGTGATCGATCAGCTTTACGCATGAGGGCCCCTGGTACGTAGGCTTCGGAGCGGAGGCGTGTGGTGCCTGGTGGCCCCTTGGTCCTCAAAACCGCGCGTCCAATCGGCTCTACCAGCAAAGACGCATAGTCTCAGCTAACAATGGCTAGCAGTCTCGGGGATGGGCCATTGATAGGAGCGCTTCCATCTAGCAGATTTCCGGGGTGCCGATCCATTCCCCGGCGGAACCGGTTCTCGTTAGCCGAGTGTCCGTGCCGACCAACCTCTGCACAACATCTTGTCGAAGTCTGGCATAGCCATACGGTACGGCTAGAAACCCTTCGTACGCACTGACTCTCGGTGCTCTAGCTGGACTCCAAATGCTGCTTCATGTAGTGGTCCAGAATGTCGTGCCCGGCGTTCTCGCACGCGCTGACGGTGCCACACGTAGGAGTGTGAGCCTTCCAGATTGGCTGGCCTAGGCAATTGTCTGAATGCTGGCCGTCCGTCTCACCGTGCCACGTACAGCGCTCTCGTGCTGCTGGGCTGAGCTCTTGATCGGTGTTGTCGTGCTGACTAAAGATGATCTGCATTATTACTCCACATTACTCCATTCCAGCCGAAGACTCAGGGTGAACGTGTGAGTTTGCGGTCTCGGCCGGCATCGTGCCTTAGCTGTGGTGACGACGAGCTTCTTCTTTGGCTTGGCCACGAGTTTGACGTCAAAGCGACATGCGTTACCGACACCGCCAGGGCTGGAGACTCCGCATTCCGGTGCCCCACTGGCCACCAGCGCGAGGGCCGGCACTGGTCCCCCAAACGATCGAACATACATGCGACCAGCTAAGCACGGGGAACCCCCTAACCCGTCCATCCTCGACGCTCCAACGCGGCTCGTAGTGCTCCAGTTTCCGACTGTGTCTTGGCTAACACTAGCCAACAGTCCAGGCCAGATCAGGTGTGTCCTTGCTGATCCAGGCCGTATGAGACACCGGGCACCGTCTGCCCTGCTCAACGGCATGTCTCGGCTGGTAGCCTGCCGAGCGGAGGCGTGTGGGTGCCTGGTGGCCCCCCTGGTCTTCAAAACCAGTGGATCCGAGGATCTCGGGTCGGCGGGTTCGATTCCCGTCCGCCTCCGCTACCAGGCCGTTTGTGCTCCCGCTGACCTGGGGCGCCTCGTCGCAGGACCGCTGGCGTGCCATCAGCTCCAGACGGTAGCCGCGGAGCTGGTCACGCGTGCGGATGTGCGGGTGTGGGCATAGCTCCTGCCACGCCTGGGCTTCGCTGGCAGCGACGACGCCGAGGTCGGGGTCGGCGGCGACCAGCACGGGCCACCGCGTCGGCGACGGCGAGGGTCGCGTGGACCTGGGTGGCGGTGAGGTCCTGGCGGGCACCCGCCGCGCCGTCGCCGTACTGGTCGACGACCTCGTCGAAGACGTACCTCAGCAGTCGTTCGGCTTCGCGGTAGTGCTCGGGGCCTGTCATTCAGGTGTGCCTCCTGTAGTGGCTGGTCGGGGCTGCGCGGTCTCGGCGTCGCTGGGCGGCGGGCGCCAGCCCGGCCCGGGGGCGCGTTGCGGAGCGGACAGAGATTTCGGCCTCGCGCGGGCGCATGCTCCGCCGAGGCCATGGACGCGACGGGCGGGCGACGGAAGTACCGGTGAGCGCCCCACGACAGTCGCGATCTCAGCGAAGGGTACGGCGAACAGGTCGTGGAGCACGAATGCGACCCGCTCGGCCGGAGACAGCCGCTCCAACACCACCAGGAGGGCGTAGCCAACAGACTCGGCCAGCATGGCCTCCCGCTCTGGATCAGCACCGCCGCGCCGTTCGAGACCGTATCAGATCGATCACCGGGGCCGGCAGGTCGAACGTCTCGACGTCGTGGCTGCAGATGCGCCGAGTCTGGCAGCGAGCGACGGAGGCCGGGCGGTGCTACGCTGATGACTTGTTGACCAGTCTTCGAATTTGGTCAACTAGTCTACGAGGAGAGGCGATGCACGAAGAGGCGCTGGCCGGCGCCACCGAGCGGGCGGACCGGATCCTGGACGCCGCCGCCGAGCTGCTCGTCCGCCACGGCTACCGGAAAGTGACCGTGGAGGACGTCGCGGCGCGGGCCCGCATCGGCAAGGGCACCGTCTACCTGCACTGGCGTACCAAGCGGCAGCTGTTCGAGGCGCTCGCCCTCCGCGAGGCGGTGGTGCTCGCCGAGGAGCTGGTTGCCGCGCTCCGCGCCGACCCCGCGACGCTGCTGCCGCACCGGCTGCTGACCACCTCGTACCTGGTCGTCATGCGCAGGCCGGTGCTCCGCGCGCTGACCACGGAGGACGCGCCCGAGCTGCAACCGAGCGGGCTCGACCGCGAGCTGCGCAGCCAGGAGCTGCTCGTGGTGGAGCGGCTGTTCGACCTCATGGCGAAGCGCGGGTTGTTCCGCGCGGACGTACCGAACCTCAGGTACGCGATGACCGCGTCCACTGCCGGTTACTTCCTGCTCGACCGGATCGACCCGACTTCCGCCGAGCTCGACGTGCAGGAGAAGGCGGACGCGCTCGCGTACACCGTCAGGCACGCGTTCGAGCCGGCGGAGCCACCGGACCGCGAGACCCTCGCCGCAGTGGCGGACGAAGCGATCGCCGTGATGGAGGAGCTGCTGCCGCCGTACCTCGCCCGGATCTACACCTACGACAGGAAGCAGCGGACACCATGACGAGCGACCAACGGGAGAAGGTCCACCTCAGCGGGGTCAAGGAGACACTGCTTCTCACGCTGTACGACAGGGCGGCCGACTACCGCTCGCCGAAGCCGATCCTCGGCGACCGGTGGGCGGCCGAGGTGCTCGATGGGATCGACGGCTACAACCGGTTCAAGATGTGGTTGTTCTCGGCCGACCGGTACGGCATCGTGCTGCGCGCCAGCCGGCTGGACGCCTGGGTGGGCGCGTTCCTCGTCAGACATCCCGACGCCACCGTGCTCTCGCTCGGCTGCGGGCTGGACAGTCGCGCGTTCCGCCTCGACGTGCCGGACGCCGTCCAGTGGTACGACGTCGACTACCCAGACGTCGTCGAGCTCCGCCGGCGCCTCTACCCGCGGCGCGACAATTACCACCTGATCAGCTCATCGGTGACCGAGCCCGGATGGCTGGACGAGGTGCCCGACACCGGCCGTCCGGTGCTCGTTGTCGCGGAGGGCCTGCTGCCGTACCTCGCCCGCGGCGACGTCGAACGGCTGCTCGCCCGCATCACCGAGCGGTTCGTGTACGGGGAGATGGTGTTCGACGTGATCGGGGTGCCCGGGTGGTGGCTCAAGCCGGTCCCGTTCGACATGTGGGCAGGACCCGACCCGCATGAGCTGGAGCGGATGAACCCGCGACTGACCCTGCTCGACGACGCGCCGGTCATGGCCGATTACCGGCGGATCCCGTCGCGGGTGTTTCGCGCGTACTGCGGACTGTTGAACGCGTTCCCGCAGCTGCGCACCTCCCTCTGGCTGCTGCGCTTCCGCTTCGGCCCACCCGAGAGGGAGCGGACATGAAGGTCTGCCTCGTCACCGGTGCGTCCTCCGGGATCGGCAAGGCGACCGCGCTGGAGCTGCTGCGCGCCGTACACGCAGCTGCCGCCAGCGCGGTCTGCTCGTAACGGCCCGGCAGCAGCCTTCGGCGTAGTGTTCCCGGGGGTGAACCATTCCTCCTCGCGCGGCGGGCTGTGCGCCGGCCCGATTCCGGGACGAGCCAACGGTACGGTAAACAGGTACGCGATGCGGATGACGCTCGTGGCTCTCGGTTTTCGCGGGGACGTTGAGCCGCTCGTGGCTCTCGGAGGCGCTCTCGCCCGCGCCGGGCACCAGGTTCGCGTCGCCACGTCCCCCGAGTTCGAGGCCATGGTGCGGGGTGACGGGCTGGACTTCGCCCCGGTCGGCCCGCACGCCTCGAACGTCGTCGGGAACGAGCCGGGCCGCAGGATGATCGGCGGGGAGGGGGGAATCGGCGGGCAGCTGCTGCGTCTGCGGCGCCTGATCGAACCGGTCATAGAGCAGCTGGTCGGCGATGCCTTGAGCGCCGCCGACGACGCCGACGCGCTGCTGTTCACCCCGCTGGCCAATGTCGGCTACGTCGCCGAGCAGCGAGGCGTACCCAGCCTGATGGTTTCGCTGTGGCCGAAGAGCCGCACCAGCGCCTTTCCCGCCGTCGGGTTTCCGCGGGCCAGGTTTCTCGGGGGTCCGTACAACCGGTTCACCCACCTTCTGTTGGAGCAGGCGTCCTGGCGACCTTTCCAGCGGAAGGCCAACCGGACGCGGATCGCGTTGGGGCTGCCCCCGATCCGGTGGGGGACACCTATGGGTCTTCAGCACAAGCAACGCCGGCCGGTGATCTACGGGTTCAGCGAGTCGGTGGTGCCCCGTCCCGCCGACTGGGGCGACTGGCTTCAGTTGACCGGGTACTGGTTCCGCGACCCGCCCGTGGGTTGGAGGCCGCCCGCGGAGCTGACGCGGTTCCTCGCCGACGGCGAGCCACCCGTCGTTGTCACCTTCGGCAGCATGGCGACATGGCACCCCGCACGGCTCGGTTCGATCGCGGTCGAGGCGCTGCGGCTGGCCGGCCGGCGCGGGATACTCGTCGGCACCCTCGAGTCCGATGCGACCGGCGACCACGTGCTCCACCTGCCCGACGTTCCCTACCACTGGCTCTTCCCCAAGACGGCCGCAGTGGTCCATCACGGCGGCGCTGGAACGACAGCGGCCGCGCTGCGGGCGGGGGTACCCAGCGTGGTCGTGCCGTTCTTCGCGGACCAGCCGTTCTGGGCCAGCAGGGTGCGCGAGCTTGCCGGCGGCCCGGACCCGCTGCCACGCTGCCAGCTTTCCGCGCCGCGGCTCGCGGCCGCCATCAATCAGGCGTGCACGGACCCCCAGATCCGGCGCGAGACGGTGCGGGTCAGCGAGGGACTACGCGCCGAGGACGGCCTCGGCCGCGCGGTCGCGGCGATCGAACAACACCTCGCTTCGCCTGCGCCGCTGCCCGGTTGACGCCGAACGCCCGCCCCCGGGGGGCCGAGTACCGCAGGACGATCGCCTCTGTTTCGCATCGTTGTTCTTGGTGTCGTTTGGGCAGACGTCCTCGGGCGAGCCGACCGCGTTGCAGGTGACCTCGGACGCGGCTGGCTCTGCCTCTACACCCAGGCGCGTTCCAGGGCGATATACGGCGATATACGGAGCGCGGTGCTCCGCCGTAGTGGAGGGCCGCGCGCCGTAACAAGGTCGGCGATCGCGTCGACGTACCAGTGGAGTTCCTGTGGTCAACAGCTGCCCCGCCCCCTGTGTTCTGCAGAGGGGCGGGGCAGCTGTCGTATTTCTACGTTTCGCAGGCGATGCCGTCTCCGTCTCGGTCCAGGTCGTGTGGGTCGCTGCCGGTCACGATCACTGGGCCGAGGACGTCTTGGCAGTCCTTGTCCGGGGGGTAGGGGGGTACGCACGGCGAGTAGCCGGGTGCGCAGTTGCGGTCGCTCTTGGGTTTGTCGGGGATAGCCGGGTCTGGGTCCGGTGCGGGTGGCGCCGGTGGTTTGGGCGGTTCGACGGGGGCGCCGAAGTGGTCGCAGGATCCCCACAGTCCTTTGCCGGCTTGCTGTGCTTTTTGTTCGGCGCCGAAGATGCGGTCCCAGTAGCGGTCGTTCTGCGCATTGGGCACGGCGTTGGCGTAGCCTCGCTGCGCCGTGCGCAGGTTGACGAATACGCCGTCGTTGTTCCACACGTACAGCAGGTAGCGGTCGTGCTGGTCGCGCAGTTTCTCGTCGCGCTGTACCCACGCCTGCGATCCGCTCGGCAGTAGCCGTTTCAGCGCGCGGGTGGCCCGCTTCCCGTAGCACTGCGCCGATTCGGTAGAGCGTTTGGTTTGTGGGGCGTCGATCGCGAGTAGCCGCACCGTGATTTGCTCGGCGGAGCGGAGGATCCGGCCAGGCTCGGTTGCGCTGAGTTTCAGTGTGTCGCCGCCGATGGTGTATGCGATCTCGACCTGCTGGCCTCGGGCCGGCACGCCGGCGGGGCGGGGGTCGCTGGTGTCGGTTGGTGTCGGGGTTGGGGTGCCGGTGGGGTTTGCGGCTGAGGTTGGAGGCTGTTCGCCGCCACCGCACGCGGCTAAAAGCAGCGTCAGAGCTAAGGCGCTGGTCAGGTGTATTGCTTTGATTCGCATGGTGACTCCTAGTGTCCTGCGCCTGAAGTTCGACGAGATAATGTACGGTCTCTGTCATGCCTGGACGTGGCCGCCCGAAAGAGCCGCTGGTGTTGTCGGGGGAGGAGCGGGAGACGCTGCTGCGCTGGTCGCGCCGGGCGAAGTC